>JAFKES010000069.1 GCA_017308495.1 Afipia sp.
TGATCCGCCTGTCGTCGGACAAGATCGCGCGTCTCGGCGTCGCGTTCTGCCCGGAGGAGCGCGGCATCTTCTCGACGCTTGACGTCAAGGAAAACCTGATGCTGCCGCCGGTGATCCGCAGCGGCGGCATGACGCTCGACCAGATTTTCGAGCTGTTTCCCAACCTCAAGGAACGTCTCGACAGCCAGGGCACCAAGCTGTCCGGCGGTGAGCAGCAGATGCTGGCGATCGCGCGCATCCTGCGCACCGGCGCGCGCTTCCTGATGCTGGACGAGCCGACCGAGGGCCTCGCCCCGGTTATCATCCAGCAGATCGGCAAGATGATCGCGCGGCTCAAGCAGGAGGGGTTCACTATCCTGCTGGTGGAGCAGAATTTCCGCTTCGCCTCGACGGTGGCCGACCGCTTTTACATCGTCGAGCACGGCAAGATCATCGACGCGTTCGCAAACTCCGAACTCCAGGCCAACATGGAGAAACTCCATACCTATCTCGGCGTGTGAGCGCCGGATCGACGACCAAGACTACACCATACGAAGTCAAGCAGGACTGAGGGAGGAATTATGAAAGCAAGAATTTCGGCTTTGATGCTGGGTGCCGCTCTGGTGTTCGGCGCGGGCACCGGTGCTTTCGCACAGGACAAGACCGCCAAGATCGGCGTGCTGAGCGACCAGTCGGGACTCTATGCCGACATCGGCGGTCCGGGCTCGGTTCTCGCCGCGCAGATGGCGGTGGAGGATTCCGGCCTGACCAAGAAGGGCTGGAAGATCGACGTTCTCGCCGGCGATCACCAGAACAAGCCGGACATCGGCGTCGGCGTTGCGCGCCAGTGGATCGACGTGGACAAGGTGGACGTCATCGCCGACGTCCCGACCTCGTCGGTCGCGCTCGCGGTCAACAACGTCGTCAAGGAAAAGAACATCATCTTCCTGAACTCGGGAGCGGGCACCTCCGACCTCTCGAACGCCCAGTGCTCGCCGAACACCATCCACTGGACCTACGACACCTACATGCTGGCCCACGGCACGGGTTCGGCGCTGACCAAGGCCGGCGGCAACACCTGGTTCTTCCTCACCGCGGACTACGCCTTCGGTTCGGCGCTCGAGCGCGACACCACGGCGGCGGTGACGGCGCTCGGCGGCAAGGTGCTCGGCAGCGTGCGCCATCCGCTCAACACCTCGGACTTCTCCTCGTTCCTGCTGCAGGCGCAGGCGTCGAAGGCCAAGGTCATCGGCCTCGCCAACGCCGGCGGCGACACCATCAACGCCATCAAGCAGGCGTCGGAATTCGGCATCGTCAAGGGCGGCCAGAAGCTCGCCGGCCTCCTGATGTTCATCACCGACGTGCACTCCCTCGGCCTCAACGTCGCCCAGGGCCTGAACATGACCGAGACCTTCTACTGGGATCTCAACGACGGCACCCGCGCGTTTTCCAAGCGCTTCCAGGAGCGCATGAAGAACAAGAACATGCCGACGATGGTCAATGCCGGCGTCTATTCCTCGGTGCTGCACTATCTGAAGGTGCTGGACGCGCAGGGCGGAAACTCCCATGACGGCGCCAAGATCGTCGCCGCGATGAAGGCGATGCCGACCGACGATCCGCTGTTCGGCAAGGGCACGATCCAGCCGAACGGCCGCAAGATCCACCCGGCCTATCTGTTCGAGGTCAAGAGCCCGGCCGAGTCGAAGGGACCGTGGGATTACTACAAGACGGTCGCCACCATCCCGGCCGACCAGGCGTTCACGGCGCTCGACAAGAGCACCTGTCCGCTGCTGAAGAAGTAATCGAGCAACGACAGGCGTCCGGCGGTCCGCCGCCGGACGTCCGTTCTCCTGATCGCGCGAGAGAACCGGTACGATGCAAGCCCTCTACGCCCAGCTCCTGGTCGGTCTGATCAACGGCTCGTTCTACGCGCTGCTCAGCCTCGGGCTCGCCGTGATTTTCGGCATGCTCAACATCATCAATTTCGCCCATGGCGCGCTGTACATGATGGGCGCCTTCGTGGCGTATTTCCTGCTCAATCTCGCCGGCATCAATTACTGGTGGGCGCTGATCCTGTCGCCGCTGATCGTGGGCGCGTTCGGCATCCTGCTCGAACGCACCATGCTGCAATGGCTGACCGGCCTCGACCATCTCTACGGCCTGCTCCTGACCTTCGGCCTCGCGCTGATCATCCAGGGCCTGTTCCAGAACTATTTCGGCTCGTCGGGCCTGCCGTATGCCATTCCCGACCTGCTCAAGGGCGGCGTCAATCTCGGCTTCATGTACCTGCCGATCTATCGCGGCTGGGTGGTGATATTCTCGCTGGCGGTGTGCCTCGCCACCTGGTTCATGATCGAGAAAACGCGCTTTGGTTCCTATCTGCGCGCCGCCACCGAGAACCCGACGCTGGTGCGCGCCTTCGGCATCAACGTGCCGCGCATGATCACGCTGACCTTCGGACTGGGCGTGGGCCTGGCCGCGCTGGCGGGCGTGCTCTCGGCCCCGATCAACCAGGTGCGGCCGCTGATGGGCGCGGACCTCATCATCGTGGTGTTCGCGGTGGTCGTGATCGGCGGCATGGGCTCGATCATGGGCTCGATCATCACCGGCTTCACCCTTGGCGTGATCGAGGGATTGACCAAGTATTTCTACCCGGAAGCCTCCAACACCGTGGTCTTCGTGCTGATGGTGCTGGTGCTGCTGGTGAAGCCGACGGGCCTTACGGGGCGGGCGAGCTAGTGGCGAATTTCGGATCGAGGACACGCATATGAGCACGATCACCGACAACGCCGCGCCCGCCAAGGGCCGCTCCACCAGCGACGAGATGGTCGCCTTCGTCATCATGGCGGTGCTGTTGGCCATCGTGCCGGTCAGCGGGCTCTATCCCTATTTCGTGATGCAGGCGCTGTGCTTCGCGCTGTTCGCCTGCGCCTTCAATCTGCTGATCGGCTACAGCGGCCTGTTGTCGTTCGGCCACGCCATGTTCCTCGGCACCGGCGGCTATGTGGCGGCCCATGCCCTCAAGGTGTGGGGCGTGTCGCCGGAGATCGGCATCGTTCTCGGGGTCATCGGCGCGGCGGCGCTCAGCGTCGTCACCGGCCTGATCGCGATCCGGCGGCAGGGCATCTACTTCGCCATGATCACGCTGGCGCTGTCGCAGCTGCTGTACTTCATCTATTTGCAGACGCCGTTCACCCACGGCGAGGACGGCATCCAGGGCATCCCGCAGGGCCGGATGTTCGGATTCCTCGACCTGTCGAACACCACGACATTGTATTACGTCGTCACGGCGATCTTCCTGCTGGCCTTCCTGCTGATCTACCGGGCGATCAACTCGCCGTTCGGCGAGGTGCTGAAGTCGATCCGCGAGAACGAGCAGCGCGCCATCTCGCTCGGCTACAAGACCGACCACTACAAATTCCTGGCCTTCGTGCTGTCGGGCAGCCTCGCGGGCCTCGCCGGCGCGTTGAAGGTGTTCGTGGCGCAGAACGCCTCGCTCACCGACGTGCACTGGACCATGTCGGGCGAGGTGGTGCTGATGACCCTGGTCGGCGGCCTCGGCACCGTGTTCGGGCCGGTGGTCGGGGCCTTCGTCATCATCGCCATGCAGCAGTATCTGGCGGGATTCGGCCAGTGGGTGACGGTGATCCAGGGCGCCATCTTCGTGATCTGCGTCCTCACCTTCCGACGCGGCATCATCGGCGAAATCGCTCACATCTTCAAACGATCGCTGTAACTCTCTGTTTTTCCAGCGTGATCGACAAACATTAAACCGGTGGATGACGTCGGTTTTGTCGCTGCCGGTCCCCCGTTGGCGTCGGGAACGGTTTATGACAGAAGAATGACGCCTTCTGTCATGCCGGAGAAAGACGATGCTTGGCTGGTTCCGCCGCTTGCTGCCCCATGAGGAGCGGTTTTTCGACCTGTTCGCCAAGCACTCCCAGAAGGTGGTCCTGGGCGCAGAGGCGCTCGAGGGCATGCTCAAGGGCGGCGAGGAGACCCCGGTTTACTGCCAGCGCGTCAGCCAGTTCGAGAACGACGCCGACCAGATCACCCGCGAGGTGCTGACGGCGGTGCGCCGTACCTTCATCACGCCATTCGACCGCGGCGACATCAAGAACCTCATCACCGCGCTGGACGACGCCATCGACCAGATGCAGCAGACCGCCAAGGCCGTCATGCTGTTCGAGGTGCGCAGTTTCGAGCCGCCGATGCGAGAGATCGGCAGCATCCTGGTCCAATGCGCCATGCTCGTCGGCCGTGCGCTGCCGCTGATGCAGTCCATGGGCCAGAACGTCGCCACGTTGACGGCGATGACCGAGGAAATCACCCGGCTCGAAGGCCGCGTGGACGACCTCAACGACATCGGTCTCAAGCACCTTTACGTCAAGCACCGCGACGGCAACGCCATGGATTTCATCGTCGGCGCGGAAATCTACAAGCATCTCGAAAAGGTCGCCGATCGCTTCGACGACGTCGCCAACGAGATCAACAGCATCGTGATCGAGCAGGTTTAAGATCGGGATCAGACCGTGGACGCTTCGCTCGGCCTTCCAATCCTGATCGGCTTGATTGCCGTCGCGCTGCTGTTCGATTTCCTGAACGGCCTTCACGATGCGGCCAATTCGATCGCCACCATCGTCTCCACCCGCGTGCTGCGGCCGCACTATGCGGTGGCGTGGGCGGCGTTCTTCAATTTCATCGCCTTCGCGATCTTCGGCCTTCACGTCGCCGAGACCATCGGCACCGGCATTATCCATCACGAGGTGATCGATGCGCAGGTGATCTTCGCCGCGCTGACCGGCGCGATCATGTGGAACATCATCACCTGGGCGCTCGGCATGCCGTCGTCCAGTTCGCACGCGCTGGTCGGCGGCCTGCTCGGCGCGGGCATCGCCAAGGCGGGGATTTCGGTCGCGGTGTGGAGCGGCCTGACCAAGACGCTGCTCGCCATCGTGCTGTCGCCGCTGGTGGGCTTCCTGCTGGCGCTGCTGCTCACGGCTATCGTGTCGTGGGCCTCGGTGCGCTCGACCCCGTTCGCGGTGGATCGCGCCTTCCGCATCCTGCAATTCGCCTCCGCCTCGCTGTATTCGCTTGGTCATGGCGGCAACGACGCCCAGAAGACCATGGGCATCATCGCGGTGCTGCTCTATTCGCAGGGCCTCCTCGGCGGCGAATTCAGCGTGCCGTTCTGGGTGGTGCTGGCCTGCCAGGCGGCGATGGCGCTGGGCACGCTGATGGGCGGCTGGCGCATCGTGCGTACCATGGGCCTGCGCATCACCAAGCTGACCCCGATGCAGGGGTTCTGCGCCGAGACCGGCGGCGCGGCGACGCTGTTCGCTGCGACCTTCCTCGGCGTTCCGGTATCCACGACCCATACCATCACCGGCGCCATCGTCGGCGTCGGCGCCGCGCGACGCGTGTCGGCGGTGCGCTGGAATGTGGCGGGTTCGATTGTCTGGGCCTGGATCTTCACGATCCCGGCTGCCGCGCTGGTGGCGGCCGCGACCTATTTCGCGGTGACGCTGGCGGGCTGGCGTTGAACGACGTGGCCCGCGAACGGGCCACGCCGGCGGCGCTCACGTCACCACTTTGAGGCCGACGATCCCGGCGACAATCAGCCCGATGCAGGCGAGGCGCAGCGCGGTGGCGGGCTCACCCAAAAGCCAGATGCCGAGCAGGGCGGTTCCCACCGTGCCGATGCCGGTCCAGATCGCATAGGCGGTGCCGACCGGCAGGGTCTTCAGCGCCAGCCCGAGCAGGATCACGCTGGCGATCATGCTGGTGAGGGTGAGGACCGAGGGAACGAGGCGGGTGAATCCGTCGGTGTATTTCAGGCCGATGGCCCAGCCGATTTCCATCAGGCCGGCGATCAGCAGCAGCGTCCATGCCATGGCGAAACATCTCCTGGCAGGGCCGTCCCTGCGAATGTGGGGGGAAGCGCGAGGCCGTCCTCGCGGTCGAATTATGCCCCGGTGGGGCGAGGGATGCCAGCCGTCGCCGGTCATGGCTCCCTTGATCCCGCCGCGTTTCCCTGCCAAACGCTCGCCACCATGACCGACACCGCCATCACCGCCGAATCCCTCGCGCGTGCGCCCCTCGCCGAGGAGGTCGCCCGCCGCCGCACCTTCGCGATCATCTCCCATCCCGACGCCGGCAAGACCACCCTGACCGAGAAGCTGCTGCTGTTCGGCGGCGCCATCAATCTCGCCGGGCAGGTCAAGGCCAAGGGCGAGCGCCGCAACACCCGCTCGGACTGGATGAAGATCGAGCGCGAGCGCGGCATCTCGGTGGTCACCTCGGTGATGACCTTCGAGTTCGAGGGGCTGGTGTTCAACCTGCTCGACACGCCGGGCCACGAGGACTTCTCCGAGGACACCTACCGCACGCTGACGGCGGTGGACTCCGCGGTCATGGTCATCGACGCCGCCAAGGGCATCGAGGCGCGCACCCGCAAGCTGTTCGAGGTCTGCCGCCTGCGCGACATTCCCATCATCACCTTCATCAACAAGATGGACCGCGAGAGCCGCGACCCGTTCGACCTGATGGACGAGATCGAGAAGACGCTGGCGCTCGACACCACGCCGATGACCTGGCCGGTGGGGCGCGGCCGCGATTTTCTCGGCACCTACGATATTGCCACCGGCGGCATCCGCCTGCTGGAGGGTGGCGGCGCCAAGACCGGGCAGGCCGAGCAGATCGCCATCTCCGATCTCGCCGCGCGGCACCCCAGTCTCGACGCCGCGGCGGTGGAGGAGGAACTGGCACTGGTCTCCGAGGCCTGCCAGCCGTTCGACCTCGAAGCCTTCCGCGAGGGCCATCTGACGCCGGTGTTCTTCGGCTCGGCGCTGCGCAATTTCGGCGTCGGCGACCTGCTCGAAGGTCTTGGCCGCTACGCGCCGCCGCCGCGCGCGCAGGAGGCCGACAAGCGCAAGGTCGAGGCCGCCGATCCACGGATGAGCGCCTTCGTGTTCAAGATCCAGGCCAACATGGATCCCAACCACCGCGACCGCATCGCCTTCGCGCGCCTGTGCTCGGGCAAGCTGACCCGCGGCATGAAGGCCAAGCTGGTGCGCACCGGCAAGAACATGAGCCTGTCGTCGCCGCAGTTCTTCTTCGCGCAGGACCGCGCGATCGCCGACGAGGCCTATGCGGGCGACGTGGTCGGCATTCCGAACCACGGCACGCTGCGCATCGGCGATACGCTGACCGAGGGCGAGGAGCTGACCTTCGTCGGCGTGCCGTCCTTCGCGCCGGAAATCCTGCGCCGCGTCCGCCTCACCGATGCGATGAAGGCGAAGAAGCTCAAGGAAGCCCTGCAGCAGATGTCGGAGGAGGGCGTCGTGCAGGTGTTCCGGCCGCGTGACGGCGCGCCGGCGCTGGTCGGCGTGGTCGGCATGCTGCAGCTCGACGTGCTGAAAGCGCGACTGGACGCCGAATACGCCCTGCCGGTGGAATTCGAGATCTGCGAATATGCGCTGGCGCGCTGGATCTCGTCGGACGACCGCAAGAAGCTCGATACTTTTGTCGCGGCCAACAATTCCGGGGTCGCCGACGACGTCGACGGCGATCCGGTGTTCCTCGCCAAGAATCAGTTCTATCTCGACTACACCCGCGAGCGCGCCGAGGGCATCGTCTTCTCCAGCGTCAAGGACGTGAAGAAGAAGCATTGACGCGGCTCACGGCCGAACCTTGACCGCGCGCCGGCCATTTTCCTCAGCCGATGATGACAGGTTGATGAAGCTGGTTCGCGATGGAGGCGAACGGCCGGGCGCAAGTCCCTGATGCAACGGAAAAAAGAGAGGCCGCGCGCGATCCGGCCTGTGCGCGGGCCATGCGATCTGCGCCGCGTCCGCGCGATGGACCATGCGTCATCGGCAGGCTCCGCATCCGACTTTGCCCGTTGGCGATTCCCGACTTCCGGGCTAGCGTGGTTAACAGCGCGTTAACCTTATCGCCTTCGGAGCCCGTCAGATGTCCGTCGCCGACTATCACGACATCGAAGCCGCCGCGGCGCCCAGCCATCCCGATGTTCATCCCGATGTCCATCCCGACATGCCGCCCGGCGTCATCGTCGGCGGCCCGCTGGTCCACGCCAAGCTGGTCGAGAGCTACATCCTGATGGGCATTTTCCTCAGCGGCTCGGTGGCCGGGCTGATGTGGGCTGTCTTGCAGGGCGTCACCTGGATCCAGTGGTCGCTGTTCGCGATCATGTACACGGTGACGACGATCGGCATCGGCGTCGGCGCGCATCGCATGCTGGTTCACCGCAGCTTCAAGCCGAACGTCGTGGTCAAGTTCCTGCTGTGCGCGGCGGCGCAGATGGCGGGGCAGGGCTCGCTGCTGAAATGGGTCGGCAATCACCGCCGCCACCATCTCTATGCCGACGACGTCGGCGATCCGCACAGTCCCTATCTCGACGGCAAGGGCTGGACCTTCGCCACCCGGCTCAAGGGCTGGCTCCACGCTCATAACGGCTGGCTGTTCGACGACACCATGACCGACAACAGCGTCTACGCCAAGGACATGCTGGCCGATCCGATGGTGATGATGTTCACGCGCACCCGCTGGTTCTGGTACATGCTGTCGCTGGTGGTCATTCCCGGCGTATGGGGCTACGCCTTCGGCGGTTTCCACGGCATGATGGGAACGGTGCTGTTCGCGGGACTGCTGCGCGGCTACCTGATGGTGATGTCCAGCGTCGCGGTCGGCTCGGTCTGCCATCGCATCGGCTATCGCCGCTTCGGGGAGACGAAGGATCATTCCACCAACGAGCTGATCCTGACCGTCCTGACCTTCGGCGAGGGTCTGCACAACAACCACCACCGCTTCCCGCGCGATGCCTACATCTCCCACGCCTGGTATGAGTTCGATCTCAACGGCTGGATCATCCGCGGCCTCGCCCGGCTCGGGCTGGTGCACGATGTCGTGGACGCTTCCAAGCTGCACCGGGTGCGCGCCGAGGGCTCGGCCAATGAGACGGCGGAAGCCGCGCCTTAGCAGTTTGTTTGGATCGTCATGCGCGGGCTTGATCCGCGCATCCATCATAAAAGAGTTGCTTCAAGCAGGTGGATTGCCGGGGGCATAAGGCCGTTCACGCCCCTCTTAGACGGGCTGTGCCCGGCAATGACGGGTCTCGCTTCTATCAAAAGAGAGACTGTCTACCCTCTCACCCGCCGCTCGACATTCGCCTTGATGTTGCCGAGCGCGGTGGTGGCTTCCGCGTCCATGCGCGCGATCTGGTCGTCGGTCGGTGACTTCGGCCGTTCCGGGTTCTGCGTGGTGCGGGTGAAGCGGGTGCGGCCGTCGACCGTCTCGCAGGTGTACTGGATGATGATCGGCCCCATGAAGGCGGTGTCGGCGCGGACGATCCACAGCCGCGGGCTGTCGCAGGTCGTCACCGTCCAGTCCATCGGTACGTCGCCGGAGCGGATGTGCCAGGTCTCGTGGAAGGTTTCGCCCAGCGTCAGCGGCCGGTTGGCGCTGTCGATGTGGTGCGTGGCGCTGATCCATTCCGGCCACGATTGCGGATTGGTGACGTAGTCGAACACGGCCTGTGGCGGCGCATCGATCAGGATGTCGTGGCTGCGTTCGAATGAGATGGTCATGACTGGCCTCCGCTGCTGCCGCCGGTTTCGGCTTAGTTGATCCTGATGTCGCGGGCCTTGATGATCTCGGCCCACAATTTGATCTCGGCTTCCATCCGTGCCCGCAGTTCCTGCGGCGTCGACGGCGCGGGCTCGATGAGCTGGGCTTCCAGCCGCTCCCGCACGCTCGGCTTGGTCAGGGTGTCGCGCACCTCGTCGTTGATCCGGGCGATGATCGCGGGCGGCGTGCCGGCGGGAGCGATCAGCGCGTTCCAGGCGTCGGATTCGACGTCGATGCCGCTTTCCTTCAGCGTCGGCACGTCGGGAAGAAAGCGCGAGCGCTGCGCGGTCGCCACCGCGAGGATTTTCACCGCGCCGCCGGCGAGCTGCGGCGTCACGGCGATGGCGGGCAGGCACGCGGCCTGGACGTCGCCGCGGATGAGCGCGGTCATCGCCTGCGGTGAGCTGCTGTAGGGAATGTGCACCATGGTCACGCCCGCGCGCTGGGCGATCGCCTCCATGGTGAGGTGCGACAGCGAGCCGGCGCCGATCGAACCGAAGGCGAATTTGGTCGGGTCGCGCTTCACGGCGGCGACGAAGTCGGCGACCGTGCCGACGCCGAGGCTTGACGGCACCACCAGCACGCTCGGCAGCGAGGTCAGCAGGGTCACCGGCGCGATGTCCCGGAACGGATCGTAGGGCAGCTTGGAGAACAGCAGCGTGTTGATGGCGAGCGGGCCGCCGAGGCTGATGCCGAGCGTCGCGCCATCGGGCGCGGCCTTGGCCACCGCGTCGGTGCCGATATTGCCGCCGGCGCCGGGCTTGTTCTCGACCACGAAACTGGAGCCGGGATGGCGGGCCTGCAGATCGTCCGCGACGATCCGCCCCACCAGGTCCGGCGTCGATCCGGGCCCGTAGGGCACCACGATTTTCACGATCCGTGGCGGCCAGTCCACCGTCTGGGCGTATGCGCCGGTGGTTGCGGCGAGGGCTATCAACGCGGCGGCGACGATATGTTTCATGAGCTTCGAGCGGATGCTGGGTGAGGGTGCGGAAGCGGCATTGCGCGCGGGACCCTAAAAATGATACCCGAGCACGGCGTGGCCGGGACCCTATCAGGATCGTCCACGCCGTGGAAACGCTTCGCAACGCGGCTCTCAATCGTTGCGCCCCGCGAAGTCATTGTCTCGCGGATCGCGCGGGAGGTCGAGGAGCGGGAGGTCGAGGACATGGGTTTGCTGCTTCTCATCGCCGGGCTGGGGCTGTTCCTCGGCGCGCATACGCTGACGACGATGCGGGACGCGCGCGCCGCGCTGATCGCCCGGCTCGGCGAGGGCGGCTACAAGATCGTCTATTCGCTGGTGTCGCTTGCGGGGATCGCGCTCGCCGCCTGGGGGTTCAGCCTTTATCGCGCCACGGGCTGGATCAACGTCTGGTATCCGCCCGTCGCCATGCGTCATCTCGCGGTGGGGCTGATGTTGCCGGCGGTCATCCTGGTGGTGGCGTCCTATATCCGCGGCCGCATCTACATCGCCGTGAAGCATCCGATGCTGGCGGGCGTGAAATTGTGGGCCGTGCTGCATCTTCTCGCCAACGGCGATCTCGGCTCGATCATCCTGTTCGGTTCGGTGCTGGCCTGGGCGGTTTACGACCGCATCTCGCTGAAACGCCGCAGCGATCCCGGCGCGCCGCCGATCCCGGTCGGCGGCGTCGGCAACGATGTCATTGCGGTCGCGGTCGGTCTCGTCGCCTATGCGGCGCTGGCCTTCGCGTTCCATCCCCTGATTATCGGCGTTCCCGTGATTGGAGTTTAAGACATGTCCGTGCAGACTGCGGTGAAGCGCAAGACCGCGCCCGATATCCTCAAGCGCAAGGGCGGCGACCCCATCGTGATGCTGACGTCGTATCACGCCCACACCGCGGCGCTGGTCGACCGTTATTGCGACATCATTCTGGTCGGCGATTCCCTCGGCAACGTGATGCACGGTTTCGAGACCACCGTGCCGGTCACCCTCGAGATGATGATCCTTCAGGGCCACGCGGTGATGCGCGGCTCGAAGCAGTCGCTGGTGGTAGTGGACATGCCGTTCGGCTCCTACGAGGCGTCGAAGGAGCAGGCATTCCATTCCGCCGCGCGCATCCTCAAGGAGACCCATTGCGGCGCGGTGAAGCTCGAAGGTGGCGTGCGGATGGCGGAGACCATCGAGTTCCTCGCCACCCGCGGCATTCCGGTGATGGCGCACATCGGCCTCACGCCCCAGTCGATCAATACCCTCGGCAGCTTCCGGTCGCAGGGCAAGGATGAGGCGCTGAGGCTGGAGCAGGGCGGCAACGGCGGCCCGATCCAGGACGACGCCGTGGCGGTGGCGCAGGCCGGCGCGTTCTCGGTGGTGGTGGAGGCCGTGGCCGAACCGCTGGCGAAGCGCATCACCGAGGTCATCCCGATCCCGACCATCGGCATCGGCGCGAGCGCGGCCTGCGACGGCCAGGTGCTGGTGCTGGAGGACATGCTGGGGCTGTCGCCTACGGTGCCGAAATTCGTCAAGCGCTATGGCAATCTCGGCCCCGGCATCGAGGCGGCGATTCAGGACTACGCCCGCGAGGTCCGCTCCCGCGCCTTTCCGGGCCCGGAGCATGTCTATGGCGTGAAGCCGAAAGGCTGATTGCGGACCGGGATCGATGGCCTCGGCTGGCATCACCGGTTCGGTCCGGCGGCTTTGCCTTGCGGTCGCCATACCGATACTGTATCGCCGCCATCACATCGGGGGTGCCGCGCCGTCGATGCGGCGGACGACCAATCCCATGATTTTAAACTGGAACGTCGGGCAGGGCATATAAGTGTCTGAAATATTTAATGAAATAGACGAAGACCTGCGCCGCGAACAGCTCAGGAAGCTGTGGGACAAGTACTCGATCGTCATCATCGCCGTCGCGATCCTGATCGTGGTCGCGGTCGGCGGCTGGCGCGGCTATCAATATGTGGAAGCCCAGCGCGCCGCCGAGGCGGGCTCCGCGTTCGAGGCTGCCGTGGCGCTGTCCGAGCAGGGCAAGCGCGAGGAAGCCGAGGCGGCCTTCGCCAAGATCGGCGCCGATGGCGCCAAGGGCTATCGCGCTTTGGCGCGCCTGCGCGCCGCCGCCGAGCTGGCGGGACGCGATCCGCAGGGCGCGGCCAAGCTCTATGACGCCATCGTCAACGATCCGGCTATGTCGGTCTCGGAGCAGGACCTCGCCCGCATCCGCGCGGCCGGGCTGCTGCTGGAAACCGAACCCTACGATGCAATCCGCCAGCGGCTTGAGGTCGCGGCCGGCGAGGGCCGCACCTATCGGCACAGCGCCCGCGAATTGCTGGCACTGTCGGCCTGGCGCGCCAACGACGCGGTGGCTGCCCGGCGCTGGCTGGACATGATCGGCAGCGATCCGCGCACGCCCGCGACCATGCGTGGCCGTGCGGAAGCCCTGCAGGCTTTGTTGCCGCCGGCGGCGAAAAGCTAAGTCTTTTTTATCGGGCATGCGCCAGAGTCGTCTGAGGATGCCGGGCTTCGCTTTGAGCCAGAGTGGGATGAGATAGATCGATGCGCCTCTCGCAACGCCTGATCGCCGCAACCGTCCTCACCGCGATCGCCATCGCGCTGGGTGGATGCAGCAGCGGGAGCTTCGACCCGAGCGATCTCATGGACGTGTTCGACACCAAGAAGAAGCTGCCCGGCGAACGCAAGCCCGTGTTCCCGGAAGGCGTTCCCGGCGTCGAGCAGGGTGTTCCCAAGGAATTGTACAAGGGCGCGCAGGAGCAGCCGCCCGAGCAGGCTGCTCCGGTCGCGGAAGCGCCGCCGCCGGTGCACCATCAGACGAAGGCCAAAACCAAGGCGACCGCAAAACGCGCCGCCACACCTGCCGCGCCCGCGGCGGAATCGGATGAGGCCGCGCCCGCGGTCAAGCCGAAGCGCAAGCGCATCACCGCGCCGCCACCCGACGATGCTGCGGCCCCGGCCCAGCTCCAGCAGGCCGCGCCGCCGCCTCCGCAGCAACAGCAGCAGATGTCACCATTCCCGGCGCCGCTGCCGAGCGGCACCTTCAGCCGCTGACCGCTCGCGGCTCCGCGTATTGACGTTCGGTTATTGACTTGCGGCCGGTTACGGGCGAACGGATCATCCATGTCCTTCACCATCGCCATTATCGGCCGGCCCAATGTCGGCAAATCGACCCTGTTCAACCGCCTGGTGGGACAGAAGCTCGCGCTGGTCGACGACCAGCCCGGCGTCACCCGCGACCGTCGCGAGGGCGCGGCCCGGCTCGGCGACCTGCGCTTCACCATCATCGACACCGCCGGCCTCGATGAAGGCGCGCGCGGATCGCTCACCGCGCGGATGCAGGAACAGACCGAGGCGGCGATCGCCGTCGCCGACGCGCTGATGTTCGTGATCGACGCCCGTGCGGGCCTCATGCCGACCGACCGCGCCTTCGCCGATTTCGCCCGCCGCGCCAACAAGCCGGTGGTGCTGGTCGCCAACAAAAGCGAAGGCAAGCACGGCGAGACCGGCGCGCTGGAATCCTACGCCCTCGGCCTCGGCGATCCGGTGCCGATTTCGGCCGAGCACGGCGAGGGTCTCGGCGACCTCTACGACGCCTTGCGTGCGCTGATGCCCGAACCGGAGTCCGACGAGGACGACGCTGGGAGCGAGGACGACGCTGGCGAAGGCGACGAGCGCGACCCGGCGCGGCCGATCCGCGTCGCCGTGCTTGGCCGCCCCAATGCGGGGAAGTCGACCCTCATCAACCATCTGCTCGGCGAGGAGCGCCTGCTCACCAGCCCCGAGGCCGGAACGACGCGCGATTCCATCGCGGTGGACGTGACGTGGCAGGGCCGGGCGTTCCGGGTGTTCGATACCGCCGGGCTGCGGCGGCGCTCGCGCATCGAGGACAAGCTGGAGAAGCTCAGCGTGTCCGATGCGCTGCGCGCGGTGCGCTTCGCCGAAGTCGTCGTGCTGGTGATGGACGCGCAGAACCGTTTCGAGGAGCAGGATCTGCGCCTCGCCGATCTCATCGAGCGCGAGGGCCGCGCCATCGTCTTCGCTGTCAACAAATGGGACCTGATGGAGCGTGCGCCGAACCAGATCGGCAAATTGCGCGAGGCCGCCGATCACTGGCTGCCGCAGGTGAAGGGCGCACCGGTGGTCGCGGTGTCCGGCTTGATGGGCGAGGGCATCGACCGGCTGATGAGCGCCATCGAGGATGCCTACCGGGTGTGGAACCGGCGGGTGCCGACCAGCGCGCTGAACCGCTGGTTCGAGCAGGCGACGCAGGCCAATCCGCCGCCGGCGGTGTCGGGGCGGCGGTTGCGGCTCAACTACATCACCCAGACCAAGGCGCGGCCGCCGAGCTTCGTGGTGTTCTGCACCCGCGCCGATGCGGTGCCGGAATCCTATCTGCGCTATCTGGTGAACGGCCTGCGCGCGGGCTTCGATCTGCCCGGCACGCCGATCCGCATCACGCTGCGCGAGAAGGCAAATCCCTTCGCCCACAAGGCGAAGCGCAAGTCATAGGCCGCGGCGCTCACGCCAGCGGCGAGCGGAAGCTGAGCAGCGTCTTCGACGGATAGTCAAACAGCCGGCCGTTCTCGGTCCACGACGGCGCGCACATCGGCACGATGAATTCGGCGACCTGCTCGGGCGTCTCCAGCATCAGCGGATCCTCGCCCGGCATCACGATGGCGCGCATGCGGGTGCGGATGGGGCCGGGGCTGAACAGGTTGGCGCGCATCGGCGTGGTCGCGATCTCGTTGGCCCAGACCCGCACCAGCGCGTCGAGCGCCGCCTTCGAGGCGGCGTAGGGCCCCATATAGGCGTTGGCCTTGTGGGCGATCCCCGAAGTGATGAACACCGCGCGGCCGGCGTCGGAGTTCTGCAGCAGCGGCTCCATGCAGCGGATCAGCTGGAAGTTCGCGGTGGTGTTTACCGCCATCACGGCGTCCCAGTATTTGGGATCGGTGTGGCCGAGCGGGGACGACGTGCCGGCGAGCCCGGCATTGCCGATCAGGATGTCGAGCTTGCCGTGACGCTCGTTCAGCGCCGCGCCGAGCCGGGCGATGCCGTCATGGTCGGTCATGTCGAGCGGGACCAGCGTCGCCGTTCCGCCGTCGGCGCGGATGGCGTCGTCGAGTTCTTCGAGGCCACCCTGCGTGCGCGCCACGGCGATGATGTGCGCGCCCGCCCGCGCCAGCGCCCGCGCGGTGGCATGGCCGATGCCGCGCGAGGCGCCGGTGACGAGAGCGAGGCGGGAGGCGAGCGGTTTGGTCATGTTTGAACTCATCCAGCGGCGTCATGCCCAGGCTTGTCCCGGGCATCCACGTCTTTGCCGCAGGTTTTATAGACATGAGCGGCCGGGACAAGCCTTGTGCTCGGGCCGGAGAAGCCGGACCCGGGTGCCGGCCATGACATGGAAAAGCCGACCGCTGGAGGCCGGTGCGATGGTTGTGATAAAGCTTCGTCATGCCCGCAACATCCGTCCCGTGGCGCCCGATGCAGTCCGCAGACCTGCCCGCCGTCGGCGCGCTGGCGGAGCGCATCCATCCGGCCTATCCGGAGGATGCGGCCGTGTTCGCCGAGCGCTTGCGGCTCTATCCGGACGGCTGCCATGTGCTGGCGCGCAATGGCGCGCTCGCGGCTTATGTCGTCAGCCACCCGTGGCGCGGCGGGCCGCCGGCGCTGAATTCCCTGCTGGGCGAATTGCCGCCGTCGCCGTCCACCTTCTACATCCACGACCTCGCGCTCGCGCCGGAGACGAGGGGGCATGGTGCGGCGTCCGCGATCGTAACGCGGCTCGCGGCGCAGGCTCGCAGCGCGGGACTGGCGCGGATGTCGCTGGTCGCGGTCAACGGTTCGACGGATTTCTGGCGGCGGCAGGGATTCGAAGCCCGGCACGATCCGGCGCTGGCCGGCAAGCTCGCCAGCTACGGCGATGACGGCGTATGCTTCATGGTGCGGACCTTGTAACGGAACACGATCCATGTCCTGGCATCCGTCCTCCAAGACCATCGGCGCGTTGTATGAGCGCCATGCGGCGGCTTTTGACAGCGACCGGGGCAACCGGCTTGTGGAGCGCAAGTGGCTCGACAGGTTCGGCGCGGTGATGACGCCGGGCGCCGCCGTGCTCGATCTTGGCTGCGGTTCCGGCCAGCCCGTGGCGCGCCACCTGATCGAAACCGGGCATTCCGTCACGGGCGTCGATTCCTCGCCGACGCTGATCGATCGATGTCGCCTGCGCTTTGCAGGCCAGGACTGGATCGTGGGCGATATGCGCGACCTTCATCTTGGCCGCCGGTTCGGGGGCATCATCGCCTGGAACAGCTTTTTCCACCTGACGCCGGACGATCAGCGCGCGATGTGGCCGATCTTCCGCGACCACGCCGCGCCGGGCGCGGCGCTGATGTTCACCAGCGGACCTGCCGCCGGCGAAGCGATCGGCGCATACCGGGGCGAGACGCTCTATCACGCCAGCCTCGATCCGGCGGATTACCGGGCTCTCGCCGCTGCGCACGGCTTCGACGTCGTGAGATATGTGCCCGAGGATCAGGAGTGCGGCGGCCTGACGGTGTGGCTCATGCGGCAGCGCCCCGGCTGACGCCGACGCGCGCTGCAAAACCGTGGCGCGTCAGCTTGCCTCGGCCAGCAGCGACAGCTGGCGCGGCTGCGACTGGATTTCGCTGTGGTCGGTGAGGTTGGTCGGATAGGCGCCGGTGAAGCAGTGATCCGAGAACTTCGGATTGACGGGATCGCGGCCGTTGTAGCCCATGGCGCGGTACATGCCGTCGATGGACAGGAAGGCCAGCGAATCCGCGCCGATGATGTCACGCATCTGTTCGATGGTGTGGGTGGCGGCGAGCAGCCCGCCGCGGTCGGGCAGGTCGATGCCGTAATAATCCGGATGGACGATCGGCGGCGAGGCGAGGCGGAAATGCACCTCGCGCGCGCCGGCGTCCCGCATCATGCGCACGATCTTCTTCGAAGTGGTGCCGCGCACCAGCGAGTCGTCGATCAGGATGATACGCTTGCCTTCGATCGCGGCGCGGTTGGGGGCGTGCTTCATGCGCACGCCGAGTTCGCGCACGCTCTGCGACGGCTGGATGAAGGTGCGGCCGACATAGTGATTGCGGATGATTCCGAGTTCGAACGGCACGCCGGAATGCTGGCTGTAGCCGATCGCGGCGGGCACGCCGGAATCCGGCACCGGGACGACGACGTCGACATCCGCGTGGCTCTCGCGGGCGAGCTGCGCGCCGAAATTCTTGCGCACCTCGTAGACCGAGCGGCCGCCGACCATGGAATCCGGCCGGGCGAAATAGATGTATTCGAAGATGCACGGGCGCGGCGGCATCGGCGGGAAGGGCTTGTGAATCTCCGCGCCCTTGTCGTCGAACACGATGACTTCGCCGGGCTCGATGTCGCGCACGTATTTGGCGCCGATGATATCGAGGGCGCAGGTCTCCGAGGCGAGGATCGGGCAGCCGTCGAGCTCGCCGAGTACCAGCGGGCGGATGCCGAGCGGGTCGCGCGCGCCGATCAGCTTTTTGTTGGTGAGCGACACCAGCGCGTAGGCACCCTCGATGGCGCGCAGCGCCTCGATGTAACGCTCGATGAAGCGGCCGCGCTTCGATTGCGCGACGAGATGCAGGATCACCTCGGTGTCGGTGGTGGACTGCATCACCGTGCCGTGGCGGACCAGCTCGCGGCGCAGCGTCAGGCCGTTGGTGAGGTTGCCGTTGTGGGCGACGGCGAAGCCGCCGGCGTTCAGCTCGGCGAACAGCGGCTGGACGTTGCGCAGGATGGTGCCGCCAGTGGTGGAATAGCGGACGTGGCCGACGGCGGTGGCGCCGGGCAGGCGGGCGATCACCTCGGCGCGGGAGAATGTGTCGCCGACGAGGCCGAGGCGGCGCTCGGAATGAAAGCGGTGGCCGTCGAAGGAGACGATGCCGGCGGCTTCCTGTCCGCGATGCTGCAGGGCGTGGAGCCCGAGCGCGGTGATGGCGGCGGCCTCGGGGTGGCCGAAAATGCCGAACACGCCGCACTCCTCGCGCAGCGTGTCGCCGTTGAGATCTTTATCGAGGTCTGTGTCCAAGTCCCGGTCGGGATGATGGTCGGGGTTGTCGGAGGGGGTGAAGCTCGAATCGCCAGAGGAGTGTTTCATGTGATCCACCGCACCCTTGTGTGAAGCAGCGCCAGGCCGGAGCCCTAGCGTCCCGCCGGTTTGCCTTCGATCAACTGTTTCAGCCCGTCACGGGCCGATTTGCCGTACCCGCCGTCGTTTCCAACCGCTCCCGTCGCGCGCGGTTCGGGGGCAGCGTCGGTCTGCTGCTCCTCGTCGCCCTTTTTCTTGAACTTCTTCAAGATGGTGTTCTCGGGATCATCCGGCAAGAGCGCCATCAGCCAGTCACCGGTTCCCTGCAGCATCACCCGCGACTTGGCGTTGCGGACCCAGTCCGGCTGCTGCTTGTCCGGCACCAGCCAGACGAAGAACAGGAACGCCACCACCATGATGAGCAGGCCGCGCGCCAGCCCGAACAGGAAGCCGAGGGTGCGGTCGAGCGCGCCGATCCGCGAATCCAGGATCATGTCCGAGATGCGCACGGTGATGATCGACACCACGATCAGGGTGAGGATGAACACGCCCGCCACGACCGCGACGGCGGCCACGGTGTCGTTGTTGAAATAGGTTTTCGCGGTGGGGAGCAGCTTCTGGTAGGCGTAGAGCGTGGTCAGCGCCGCCGCGCCCCAGGCGGCGATCGACAGGACTTCGCGCATGAAGCCGCGGATCATCGCCAGCAGGCCCGACAACAGCATCACGGCAAGAACGATAATGTCGAGAAGCGTGATCGGCATCGGTCAGTCTGGTCCGCTTTCTGTGTCAGGGCTGCGAATCGGATCGCATCCTGTCCGGCGAGTTGACGGTGATATCGCACGTCCGGCAAGAGCCGGGAACCGGCAAAACCGGGACGCTGCCGTCAGGGGAACGCCATTCCCGCCGGTTCGTCGTCGGCGTTAATCAAACGTTACCCGGTTCCGTGCCGCGAAGTCCGGCCCGGGCGCGGCCTGTATAGCGCCCGGTCATGGTTTCGTCACCCGCGCTCTCACCATCCTCGCGGCCAAAACGATCCGGAGCGGCGGTTTTCCCCGGCGCTGTGGCTTTGCTGCCCCGCGCGGCGATCTCCGCCACCAGCGTCATCAGCGATCCCACGTGGTTCAGCGCAAGTCCGCCATCGCCGCCAGCGTCGCCGCGCGCGGTCTCGGGCAGCACCGCGCGGCCGAAACCGAGCTTGGCGGCTTCCTTGAGCCGGGCCGAGGTCTGAGCCACCGGCCGCACCGCGCCGGACAGCGAGACCTCGCCGAAATAGACCGCGTCCACCGGCAGCGGCGCGTTGGCCAGCGACGACACCAGCGCCGCCGCCGCGGCGAGATCGGCGGCGGGCTCGTTGATACGCAGGCCACCGGCGACGTTGAAATAGACGTCGTAGCCGGACATCTTGACCCCGCAATGGGCCTCCAGCACCGCCAGCACCATCGACAGCCGGCTCGAATCCCAACCGACCACCGCACGGCGTGGCGTGCCGAGGGTGGTGGGCGCCACCAGCGCCTGCAGTTCCACCAGCACGGGGCGGGTGCCCTCGATGCCGGCGAACACCGCGGTGCCGGGACTGCCGAGGTCGCGCTCGGACAGGAATAGTTCGGACGGGTTGGAGACCTCGCGCAGGCCGAGACCGGTCATCTCGAACACGCCGATCTCGTCGGTGGGGCCGAAGCGGTTCTTCACCGCGCGCAGCACCCGGAACTGCTGCGAGCCTTCGCCCTCGAAGCTCAGCACCGCGTCCACCATGTGCTCGACCACGCGCGGCCCCGCGATCTGGCCGTCCTTGGTGACGTGGCCGACCAGGATCAGCGCGGTGCCGGACTTCTTGGCGAAGCGGATCAGCGCCTGCGCCGAGGCTCGCACCTGCGTCACCGTGCCGGGGGCGGAGTCCACCGTGTCGGTCCACATGGTCTGGATCGAGTCGATCACCACGAGGCGCGGCGGCTTGCCTTCCGAGAGGGTTGCGATGATGTCTTCCACCGAGGTCTCAGCCGCGAGCTGCACCGCCGCGTCGGCGAGGCCGAGCCGGGCGGCGCGCAGCCGCACCTGGCCGACGGCTTCCTCGCCGGAGATGTAAACTGCGCGGTGGCCGGCCTTGGCCAGTAGACTGGTGGCCTGGGTGAGCAGGGTCGATTTGCCGATGCCGGGATCGCCCGCCATCAGCAGCACCGAGCCGCGCACGAAGCCGCCGCCGGTGACGCGGTCGAATTCCGCCATGCCGGAGGCGAGGCGCGGCGGTTCAGGACTCGCGCCGGTCAGGGTCTCGAGGGCGAACAGCCGGCCCCGGCGCTTGGCGCGCAGATTGGCCGGCACCGAGTTGGCGCCCGAGGGGTCTTCCTCCGACAGCGAGTTCCATTCGCCGCAGGATTCGCACTTGCCCTGCCATTTGTTGTAGGCGGCCCCGCAGTTCTGGCAGACGAAGGACACAAGAGCGGGGCGGGCCATCGGCGGGGCGTCCTCGGCGGAAACGGGAATCGAATGTTCTTATTTTGTTCCTTATTTCCGACAAAAAGTCAACCACCTCCGCCGCAGCGGGCCGCGCGGTCCCACCTCAGCGCGCGTCGATGATCAGCTCGGTGCGCACGCGGCGGACATCGACCTCGAATTCCATGCCGATCACCGGAGGCCACGCCGGATACCAGGAGAGGCCGAGCTGGCTCACGCCGTAGTCGGCCAGCACGCCTTCGAGGATCGGTCGGAGGTCGTGGACGGTGTAGATCTGTCCCGTGGTGACGGCGGCCCAGTCGCATCCGAGCGCCGCGACGCGCTGGCGCATAGCCTCCATCACGAAACGCGCTTTGGTCTCGAGGCCCTTCAGCGACACGTCGCGGCCGCCGACGATGCGCTCGCTCGCCGGGCCTTCGCGCACCTCCGGCTTGCCGGAGATGACAAAGTCTCCGGTCGCGCCGGGCTTGAGCACGGATTCGGGCACGGTGTAGGTGAAGGCGAAGAACATCGTCTCGGCGGGCACTTCGGTGATCGGCGCGAGGTTGCTGCGCGCCAGCGGATTGGCGTCGCCGTCGTTGCAGCCCCATCGATGCAGCGTCCGGAGGTAGTCGGCGTTGAAGGCCTGGAATTCGTCCATGGTCATGGCGCGCGGCGAGCGCAGTTCGCACGCCGCGAGCGCGGCGACGGGCCGGCCCTCGCGTTCGAGATGCGCCTTGATGAAGGTGAAGCCCGTGGCCATCGGCACCGGGCGCGCAAAGCGCACGCGGCGAAGCGCGAATCCCGGCATCGCGGCGACGCCGGCGGAAAACGGTCCGCCGGGTACGTGGAGATAGCGGTAGTCGCCCGGTCCGAATTCGCGCATGTCGGACATCGTCTGCTCCCTGCGGGTCAGGCACCGCCCTTGTAGACGCGCACATAGCGCGGGCCGAGGCTGCTCAGCACTTCGTATCCGATGGTGCCGAAATGCATCGCCAGTTCATCGACGCCGATGCCGCCGCCCAGCAGCGTCACCATGCTGCCGCGGCGCAGGGCGTGCGGTGGAACGTCGGTGACGTCGACGGCTATCAGGTCCATCGAGATGCGACCGGCGACCGGGCAGCGCTGGCCCGCCACCATCACCTCGGCGGTGCGTGCGCCATCGACGCCGCCGGCGGCGCGGAAATAGCCGTCGGCATAGCCCGCCGCCACGATGGCGATGCGCGCCGGCCGCCGCGCGGTCCATGTTCCGCCATAGCCGACGGTGTCGCCGCGCCCGACATTGCGGATCTGCACCACGCGCGCCTTGAGTTCGACCACGGGCTGCACCGGCGTGTCGGCCTCCGGTGTCGGGTTGACGCCGTAGAGCGCCGCGCCCGGCCGCACCAGATCGAAATGGAATTGCGGGCCGAGAAAGATTCCGGACGAATTGGCGAGCGAGGCGGGGATGCCCGCATAGAGCGAGGCGATCTCGCGGAACGCCGCTACCTGCCGCGCATTGGTGGAAGCGCCGAGCAGTTCGGCGCTGACGAGATGGCTCATCACCAGCGCGATACCGTGATTGGCGTTGCGCAGCCGCGGCAGCAGCGCCTGTGCCTCGCTCACCGGAAAGCCGAGCCGGTTCATGCCGGTGTCGATATGGATCGCGGCCAGACCCTGCCACCCGCTGTCGCGGCGGAACGCATCCCATTCGGCGAGTTCGATGGCGTCGCCGATCACCGGGCGGCAATCGATCGCGGCGAACAGCTTGCCCGAGCCGGAGAAAAATCCGTCGAGCACGTAGATCGCGGCGTTGGGCGCGGCCTCGCGCGCCGCGCGCGCCTCGTCCAGCGTGGCGACGAAGAACGTCTTGCATCCGGCTCTGGCGAGGGCGCCGGTCACCGGTCCGAGGCCGCAGCCATAGGCGTCGGCCTTGACCACGGCGGCGCATTCGGCCGGCACCGCCTTGCCTTCGAGCATGCGCCAGTTGGCGACGATGGCGTCGAGATCGACGGTGAGGATGCCGGTCGCGCCCGCATGCGCGGTGTCGTCGGCCCGTGCGGCGGTGGCGCTGTCGGCTGTCATGTTCGTCCTGTCGGCTTTTGCCGGAAACTGGCGGAATAGCTCAGCCGAACCGTTCCGGCAACTGACCCTCCATGGACAGGTCGCCGAACCGGGTGACGCTGGCATCGAACTGCAGATTGATGGTGCCGGTGGGGCCGTGGCGCTGCTTGCCGATGATGACCTCGGCCTTGCCGTGCACGGCCGACATGTCGAGCTGCCACTTCTCGTGCTCGGGCGTGCCGGGGCGCGGCTCCTTGCTCTGGAGGTAGTATTCCTCGCGGTAGACGAACAGCACCACGTCGGCGTCCTGCTCGATCGAGCCGGATTCGCGCAGGTCCGACAGTTGCGGGCGCTTGTCGTCGCGGCTTTCGACCTGACGCGACAGCTGCGACAGCGCGATGATGGGGACGTTCAGTTCCTTCGCCAGCGCCTTGAGGCCGGTGGTGATCTCGGTGATTTCCTGCACGCGGTTGTCGGAACGGCGGCCCGATCCGGTCAGGAGCTGGATGTAGTCGATGATCAGCAGGTCGAGGCCCTTCTGCCGCTTCAGGCGCCGCGCGCGGGCGGTGAGCTGGGAGATCGACAGGCCGCCGCCGTCATCGACATAGAACGGCAGGTTCTGCATCTCGATGGCGTGGTCGCGGATCTTGTCGAAGTCCTGCTCGCTGATGCCGCCGCGGCGGATCGAACTCGACGAGATGCCGGTGCGCTCCGACAGGATGCGGGTGGCGAGCTGCTCCGACGACATTTCCAGCGAGAAGAATCCGACGATGCCGCCGCTGACCGATTTCATCTGGCCGTCGGCCTGAACCTCGCCGTGCCAGTTGCGCGCGACATTGTAGGCGATGTTGGTGGCGAGCGCCGTCTTGCCCATGGCCGGGCGGCCGGCGAGGATGATGAGGTCGGACGATTGCAGGCCGCCCATCTTGGTGTCCATGTCGCGCAGGCCGGAGGCGAGGCCGGACAGATTGCCATCGCGGCTGTAGGCGTTGGCGGCCATGTCCACGGCGATGGTCAGCGCCTGCGAGAACTTCTGGAAGCCGCCGTCGTAGCGCCCGGACTCGGCGAGATCGTAGAGCTTCTTTTCGGCGTCCTCGATCTGCGCGCGCGGCGCGAAATCCACCGGGGCGTCGTAGGCGACGTTGACCATGTCCTCGCCGACGCGAATGAGGTCGCGGCGGATCGACAGATCGTAGACGGTGCGACCGTAATCCTGGGCGTTGATGATGGTGGTGGCTTCGGCGGCGAGGCGCGCAAGGTATTGCGCGACCGTCATGCCGCCGAGATCGGTGTCGGCTGGAACGAAGGTCTTCAGCGTCACCGGGGTCGCGGTCTTGCCGGCGCGGATCAGGCTCGCGGCGGTCTCATAGATCAGTTGATGGATCGGCTCGAAGAAATGCTTCGGCTCGAGAAAGTCGGAGACGCGGTAAAAGGCGTCGTTGTTAACCAGAATGGCGCCGAGCAGGCCCTGTTCGGCTTCGATGTTATGGGGCGCGGTGCGGTACGCAGGCGCGCCGGCGTCCGGCGCGAGCTTGATAATGTTCGAATCGGTAATGGCCATGGCGCGAAAGTATGCTTCCAATTCGGCGAATGCGGGGCGCGTATCTGGCACCCCGATCAGCGCCGGAGAAAGTACGCTTTCGCCTTATGCACGATTCCCACAAGGTGCTCCGGGCGGAAAAAGAAACCCGGTCCGCGCGGTTTGTGCTTGACCGTGACATGGCGTTGATCGTGGGCGCGCGGCGCCTATTCGCCCGCCATCCGCAGCGCCGGCCGCCGGGTCGCCTCGATGGCGCGCAGCCGCTGTTCCTCGCGGCCGATGTAATCGCGGGTGAGGGGAACGGCGTCCTGTCGCTTGGCCAGCTGGATCTGGAACACCATGCCGTTCTGCTTGCGGAACGACATCTCGGAGGCGCTGAGATAGAACTCCCACATGCGCACGAAACGCTCGTCGTAGAGCTTGGCGGCTTCCTCGCGCCGGGCGAGGAAGCGCTCGCGCCAGGCCTTGATGGTTTCGGCATAGTGCAGCCGCAGGATTTCGACATCGGTGACCAGCAGGCCGGCGCGTTCGATGGCGGGCAGCACCTCCGACAGCGCCGGGATGTAGCCGCCGGGGAAAATATACTTGGCAATCCATGGGTTGGTGATGCCCGGTCCCTCCGGGCGGCCGATGGCGTGCAGCACCATCACGCCGTCGTCGGTGAGCAGTTCGGCGCAGTGGCTGAAATAGGTGTCGTAGTAATCGACGCCGACATGCTCGAACATGCCGACCGAGACGATGCGCTCGAACGGGCCCGGCGTGTCGCGATAATCCTGCAGCAGGAAGCGGGCGCGGTCGCTCAGCCCCTGTTCGCCGGCGCGGGCGTTGGCGACGCCGAACTGTTCTTCGGACAGCGTGACGCCGGTGACGGTCGCGCCGGTCATCTCGGCGAGATAGAGCCCGAGGCCGCCCCAGCCGCAGCCGATGTCCAGCACGCGATGGCCCGGCTTGACGCCGAGCTTGGCGGCGACGTGGCGCTTCTTGGCAAGCTGGGCGTCGTCCAGGGTGGTATCGGGAGTCTCGAAATAGGCACAGCTGTATTGCATGTCCGCATCGAGGAAGAGGCTGTAGAGCCGGCCGTCGAGATCGTAATGGCGCTCCACATTGCGTCTGGCCCGCCCGCGCGGATTGAACTGCTGGATGTGGCGGGCGAAATAGCGGCCCCACCATTGCAGCTTGCCCCAGCGGGGCAGCAGGTCGGGCTGGTCCATCGCGATCGCCAGAAGATCGGTGATGGTACCCTTTTCGACCACGAAGGTGCCGTGGGTATAGGTCTCGCCCAGCGCCAGTTCGGGGTCGGTGAGCAGGTGTCGCTCGGCCTCGGGGGTGGTGAACCTGACGGCGACCGGCAGGCCGGTTCCATCGCCGCAGGTGAAGCTCGCGCCCGAGGCGGTGGTGAACGTCACCGATCCGCGTCGGATAAAGCGCGAAAGAAAGAAGCGAAGAAAACGATCCGTCGCATTCATGTCCAGCGATCCACGTGGTCCCGGCAAACCAATGTTGGGTCTCTTTGGCGGACGTTTCAATCGCCAATCGCCCGCTATCCCTTCCGGGTAACGCTGGTCTGCATTTTCGTCAGGCGTTGCGCCGCCATCACACCAATGTTTGTGGAAGGCCCTGCGACCTTCGCATATGCGAAATCTGGGTGCTTCCATTCATGGCATAATCCGCTAAAGGTGACCGTCGAACGGTAGCGGGTTCGGATCGCTCCAATTCGCGCCCTTTGCAGATCTGGAGAAACGGGATGTTGAGCCGAGCGCTCATTTCGGCGGCGGTGGCGTTTGTGCTGGGATGTCTGGTGACGGCGCCCGCCTATGCGCAGAACCTCGAAGCCGGCAAATCCCCGTCCCAGATTTTCTCCGGAACTTGCGCGCTCTGTCACAAAAGCCCGCGCGGCCTGCTGAAAAGCGTTCCGCCGGGCTCGCTGTCCGGCTTCCTGCGCCAGCACTACACCACCAGTTCCGACATGGCGTCGGCGATGAGCGCCTATGTGCTGTCGAACGGGGCCAACGCGCCCGTCGCCGGCGGCAACCTGACCCGTCAGGGGCAGGACTCGCGCACCGCTCCGCGACCGTCAGCCGAGCCCGAGGGCAGGCCTGAAGGCAGGCCGGAGAGCAAGCCGGAACCGACGCCTGAACAGGCGGCGGCCGCGGCCGAGGCGCGAAAGAAGCGGGCCGAGGAGCGGGCAGCCAAGCGCGCCGCCGCTAAGGGACAACCGCCCAAGATCGACGCCCGGCACCAGCAGCAGAAGGACGAGTCCAGGCCCGACGCGGCAAAGCCTGATGCGGCCAAGCCCGAGCCTGCCAAGGGTGAGCCTGCCAAGGGTGAGCCTGGTAAGGGTGAGGCGGGTCCGGCCGACACCGCCAAATCCGATGCGCCTAAATCTGATGCTCCGAAGGTCGAGCCTGCCAAGGATGAGGCAGCCAGGAAGGATGGCGCGGGAAGCGAACCGGCCAAGGATCAGGCCGCCAAGCCTGAATCCGCCAAGTCTGAAGCAGCCAAGCCTGAAGCAGCCAAGACCGAAGCCGGCAGCGAGGCTGCCAAATCTGAAGCCGGCAAGTCTGAAAGCGGCAAGTCTGAAAACGGCAAGAGCGAACCGGCCAAGCCCGAACCGCCCAAGAGTGAGGCCACACGGTCCGATCCGGTTCCGGCAGTGACACCCGCGCCGGTCGAGGCGGCGAAGCCGGCCGCGCCCGCCGACCACGCCAGACCTTCGGCCGACGCCAAACCGGCCGATACCAAGCCAGTTGACGCCAAGCCGGCTGATACCAAACCCGCCGACGCAGCGACAACTCAGCCGCCATCCGACGGGGCGGCGCGTCCGCTGACTGTCGAGATCGGGCCCGCGCCCACGCCGGCCCCGGCCGCGAAACCGGTAACGGCCGCTTCGTCGGGTCCGCCTCGGGCACCGGCCGGACCACCGGTTCCGCCGATCTCGCAATAGTGCTTGATGGAAATAGGATGATCCGTCATGGCCGGGCTTGTCCCGGCCACCTACATCTTCCTTCGTTGAATCTTCCAAGACGTGGAGGCCCGGCATAAAGCCGGGCATGACGAGGATTGATTTCCGTCCTTCGCCTAAACAAAAACCCGGCCTCGATGAGGCCGGGTTTTCCGTTGTTGCAGAGAGGCTTGCGCCGTTGTCTTACTGCGCGTCGCCAGCGGCAGCCGGAGCCTCTTCGTCATGATCCGCTTCCGGATCAAAGAACTCGCCGGCGGCGGCGATCGCCTCGGCGGCGGCATCGCGATCTTCCTGACGGCTGTTGACGTCCTCGCCGCGGTTGATGCGCTCGGCTTCCGCCTGGCTGCGCGCCACCGTCGTCGAGACGTGGACTTCGACTTCCGGATGCACGGCGATGGTGATCGTGTGCTGTCCGATGGTCTTGATCGGAGCGTCGAGCAGTACCTGCTGGCGACCCAGCGACACGCCGTCGGCCTCGAACGCAGCCATGATATCGCGCACCGACACCGAGCCGTAGAGCTGGCCGGTTTCCGACGCCTGACGGATGACGACGACGTTGCGGCCGTCGATCTTCTCGGCGACCTTGGTAGCCTCGCTCTTGGCCTGGATGTTCTTGGCCTCGAGATCGGCCTTCATGCCGTCGTACTTCTCGCGGTTTTCCTTGGTCGCGCGCAGCGCCTTGTTGCGCTTGAGCAGGAAGTTGCGGGCAAAGCCGTCCTTGACTTTGACGACGTCGCCCATCTGGCCGAGCTTGGCCACGCGTTCCAGCAGAATGACTTCCATGTGAGTTCTCCGTTTGATGTTCTGGTTGAAGGGATCGCTATCGTTGAAGTGAAACGTGAAGATCAGGCGGGGGGTGCGGCGGGTGGTCCGCGCCGCATCCGGTAGGTCTGGCGAATGCCGAACACGGCGTCGGCGAGGCCGAGCCCGACCATGCCGATCAGCGGCCAGCCGACGAACAGCGTCGCGGCATAGGTTGCGCCGAGCACGAACGCCCGGCCGGAATAGGCCTGTGTCAGAGTGTGGAGCACGGCGAAGCCGGTCATGCCGTAGGCCATCAGCAAAGCGGCGCTGGTGATCTGCGCCGCCAGCGCCACGAGGCCGCCGGTGAAGCACAGCACGAGGACGGCGATCAGCGCGAACAGCACCGTGCGCGGCAGCGTGGTGGCGCGCAGGTCGGGCCACGGCCGGTTCAGGCGTCCCGAGGCGACGGTGACCCGGGCGGCGAGCCACAGGTTGAAGGTCAGCGTCATCATGGCGATGACGGTGGCCGCCGCCGGCGCGATCACCGCCAGCGCATCGGCCACCCGTTCGAGGTCGCCGCTGGTCATGCCGTCGGGGCGCGCGCCCATGATCCGCATCAGTCCGCGGCGTAGCCCGGCGGTGATGGTGGCGCCGTCGGTGCCGAGCGTCATCAGCGCGCCGATGGTGGTCAGCGAGGCGAACACAGCGATCCAGACCAGAATGCGTCCGACCGGATACCAGTCGAGTACCGGGGCGGTGGCGGCTGGCTGCGGCGACTGCGGATCGGCGTAGACGGGGCGTGCCAGCAGCGCCAGATGCCCGAGCCACCATGCCGGCAGCGCCACGGTAAGCGCGAACGCGGCCATGTAGGGGAAGCCGAAGACGACGCCGAGACCGAGGGCGGCAATGATGCTGCCGACCAGCGCGGTTATCGATCCGAAGCCCAGCGCCGCGACCATCAGGGGCAGAGGTGCGAGATAGAACAGGACGAGCGACATCAGCGCGCCCGACGCGATGGATGCGAACATCGTCGCCGACGCGAGGCCGGCCGCCAGTGCTGTGAGAAGACCCATCATCAGCTGTCCCGCTCCCTTCGAGCGGTTAGAGGTTTCGCGGAACCCCAACCATCCACCGCGGGACGACCCCGCAGTGTTATGAAATCAACGTCGTTATGAAATCGACGTCGTGAGAAAGCGGCGGGCGCGCACGTCGCGCGCCCGCCGGATTGATTTTAGCGGATCACGTAAGGCAGCAGTCCGAGGAACCGCGCGCGCTTGATGGCGCGGGCGAGTTCACGCTGCTTCTTCGCCGAGACGGCGGTGATGCGGCTCGGCACGATCTTTCCGCGCTCGGACACGTAGCGCATCAGCAGCTTGGAGTCCTTGTAGTCGATCTTCGGCGCGTTCGGGCCCGTGAACGGGCACGTCTTGCGGCGGCGGAAGAACGGACGGCGTGCACCTGCTTCAGCCATGGTTCTTACTCCTCTACCGATGCGGTTGCGTCTTCGTCGCGCGGACGGCGTGGGCCGCGATCGCCGCGGAAGCCGCCGCCTTCACGGTCGCCACGGAAGCCGCCGCCACCGCGCTCGTCGCGGTCGCGCTCGGTCTTGCGCATCATCGCGGAGGGGCCTTCCTCCAGTTCGTCGACGCGGACGGTGAGGTAACGGATGATGTCTTCGTTGATGCGTTCCTGCCGCTCGATCTCGGAGACCACGGCGGCGGGCGCGTCGATGTTCAGCAGCATGAAGTGAGCCTTGCGGTTCTTGTTCATGCGGTAGGTGAGGGAGCGCACGCCCCAGTTCTCGGTCTTGGTGACCTTGCCGCCAAGACCTTCGATCACGCCGGTGATCTGGGTGGTGAATTCTTCGACCTGCTGGGCGCTCGCGTCCTGACGCGCGAGAAAAACATGCTCGTAAAGAGGCATGGGTGTCCTTTCCAATGTGAGCGCGGGTCCTGGCGGCAAGCCCTTCGAGACCTTCGGAAAGGACTCGATATTGCTCAGAAGGCGGAAGCACGGGACGACGGGCCGACTGGCCCTGTCACATCAATATCGCCATAACAATCAAGGTGAAATTGCTGAGACCGTCCGTTCAGCTCCCGGCCGGGACCTACGGATGGCCGCCTTATAAGGGATTTCGGGCCGGGCGCAAGGCTAAACCGGGTCGATCCGGCGGCGAAAGGCCCGGGATTCCTGCGAATTATCGCGTATTCGGCGCTGGTGCCGGCGACGGATGGGGCCGGGCCAGGCCGGTTGTGCCCGGAGGCGGCGTGTCCGCAGCGGTAATTGCCGGCGGAACCCGCTCATAGCTGGTCACCAGCGCCGTGCCGAACACGGCAACGAGGATGGCGGCGAAAATCAGGACGGGCGCGAGCGCCAAGGTCTGCGGTTTTCGAGGCTCCTTGTCCATGATGTTGCTCCATCACCTGCCCCCGCCATCAAAAACGCAGACGGCAAGACCCGGTTCCGGTGGGAGCCGGCGCATGGCCGCTGCGGCCGCAGGCGGGAGTGGCATCGGCAGCCACGGGGATGGGCGCTGCGTCGCGACTTGACACCCGCCCCGCGCGCGGTGTCTTACGGCCCATCGATCGCGGGGATTTCCATGACAGCAGCATTCACGTTTCCAGGGCAGGGGTCGCAGGCCGTCGGCATGGGCAAGGCGCTCGCCGACGCATTTCCGGCGGCGAAGGCCGTGTTCGACGAGGTGGATTCGGCGCTGGGCGAGAAGCTGACGGCCATCATCTGGGACGGCCCGGCCGAAACCCTGCAACTGACCGAGAACGCCCAGCCGGCGCTGATGGCGGTGTCGCTGGCGACGCTGCGGGTGCTGGAAGCCGAGGCCGGGGTGGATGTCGCGCGCGACGCCGCCTTCGTCGCCGGGCACTCGCTCGGCGAATATTCGGCGCTGGCGGCGGCCGGGGCCTTTTCCATCACCGATACGGCGAAGCTGCTGCGCACGCGCGGCCTCGCCATGCAGAAGGCGGTGCCGGTTGGCGTCGGCGCGATGGCCGCGCTGCTCGGGCTCGATTACGACGCGGCGGTCGCCGTGGCGCAGGAAGCCGCCCAGGGGCAGGTCTGCCAGGCCGCCAACGACAATGGCGGCGGGCAGGTGGTGGTCTCCGGCGACAAGGCCGCGGTGGATCGCGCCGTCGAGATCGCCAAGACCAAGGGCGCCAAGCGCGCCATGCTGCTGCCGGTGTCCGCCCCGTTCCATTGCCGCCTGATGCAGCCCGCCGCCGATGCCATGGCGCAGGCGCTGGCGGGCGTCACCATCCACAAGCCCAAAGCGCCGCTGGTGTCGAACGTGCTGGCGTCCGCCATCACCGATCCCGACGAGATCCGCAAGCGGCTGGTCGAGCAGGTCACCGGCACCGTGCGCTGGCGCGAGAGCGTCGCCTACATGGCCGCGCAAGGCGTGACCCATTTCCTCGAGATTGGCGCGGGCAAGGTGCTGTCTGGCCTGGTCAAGCGCATCGCCGACGGCGCGGTGGGCGTGTCGGTCGGCGGTCCCGGCGATATCGAGGCGGCGAAAGCGGCGCTAGCTGCATCGCGTGGCTGATTTGAAGGAGTTTTGACATGATGTTCGATCTGACAGGCAGGACCGCGCTCGTCACCGGTGCGACCGGCGGCATCGGCGGCGCTATTGCCCGCGCGCTGCACGGGCAGGGCGCGACGGTGGCGATCTCCGGCACCCGGCGCGAGGCCCTCGACATCCTCGCCGGCGAGTTGAAGGACCGCGTCCACGTGCTGCCGTGCAACCTCTCCAGCATGGAGGAGGTCGAGGCGCTGGTCCCGGCCGCCGAGAAGGCCATGGGCCAGCTCGACATTTTGGTCGCCAACGCCGGCATCACCCGCGACAACCTGTTCGTGCAGCTGCGCGACGAGGACTGGGACGACGTCATCCGGGTCAACCTCACCGCCACCTTCCGTCTCGCCCGCGCCGCCACCAAGTTGATGATGCGCAAGCGATTCGGCCGAATCATCGCGATCACCTCGGTGGTCGGCGTCACCGGCAACGCCGGGCAGGGCAACTACGCCGCCTCCAAGGCCGGGCTGATTGGCATGATGAAGTCGGTCGGCGCCGAATACGCCCGCCGCAACGTGACGGCGAACTGCATCGCGCCGGGTTTCATCGCGACCCCGATGACCGACGTTCTCAATGAGAAGCAGCGCGAGACGGTGCTCGCCAAGGTGCCCGCGGGGCGACTCGGCACGCCGGAGGACATCGCTGCCGCCGCGGTCTATCTCGCCTCCAGCGAGGCGGCCTACGTCACCGGTCAGACCATTCACGTCAACGGCGGTATGGCCATGATCTGACCCGCGTTTTCCGGCCGTTTTGTCAAGCGGACAGGGCGTTTGACCGGGCCGGGGGCCGTGTGGTCAAGTCCAAGGAAGTATGGTAACCGGGCGTCCGCCGGAGGACGTTTCGGGGCTGACCGGGCATCGGCTGGGATGACGCGATGCCGTGATCGTCGCGGGCGGTGGGTATTTTACCGCAAAAGCACTTCGACTTTTGTGGAATGCCTGCCGAAGGGGAAAACGCCATTGCAGGAACGCCAAACCCTGTATATTGCCGTTCCGGCGGCATCGCCCGGGTGGCGGGGCAATATCTGGAATTTGCGGTACGAGCGGCCCGGCCGGGCTGATCTGGCACCGCGAGGGGCTCGTATCGTTTTACGATCGAGTTTAGTGGAACAAACACGAGGTTGAAACGATGAGTGAGATTGGCGAGCGAGTTAAGAAGATCGTGGTCGAGCACCTTGGTGTCGAGCCCGAGAAGGTTGTCGACGGCGCGAGCTTCATCGACGATCTCGGCGCTGACAGCCTCGACACGGTCGAACTCGTGATGGCGTTCGAGGAAGAGTTCGGCTGCGAAATTCCCGACGATGCCGCGGAAACCATCCTCACCGTCGGCGACGCCACCAAGTTCCTTGAGAAAAACGCGAAGAGCTGACGCTTAGGCTCTGCCACGACGACACGCGGCGGGTTGTGATCGAACGACCCGCCGTCTTGCTGTCTTAAGTTGCGATCCTGATCGCCGCCTTGGCGGAGTGGATCGGCGTGGTGGAATCGGCGTTCGCGGTATTGGCCGGAGAGTGGATATGAGGCGGGTTGTCGTCACGGGCCTGGGCATGGTGTCGCCGCTCGCCAACGGTGTCGAGCCGACCTGGAAACGCATTCTCAACGGCGAGAGCGGCGCCAAGCGCGTCGAGACGTTCGACGTCTCCGACCTGACCTGCCAGATCGCCTGCATGGTTCCGCGCGGCGACGGCACCAATGGCACCTTCAATCCCGACGACTGGATGGAGCCGAAGGAGCAGCGCAAGGTCGACGATTTCATCATCTTCGCGATGGCGGCGGCGACCCAGGCGCTCGATGACGCCAACTGGCATCCTGCCACCGAAGAAGAAAAGTGCGCCACCGGCACCCTGATCGGTTCCGGCATCGGCGGAGTCGAGGGCATCGGCGAGGCCGCCGTGGTGCTCAAGGAGCGCGGTCCGCGCAAGCTGTCGCCGTTCTTCATTCCCGGCCGTCTCATCAACCTCGCCTCGGGCTATGTCTCGATCCGACACGGCCTCAAGGGGCCGAACCATGCGGTGGTGACGGCGTGCTCCACCGGCGCCCATGCGATCGGCGACGCGAGTCGCCTGATCGCTTTTGGCGACGCCGACGTGATGGTGGCGGGCGGCGCGGAATCCGCCGTCAACCGCCTCGCCATGGCCGGCTTCTGCGCACTGCGCGCCATGGCCACCAAATACAACGACAATCCGACCACCGCCTCTCGCCCCTACGACAAGGATCGCGACGGCTTCGTGATGGGCGAGGGCGCGGGCGTGGTGGTGCTCGAGGAGTACGAGCACGCCAAAAAGCGCGGCGCCAAGATTTACGCCGAGGTCGTCGGCTATGGCCTCTCGGGCGATGCCTATCACATCACCGCCCCGGCGGAGGATGGCGATGGCGCTTACCGCTGCATGTCGGCGGCGATGAAGCGCGCGGGCATCACGGCATCCGATATCGATTACATCAACGCTCACGGCACCTCGACGCCGCTCGGCGACGAGATCGAGCTTGGCGCGGCGCAGCGGCTGCTCGGCGACGCGGCGTCCCGTGTGTCGATGTCCTCGACCAAGTCCTCGACCGGCCATCTGCTCGGCGCAGCCGGCGCGATCGAGGCGATTTTCTCGATCCTCGCGATTCGTGACAACATCGCGCCGCCGACCATCAATCTCGACAATCCGTCGGTCGAGACCGCTATCGACCTCGTGCCCAAAAAGGCGCGACCGCGCAAGATCGACGTGGCGCTGTCGAACTCGTTCGGATTCGGCGGCACCAACGCGTCGCTGATCGTCCGCCGTCTGGCCGACTAAGACGCAGGCGGTCGGCCGACGCATGCGTCATGCGCATGCAAGTCGCCGCCGTTCAAACCTCGGCCCTTTGAGTCTTCCCCATGAAAATCGCGCAACAGGCCGTCGCGGTCGCCGTCATGCCGTCTTTTCGTCCCGCGCGCGTCCATCGATATCATTGCGAATATGCCATTGTTCGCCTACGAATATTGTCGTGGCTTGCTGTGGACTGAAGCGCGGGGGACGTTTCCCCGTTTTGCCATATTCGGACATAATTTCTCTCGCGGGCGCGCCTATAACAAACCCGAACAAACGGCACGGCCCGACAGAACTCAGGTTGCCTTGATGAGCCAGAGACCTCCGATATCGCCTCGAAGTCCGCGCGCGGCGCTCGAGCCCGAGCAGGTTCCGCAGCCGCCGAAGCATTCGCGGCGCGCGCGCAATCCTTTTGTCATCATCGGTAATGCCATCATCACCTTCCTGATCATCGCGATGATCGCGGGGGGCGCTGTCTTCTATTACGGCCGGCAGGTCATCGAGGCCAAAGGGCCGTTGACCGAGGATAAGGTCGTCAACATTCCGCCGCGTGCGGGCATGACCGATATCGGTGACATCCTGCAGAAGGCGGGCGTCATCACCGCCGACCGCTGGACCTTCATCGGCAGCGTGCTCGCTCTCAACGCGCGCTCGGGATTGAAGTCGGGCGAATATCTGTTCCTGAAGAACGCCAGCCTGCGCGACGTCATCAACACCATCGTCGAAGGCAAGGTGGTGCAGCATGCCTTCACCATTCCCGAGGGACTAACCTCCGAGCAGATCGTGGCGCGGATTCAGGACAGCGACATTTTCAACGGCTCGATCAAGGAGCAGCCGCGCGAGGGCACGCTGTTGCCCGACACCTACAACTTCCCGCGCGGCACGCCGCGCGATCAGGTGATCCAGCGCATGCAGCAGGCGCAGAAGCGCGTGGTGGCCGATGTGTGGGCGCGCCGCAACCCGGACATTCCGGTGCGTACGCCCGAGCAACTGGTGATCCTCGCCTCCATCGTCGAGAAGGAAACCGGCAAGGCCGACGAGCGCAGCCGCGTCGCGGCGGTGTTCGCCAATCGTCTGCGCCAGAAGATCAAGCTGCAGTCCGATCCGACGATCATCTACGGCCTCGTCGGCGGCAGGGGCACGCTCGGCCGGCCGATCAAGCGCAGCGAGATTCAGCAGCCGTCGCCCTACAACACCTATGTGATCGACGGCCTGCCGCCGGGCCCCATCGCCAATCCGGGCCGCGCCTCGCTGGAGGCTACCGCCAATCCGGCGCGCACCCGCGACCTGTTCTTCGTCGCGGATGGCACCGGCGGTCATGTCTTCACGGAGACCTATGACCAGCATCAGAAGAATGTCGGCAAGCTGCGCAGCCTCGAGCGCCAGCAGCAGAACGACGCGGTGGAGGTGGACGATCAGCCGGCCGCAGCGCCGCCGACGCCGTCTGCTCCGGGGTCGACGGCTCCGGCCGCGAGCGCGCCCAAGCCCGCTCCCAAAGCGGCCCCGAAGGCGAAAGGCTCGGCCAAGGGCGCATCATCGCACGGGCCGGCCAGCATCGTCGCCACTGAGCCGTCCACGGGCAGCACGGCCGCTACCGCCGCGCGCCGGCGGGTGGCGAAGCCGGCCCCGGCGGCCGCCGAGCCTGCCGAGGACGAATAGAGCGTTTGTGTTCGGCCGAATCTCATTGATCCGTCATGACCGGATTTGTTCCGGCCATCCACGTCTTGAAAAGCGTTAAGCTAGTAAGACGCAGATGCCCGGCACATAAGGGCGTTCACGCCCGTCTGCGGCGGGTTGTGGCCGGGCATGACGAAAGCTGATTCGATCTCGAGCAAACCCCCTCTGGCATACCGCACCCGAATTGTCCGGCCTTGCGTGCGCGGCTGAATTCGGGGACAAGCGGGCTCGATCCCACATCTTACGGAGAAGTTTGGCAATGGCGCTGTCGAGCATGACCGGCTTTGCGAGGAGCCACGGCACCAGCGGGCCTTATGTATTCGAATGGGAATTGAAGTCCGTCAACGCCAAGGGATTCGACTTCCGCATGCGGCTGCCGCCGGGCTGGGACGAGATCGAACCCGTCGCTCGCAAGCGCGCCGCCGAAGCGCTGTCGCGCGGTACCGTCTACGCCAATCTCTCCGTCAAGCGCTCCGGTGCGGCGACGGTCGTGCGCGTCAATGACGAGGTGCTGACCTCGATCCTCAAGGTCGCCGCCGAGATCACGGAGAAGACCGACGCCGTCGCGCCGAGCGTCGATGGGCTGATAGCGATCAAGGGCGTGATCGAAGTGGTGGAGCCCGAAAGCGATGAGGCCGAACTGGCGGCCGCGCGCGCCGCGGTCGCCGCCGCGTTCGAGCGGGCGTTGCAGGGGCTGATCGATATGCGCCGCCGCGAGGGTGTGACGCTCGGCCAGATCCTGTCGCAGCGCATGGACGATATCGAGCGTCTGGCCGCGCGCGCCGAAGCCGCGCCGGGCCGCAAGCCGGAGGCGATCCGCGCGCGCATCGCCGAACAGGTCGCGGTGCTGCTCGATGCCTCGGACCGGTTCGATCCGGACCGGCTCAGCCAGGAAGCGATCATGATCGCCACCCGGGCCGACATCCGCGAGGAACTCGACCGCATCGCCTCCCATGTCGCCCAGGCGCGCGAACTGATCGGGACGGGCGGTCCGGTCGGGCGGCGGCTGGATTTCCTCGCGCAGGAATTCAATCGCGAGGTCAACACCACCTGCTCGAAGTCGAACGACATCGAACTGACCAACACCGGCCTCGAGATGAAGAACGTGGTCGAGCAGTTCCGCGAGCAGGTTCAGAATCTGGAATAGGGCTCCGCGACGCCGGGAGCGCGTGAGCGGCCGGCGCGGGACGATCGGGCAAGGTTTCTGAAAGGGCATTGGGGATTTCGTCATGAGCATCAGCGGCAGCTTGCAGGGCGTCGAACGGCGCGGACTGATGTTCGTGCTGTCGTCGCCGTCGGGCGCGGGAAAATCCACGCTGGCGCGGATGCTGATCGAGCGGATGCCGGCGCTGAGCATGTCGGTGTCGGTGACCACGCGCCGGATGCGTCCGGGCGAGGTCGACGGCGCCGATTATCATTTCATCGACAAGGCGACGTTCGATGCGATGGTCGCCAATGGCGAGCTTCTTGAACATGCATCGGTGTTCGATCATCATTACGGCACGCCGCGCAAGCCGGTGGAGACGGCGCTGGCGGGTGGACAGGACGTGCTGTTCGATATCGACTGGCAGGGCACGCAGCAGCTGCGCGAGACGGCGCGCGGCGATGTGGTCAGCGTTTTCATCCTGCCGCCGTCGGCCGCCGATCTGGAACGGCGGCTGCACACCCGTGCGCAGGATTCCGCCGAGGTCATTCGCGGCCGGATGAACCGCGCCAGCCACGAACTGAGCCACTGGGCCGAGTACGACTACGTGGTCACCAACAACCAGCTCGATTCCGCCTACAGCGAGGTGGAATTCATCCTCAAGGCCGAGCGGCTCAGGCGCGAGCGCCAGACCGGCCTGTCGGCTTTCGTGCGCGAGTTGCAGAAGCAGCTTGAGCCGTAACGCGCCGGATGACCGGCGCGCTACTTTCGCGCAACCGTCACGCGGTCTGATCGCGCGTCGAGCGCAGCAGCGCCTCGATCTCGTCGATGCGGTCATTCCGCTCCGGCGCGATGCCGTGACGCGGCGCACGGCTCGCCGGAGCACCGGACGGACGTGCGGGCTGGCTCCTGACCCGATGATCGCGCGGTCCATCGATGGTGGGCGTGGCGATGTCCCACATCGGCCGTCCGTTCGCCGGAGCGGCGGCCGTCCGTCGCCGCCAGACATATTTGAACAGGACGCTGACCAGCACGGCGAGCAGCGCCAGCGCCAGCGTCACCCCGATCAAGAGAATGCGGAACGGGCTCAGCACGTCATCATGCGCGGCTTGAGTTGTGGGGGCGGCACGATCGGTGGCAGCCGCGGTCGGCGCCGGCGTCGCTGCGGCGACCTGCATGCGGGGCGCGGGGGCGGCTGCCTGCGCAATCTGCGCGCTGGCCGTATTGTTTGCGGGCCATCGCGCGGCGACGGCGGCGTCGCCCGGTGCGTTCGCAGCCGCGTCGGCGGCGGATGACGGATCGCCGGCCGCCGGTGAAGTCGCCTGCTGTCTTTGCTCCGGCATCGGCGGCCAGGTGGTTTCGGCCAGCGTGGGCTGATCCTCGTCCGGCGTGGTGAGTTCGGCGCGCGCATTCTCGACCGTCGCTGTGCGGGCCGCTTTCGCTTTCGGCTTCGCCGGTGCGGCGGCGGCCGTCGTGGCGTCACCGGCAGCAGCGGCGGTCTTGCCGGCTCTGGCGGCTTCGTCGGCGAGATACCAGCATTTGCGCTTGGTGCCTTTTTCCACGCGGTAGTACCAGTGGGCGCCAGCCGGCGTCGCGCCTTTCGGCGCGGCGAGGCATTCGTCCGCGGCGCGCGCCGCAGAGCCGGTCATGGTCGCCAAAGCGAGGCCGCTTAGTGAAGTGACGGTTACTGCCAACGCCCACGCGATGCCGCGATGTTGCATGTTGTCCCCCTGCGGTTGGCTGTCCCAAACAGCTTTCGCGTTAGGTTTTCAGTGACGAATGGGGTCGGAATGGGCCGCAAATCCGGACTCGTCGGGGCTTAATTCGGGCGAGCGCCGTGCCCGGCTGGAACCGCTAAAGCGGACTTGACCGGCCGCGACGGCGTCGGCCATGTCTGCGCGCGGATGTCCGCCACGGTCGCGGGCTGCGTATCGAGGAGCCGCTTGTGATCCCCTGGAACCTGCTGGACACCGCGCAAATTCCCGGCGGCGGCGAATTGCGCCTGATGCGGCGCGGCGCGGAATTTTCCATCAAGCTCGGCCAGAACGAACTGATGAACAGCCGCCTCAGCGGCTCGGAGCAGGCGCTGGCGACGCTGGCCTGCGAACGGCTGCGCAGAGGCGCGAAGCCACGTCTTCTGATCGGCGGCCTCGGCATGGGTTTTACGCTGCGCGCGGCGCTGTCCGCCCTCGACGCCGATGCGCGGATCACCGTCGCCGAACTGGTGCCGGAGGTCGTCGCCTGGGCGCGCGGGCCGATGGCGGAGGTGTTCGCCGGCTGTCTCGACGATCCGCGCGTCAGCGTGCGCGAACAGGATGTCGGCCACGTGATCCACGGCGGTCCGGCGGCTTTCGATGCGATCCTGCTCGATGTCGACAACGGGCCCGAGGGCCTGAGCCGCGAGGCCAACGACGCGCTCTACAGCGCCCGCGGGCTTGCCGCCGCGCATCGGGCGCTGCGTCCGGGCGGGGTGCTGGCGGTGTGGTCGTCGGGGCCGGACCCGCGCTTCACCCAGCGGCTGCGCCGGGCCGGCTTCGATGTCGATGAAGTCAACACGCGCGCCAACGGCAAGCGCGGCGGCGCGCGTCATGTCATCTGGATGGCGACGCGGCTCAGTTCGTCAGCATGATGCGGCCGACCACCTTGCCGGCGCGCAACTGGTCGATCCACTTCTGCACGTCGCCCATCGGCTCGTCCTTCATCGGCGTCGGCTTGACCTTGCCGGCGCGGGCCAGCGCCATCAGCTCCTGCGCTTCCGCCAGCGTGCCGGTCATGAAGCCTTCGATGGTCATGCGCTTGTAGATCCACTGCACCATCGGCAGGTTGAAGTTGCCGCCCATCAGGCCGGAGATCACGATCTTGCCGCCGCGCGCCAGCACGCCCATGGCGAAGGCCATCGACTTCTCGTTGCCGGCGAAATCCACCACCTCGTCGAAGCCACCGTCGGTCTCCTTGAGAATGCGCTTGACGATATCCGGCTCGGAGGGGTCGTAGGCCATCGCCGCGCCGTTCTTCAGCGCGCTCTCGCGCGCCGAGGCGCTGAGATCGGCGACGGTGACCGGCTGCTTGAACATCGCCTGCGCGAGCGAGACGCCCATCATGCCGACGCCGCCGAGGCCGATCAGCAGCAGGTTGCGCTGGCGCGGACGATCGACGAGACGCTTGAGCGCGCCATAGGCCGTGATGCCGGAGCACATCAGCGTGGCTGCGGTATCGATCGGCACCTGTCCGTAGTCGATCAGATACTTCTGGTCAGGCACGAGAACGTGGCTGGCGAAGCCGCCGTCGATCGAGACGCCGAGGAAGCGGTTGCGCGCGCACAGGTTCTCGTCGCCGGCGAGGCAGTCGCGACACTTGCCGCAGCCGATCCAGGGGAACACCGCCATCTTCTTGCCGATCAGCGCCTTGTCGGCGTCGGGGCCGACCTCGTCGACCACGCCGGCGATCTCATGGCCGAGGGTGAAGGGCAGCGTCATGCCGCGGGTGGTGTCGAGCCGCTTGCCGTTGCCGATATCGGCGTAGCCATCCTGGATGTGCAGATCGGAGTGGCACAGGCCGCAGCGTTCGATGCGGACCAGGACCTCGCGGCCCTGCGGCGTCGGGGTGTCGACGATGGTTTCGCACAGCGGAGCATCGAACTTGACGAGAGACTGGCGGCGCATCTGGGCCATGGGGCTTCTCCGTTACGGTGTTTTTGCTTTTGCCGCTGTTATATCCGTCAATTCCCGCGCCATGGCAACAAAGCCGGCAACCGGGATGGTTTCCGCGCGCTGGGTCGGATCGACGCCTGCGGCGGCCGCGAGGCAGGCCGGATCGACGCCGAGCGGCTTCAGGCTCTGGCGCAGCATCTTGCGGCGCTGGCCGAACGCCGCCGCCGCAACACGCTCCAGCGCCCGCCGGTCGCACGGCTCGGGCGCCGCGCGCGGGACCAGCCGCACCACCGACGAAGTGACCTTCGGCGGCGGCACGAAGGCGCCGGGCGCGATGTCGAACAGGATGCGTGTCTCGGCGCGCCAATTGGCCAGCACGCCGAGGCGGCCATAGGCGTCGTCGTCCTCGCGGGCGACGATGCGCTCGGCGACCTCGCGCTGAAACATCAGCACCATCATGTCGTACCACGGCGGCCACGGCTCGGCGCACAGCCAGTCGACCAGCAGCACGGTGGCGATGTTGTAGGGCAGGTTGGCGACGATCTTCGCCCGCGCGCCGTCGAGATAGGGGCGGGGATCGAATGTCATCGCATCGTCATTGACGATGGTGAGGCGGCCGGGATAGCGCGCGGCGATTTCCTCGAGCGCGGGAATGGCGCGTTCGTCGCGCTCGACCGCGATGACGCGACGGACGTTCTGGGCGAGCAGGGCGCGCGTCAGCCCGCCGGGGCCGGGGCCGATCTCGACGATGGTGGCATCCTCCAGCGGCGCGGCGGCGCGCGCGATCCGCGACGTCAGGTTGAGATCGAGCAGGAAGTTCTGGCCGAGCGATTTGCGGGCGGACAGCTCGAAGCGGCGGATGACGTCACTGAGCGGTGGCAGATCGTCGATGGCGCTCATGCCCGTGAGGCCGCCGCCATGCGCGCGGCCAGGCGCAGCGCCGCGATCAGGCTCGACGGATTGGCCCGCCCGGTGCCCGCGATGTCGAAGGCGGTGCCGTGGTCCGGCGAGGTGCGGATGAAGGGCAGGCCGAGCGTGACGTTGACGCCGTCGTCGAACGCGATGGTCTTGATCGGGATCAGCGCCTGATCGTGATACATGCAGATCGCGCAGTCATAAGTCGCCCGCGCGGCGGCATGGAACATGGTGTCGGCGGGCAGCGGGCCGCGCGCGTCGATGCCTTCGCCGCGCAGCGTGGCGATGGCGGGGGCGATGATCGCCTGGTCCTCGTCGCCGAGCGCGCCGTCCTCGCCCGCGTGGGGATTGAGGCCGGAGATCGCGAGGCGCGGCCGGGCGATGCCGAGCTTCGCGGTAAGCTCCGCCGCAACGATCCGCGCGGTCGTGACGATCAGTTCGCTGGTGAGCTGGGCGATGGCGTCGCGCAGCGACAAATGGATGGTGACCGGCACCACCGCAAGCTCGGGCGACCACAGCATCATCACCGGATGCGGCACCGCGCCGATAGCGCCGGCGAGCTGCGCCAGGAATTCGGTGTGGCCGGGATGGGAGAAGCCGGCGCGGTAGAGCACGCTTTTTGCGATCGGGTTGGTGACGAGCGCGCTGGCGCGGCCTTCCACCACGTCGGCGACGGCGTGGCGGATGGCGGCGATGGCGCTTGGCGCGCTGCTGTGGTCGGGCTCGCCGGGACGGGCGGTGGCGCGAACGCCGCTTGCGACCACCGGCAGGGCGTCAGGGAAAGTGGCGGCCGCTTCCGCCGCCTCGACATCTGCGAAGGCGATATCGAGGCCGAGATGGCGCGCGCGCGCTGCCATGAAGGCGCTGTCGCCGATCAGGTAGAAGGCGGGCAGCGCGAGTTCGCGGCGCTTCATCCAGGCCGCGATGGCGATGTCGGGCCCGATGCCCGCCGGCTCGCCGATGGTCAGCGCGAGAGGTTTGCTCATGATGGCCGCGACGCTGCTCCCAGGCTTGCCATGGCTACGAGCATAGGCATGAGCCTGCTCTAGCGCATCTCGATCATCGCGCCCTTGCGGGCGTCCTGAAGATAGGCCTTCGACTTGGCTTCGTACCTCTGCGAGTAGATTTTCTCGCGCGCCTCGCGCTTGGCGGGAGTGTCCGCCTTGGTCGGCTTGCGGCTGCAAAGCGCCACCATTTCGACTCCCTGCTTGGTCACCTCCGGCGGCGTCAGGTGGCCGATCGGGGTTTTGTCGAGGATGCTGCGCAGGTTGGGCGGCAGATCGGCGGATGTCTTGGTCAACTGGTCGCGGATGGCGGCGTCGCGCATCGTTCGGAACAGTTCCTGCGCCTCGTCGCAGCTCTGGATGCGGCTGCGGAGCAATTCGGCCTCCTTGCGGCGGCTGTCGATGGTGGCTTGTCCCGATCCGCGCGGCACCAGCAGGACGATGGGGCGGACCAGATACTCGAAGCTTTCCGCGCCCGACTTGTCGTCGCCGACGTCCTTAAGGTCCTTTTCCGCCACGACGAAGCTCGACTGGAACCGGCCGCGGACGAGGTTGCCCCAGGTCATGTCGGCCTTGATACGGCTCTTGAGCGTCGCGGGACGCACGCCGGAATTCTCCAGCGTCTTGGTGAGCTGCTCCGGTGTCAGCCGCATGCGCGAGGCCATGTTGGCGAAGGCGCCGTCGACATCGGAGGCGCTCATGTCCAGCCCGTATTTCCTGCCTTCCTTGATCTTGACCTTGTCGTTGATCAGGTCGTCCAGCGCTTCCTTGCGCGATATCGCCTTGTGCGTCGTCAGCATCGTCAGCTTGATGCGCTGATCGATATCGAATTGCGTGATGGCTTCGCCGTTGACGATGGCGGCAACCGTCTGGGCTTTGAGGGGAGACCCGTGGCCCGACAACGCGAGAACGATGGCAACGAGAACCGCAAATTTTGCGAAACGAAACTGCAACTTCGAATTCATAGTCGGGACCGTCATCGCCAGTTGAAGGCTCCAGCCTGTATTTTTCGGAAGGTGATTCAATAAAGCCCGGCATTGCGGCTGGAATACGCACAGCCGGACTCATCTGAGAGCATTTTCGCCCGCGTCCCGACATATTCGGGCGCGGGCGGTGGTGAGGCACCGCCAGACGACCGGACGCGGCGGATTACTGGGCGGCGTTGAACGAGGTTGCGCCGATGGTTCGAAGCCCGATCTGGAGCATCACGCGATGATCCGTGGTCGGGGTGGTGGACGCCGGCGTCATATAGTTTCCGGGCGAATAATAGGCGTAGTCGGTAACGTAGTTGACGGCCATGATGAAGCAGTCGTCCACATAGCCCGCGCCGACGATGTACTGGTTCACCGAACGGTTGGTGATGTCGTAGCGCAGGCCGCCCGACACCACCCAGTTGGCGCCGATCTTGAACGACCCTGTTCCGAGGACGCCTTCGCGCCGGTTGAGATAGCCGAGCTCAGGCTGCTTGTCGTAATTGCCGTACAGCATGCTGACCGAGAAGCGGTCGAAATTGGCCTTGCCCTCGAGTTCGAAGCGCTTCACCGCGAGGTTGCTGTCGTCGAGGCGGAAGCTCGTGGACAGGGTGAAGATCTTGTTGGGCTGGTAGGCGAGGCGGCCGACATAGTCCGAGTGGCGGGTTTCGAGGCCGCTGTCGACGCCGATGTTGGACATGTTGGGAACGGCGAAGGAGTTCAGCCCGAACAACTGGTAGGATTGGCCGAACAGCACGTTGACGAAACCGCCGCGGTCGAATTGCGTCGTGGCCTGCACGCCGACATTGGCGCGGCCGCCGCCCTCGACACGATCCCACCCCGAGAACTTGTTGACGCTGAACAGGTTGCTGGCGTCGAACGTCAGGCTCTGCGCGTCCTCATTGGGCAGGCGTCCGGCGTTGGGCTCGTTCGGCCGGATGATGATCTGGGCGATCGGCTCGATCGTCGTGGTGCCCCACGGCTGCACGTTGATGAAGGGATAGCGGTATTCGAGCCCGACGGTCGGCATCAGGCGCGCGGTCTGGTAGGCGCCGGTCTGCACGAAATTGGCGACGCCGGGCTGGTTCACGATGTCGGCGTTGATGATGTCGGCGCGCAGCGAGGCGAACGGCGTGAAAATCTGGCCGAACGGATCGGTGAACGACCGTCGCCATGACATTTCGCCGGACAGCCGGGTGTAATCGCCGGGCACGCCGCGCAGCAGGCAGTTGGCGCGCGTCCGCGACGCGAACGGATCGGCCGAGGTCAGTTCGCACAGGCCGTTGTTGAAGGCGGTGGTATTGATCGGGTCGAAATCCGCCTGGTTGCGGCTCAGGCTGATGAAGTTGGCCTTGTAGCTGAACTCGCCGCCGAGCAGGTTGCGGTTCATCACGTTCGAATAGTCGATCACCGGATGGACGACCGGAATCTGGTTCTGCTGGTCGGCCCCCGAATAGCCGAGGAAGTGCATGATCCGGGCGTCGAAATAGCTGCGGTTGCCGACGCCGGTCAGATAGAGCTGCGACAGGCCGGTGTCCGGAACCAGCAGGAACGAATTCAGCGCGTTCTTGTAGGGGCCGAGATTGTAATCGATGAAGAACGCCTTGTCGGTCACCGCGACGGCGTCCCAGCCCCACACCCATTTGTCGTTGAGCGCGAACTGGCCCTTGGTTTCGACGCCGCCACGGAAGTCGCGGTCGCCGGGGGTGCCGGCGAACTTGCTCGGGTCCTGCTGGTTGATGCCGTAAGCGCGGATTTCATAGGCGCCGTCGATCAGCCGCTGGCGGAATTCGACCTGGCCGAGGAGACCCTGCCGCGTGGTGTAGCGCGGCGTCACGGTCATGTCGTAGTTCGGCGCCAGCGCGAAATAATACGGCACCTCGATGCCGATGCCGTAGCGGCTGTTCGACATGTAGCTCGGAATCAGGAAGCCGCTCTTGCGCTTCACCGTCGGGTCCGGCGTCGAGAAATAGGGCAGGTAGGCGATCGGGCGGCCGAAGAATTCGAGAGTGGCGCTCTCGAAATACAGCATCTTTTCAGTCTGGTCGTGAATGATGCGCGCACCCTTGACCTGCCACAGCGGCGGCTTCTTCGGATCGTCCTTGCAGGGGGCGCAGGCGGTGTACACGCCGTTCTGGAACACCGTCAGGTTGCCGTCGGTGCGGTCCGCCCGGGTCGCCGCCATGCGGGTCTGGTCGGCGGTTTCCAGCCGCAGAGAATCGATGAAACCGTCACGGTAATCGTCGGAGAGGTCGATCAGGTCGCCATAGGTCACCTTGCCGTCCACGTCGGTGAGGCGGACGTTGCCCTCGGCGTGAAGGCGTTTGGTCTTCTGATCGTAGATGACCCTGTCGGCTTCCAGGGTCGAGCCGTTGTAATAGATTTGCACGTTGCCGACGGCGGACACGCGCTGGTTGTTGTAGTCGTAATTGACCTCGGTGGCCTGGACGAGCATCTGCCCGTTCTTGTCGGCGGGGCGCGCCTGCTTCGGCGGCGCGGGCGGGCGGGTGTTGTAACGGTAGGTGCCGATGCCCTGGCCGCCGATCGTATTCGAGCTGGTGATGGCCTGCGCCTGCGCTGGGCCGATGCCGGACCCGGCCGCCACAAGCAGCGCCAGAATCGCGGACACACCGAGGCATCGACGGCGCAAACTCATGCGCCGCCTGAACCCAGGCGTCAGTTCTTGGAGGGCGGCGACAACGGCCACTACCCGTCCTCCTGATACAGCAAGGCCAAAAATCCCGAGAGGCCGCCCACGCAAACGGGAAGCCACGCGGCAGCAAGCGGATGCATCAATTCGGCCTTGCTCAAATCTTCAGTTACTTTCGACAGGACATAGAGCAGAAAGCCCGCTGCGACGCCACTCAAAACCATCTTTTGCACGCCGCCGAAACGGAAGAAGCGCAGGCTCACGGAGGCGGCCAGCATCACCATCGCGGCCAGCAAAAACGGGCGCGCCAGCAGCTTGTGGTACTGCAAAAGGTATCCGGCTGTGGTTTGCCCGGAATTCTGGGACGACCGGATGTAGTCCGGAAGTTGCCAAAAGGACACAGTTTCCGGGGTCGAAAAGCTGCTGCGGACCTGCGCCAAAGTCAGGGTGGTGGCGAGTCGGTACTCCGGCTGCTCCGCCGGCGGGCTCTCCAGCGAATAGCGCCGAACGTTGCGAAACACCCAGTGACCGGATTCGAGGGTGGCTTCCCGTGCCTCGATTCGCTCCTGGAATGCCCCCGACGGATCGTACCGGAACACCGTCACGCCGGTCAGCACCGCGCCCTGGCCCTGACTGCGGGCGGCGTTGATGACGGTTTGGCCCTCGCTGGTGGACTGGTTCAGCCAGAAGCTGGCGCCGTCCTGCAGGCCGCGGGGGCTGTCGGTGTAAATCCGGTTTTCCATGCCCCGGGCCTGTTCCAGCATGTTGGCCGAGACCGGGTTGTAGACGGTGGTGGCCAGCACCCCGAGCACCAGCGCGCTGACGAGGGCGGGGGTGATGAACTGCCAGGCCGAAATGCCCGCCGCGCGCGCCACCACCAGTTCCAGCCGCCGCGACAGCGCCAGAAACGACACCATGCCCCCGATCAGGATGCAGAACGGCATCAGCCGTTCGAGCGTCAGCGGCACCCGGAACAGCGCGGTCTGGGCCACGAAGAACATCGATACCGACTGGATGCCGGCGGCCCGGCGCATCAGCTCGATGTAATCGACGATGGCGACGAGCAGGAAAATGCCGAGGAAGGTCGCGACCGAGGCGATCACGAAGCGGGCGGCGAAATAGCGGGCGAGGATTGTGGTGACCATGCGCGCGATCGCTCTAGGCCGCCATCGGTCGCACGGCGGTCCGTGCGGCCCGGCAGGCCGTTGCGGACGACGGCAGTGTCGTCCGGATCATCGTCGCGTCAGTTGAGCCCATTGGGCAGCGCAATCCCCACATTCCCGGCCGGTTCGTCCGTCGTGTCCGAATGGCGCGGGCGATCCCCCAGGATCTCCCGCAACGGCGCGGACGGTCGTCTCCGGCATTGTCCTATTTCATAGCATCCCTTTGATTGGTCAACAAAATGGCTGAGCCGTAACAGAGCTGGCAAGATGGTTAATAAATCGCTGGACGTGGCATTCCGGCCACGGAATCGCGGGGACGAGGCGCCATGACGGCGGCTGGACCGCTTCCGCCGCGCCGCGCTTGGCAGCACCCGCCGGAAAGCGCCATAGTGCACCATCCCGGCCAGATTCTGGCCCCGTCACCCGCGCAAAGCCGCAATATTCTGGAGGATTCTTTCATGACCGACGCCGTCAAGGTCGGCTTCATCCCGTTTTCCGCTGCGGCACGCGGCGTTCTGGTGGTGTTCTGTGACGATGCCCTGAAATTCGGGCCGGTGACGGGCAGGGCGCTGGGAGCCGCGGCCCATGTGGTCAAGCGCGCCGCCGCCAACCGCTTCAAGGGCAAGAGCGGCGCGACGCTCGATATTCTGGCGCCCGAGGGCCTCAAGGCGGACCGCCTGATCGTGGTTGGCACCGGCAAGGCCGCTGCGCTCAAGGACAGCGAGTTCATCAGGCTCGGCGGCAAGATCGCCGCCATGATCAGCGCCGGCACCGAGGCGGTGACGGTGGTGGCGGAACTGCCGTCCGGGACGCTCAAGGCGGCTCAGGCGGCGAACCTCGCCGCCGGCATCCGGCTGCGGGCCTATCGCTTCCAGCGCTACAAGACCACCAAGAAGGACGGCGACAACGCGCCGCTGCGGGCGCAGTTCTCTATAGCGGTCAGTGACGTCGCCGCCGCGCGTCGCGCCTTCGCGCCGCAGAACCATGTAGTGGACGGCGTGCTGATGGCGCGCGAGCTGGTCAACGAGCCGCCGAACGTGCTGTTCCCGGTCGAGTTCGCCCGCCGCGCCAGCCAGTTGCGCAAGCTCGGCGTCCGTGTCGAAATTCTGGATGTTCCGGCGATGAAGAAGCTCGGCATGGGTGCGCTGCTGGGCGTATCGCAGGGCTCGGAGCACGACGGGCGCGTGGTGGTGATGCGCTGGAACGGCGGCAAGGCGGGAGAAGCGCCCGTCGCTTTCGTCGGCAAGGGCGTCTGTTTCGACACCGGCGGCATCTCGATCAAGCCGTCCGCCAGCATGGAGGACATGAAGGGTGACATGGGCGGCGCGGCCTGCGTGGTTGGTCTGATGCACGCGCTCGCTGCGCGCAAGGCCAAGGCCAACGTGATCGGCGCCATCGGCCTCGTCGAGAACATGCCGGACGGCAACGCCCAGCGCCCCGGCGACATCGTCACCTCGATGTCGGGCCAGACCATCGAGATCATCAACACCGACGCCGAAGGCCGCCTCGTGCTGGCCGACGTGCTGTGGTACGTGGCCAAGAAGCACAAGCCGAAATTCATGGTCGATCTTGCCACCCTGACCGGCGCGATCCTGGTCGCGCTCGGCGTCGAATATGCCGGCCTGTTCTCCAACAACGACACGCTGGCCGAACGGCTGGCGGCGGCGGGGCAGGAGACCGGCGAGCGCGTCTGGCGCATGCCGCTGGGTCCGGAATACGACAAGCAGATCGATTCCAAGTTCGCCGACATGAAGAACACCGGCGGCCGCAACGGCGGCTCGATCACCGCCGCCCAGTTCCTGCAGCGCTTCGTCGACGACACGCCGTGGGCCCATCTCGATATCGCGGGAACGGCCATGGGCGTGCCGGCGTCCGACCTCAACCGCAGCTGGGGCTCGGGCTACGGCGTGCGCCTGCTCAATCAGCTCGTCGCCGATCACTACGAAGCGAAGCGGTGAGATGAAGGACTGGACGGCGCGATGCGGGAGTCATGACGCGCAAGATGACTGAAGTTCTATTCTATCATTTGCAGAACATGACGGTGGAGAGGGTGCTGCCGCCGCTGCTCGAAAAGTCTCTCGAGCGCGGCTGGCGGGTCGCCATCCAGGCCGGCTCGGACGAGCGCGTCGATGTGCTCGACGGCCATCTGTGGACCTATCGCGAGGAGTCGTTCCTGCCGCATGGAACATTCCGCGACAGCGATGCGGCCGGCCAGCCGGTGGTTCTGGTCATCGACGAGAGCAACCCCAACGCGGCCCATGTCAGGTTCATCGTCGATGTCGCCGGCCTGCCGCGCGACTGCGACAGCTATGAACGGGTGGTGCTTGTCTTCAATGGCGACGACGACGAGGCGCTCGGTGCGGCGCGGGCGGCCTGGTCGGACGGCAAGGCGAGGGGATACACCACCACCTACTGGCAGGCCGACGAGCGCGGCCGCTGGCAGCAGCGCGGCTGACTTGGCAGTGGCGGAAAGGCTCTCTTGGCTGTTAATGATATGGCTGTTTTTCGTTGACCGACCCTGTGGTTAGCCACCATGGTGCCGCAAAGGGATGGTGGGAAGGCTGCGTGCTCGCGTGGTGCGGAGGCATCGCGCCGGGCGCGCGGCCGTGCTCGATGCAGCGCCGGAAGCCATTCGAATCGCTGGAGTCTGTGTGAGAACCGATTTGAACGTCCGGCGTAAAGGGAAGCCTATCCGGCTTGCGGCGCTCTTCATTGTGGTGGCGCCGGTAATGGCCGGTTGCGGCGGCCTCGGAGGCATGACCGATCTGTCGCTGAAGGATCAGGAATGGTTCGCGCGGCCGGGCCAGATCTTCAAGGCTGGTAATTCCAAGATCGAAACGCCGCCGCTGTCGCCGACCAAGGAGGTCACCCCGAACGACCTGATCTCGTCCGACGGCGCGTGCCCGGGAATGCCCGAGCCGGCCGCCGCCGACGCTGCGGGCGTTCCGGCGGCCGCCCCGGTCGCGCTGGGCCATACCGAATGCGACGTCGCCCGCGCGGTCGGCATTGCACCGGACAACGTCAATCTGTCGAACAACGAGCGCGGCGAGCGCGTGGCGCTCGTCACCTGGACGCACGGGCCGCGCCCGGGCGCCTATACCTTCACCTCGGGCCGCTTGACCGCGATCGAGCGCGTCGATGTGCCCGCGCCGCCGAAGCCCACGCGCGCCGCCAAGAAGAAGCGCGGCTGATCTTGAGATCAAGTTCTCATGGTGAGGAGCGAGGCAAAGCCTCGCGTCTCGAACCATGAGCGAGAGATGAAACGATCTTTGATCGATACGGATTCATCCTTCGAGACGCGCGCAGGCGCGCGCCTCAGGATGAGGATCGCACCCGTCACCCCGTTGCGTCGTCGTAAGCCGAACTCGCCGCCAGCCAGTCGTCCTCGGCGCGGGCGAGCGCCTCGGCGGCGCTGACGCGCGCCTTGGTAAGCTGCGCCGCCTGCTTGGGGTCGCGCTTGAACAGGTCCGGCAGCGCCAGCGCCGCGTCGATTTTCTCGATGATGCCGGTGATCCGCGCCATCTCGCTTTCCGCGCCGGCGATCTGCTGCTTGAGCGGCGTGCGCTTTTCGCTCCTGAGACGCTGCGGTTTCTCGCGACCCGCTGTCTCGCGGCTGGACGAACGCATGCCGCGCGCCGTCAAGACCGAGCGGCGATAGTCGTCGAGGTCGCCGTCATAGGGCTGCACCGCGCGGTCGGCGACCACCCACAACTGATCGGCGCAGGATTCGATCAGATAGCGGTCGTGCGACACCATGATGATCGTGCCGGGGAAATCGTTGATCGCTTCCGCCAGCGCCGCGCGGCTGTCGATGTCGAGATGGTTGGTCGGCTCGTCGAGGATGATCATGTTCGGCGCGGCGAAGGTGGCGAGCCCGAGCAGCAGCCGCGCCTTTTCGCCGCCGGACAGCGAACCGACCTTGGTGTCGCCCGCCTTGCCGGAAAAGCCGATGGCGCCGACGCGGGCGCGCACCTTGGTTTCGGTGTCGTCGGGCATCAATCGTCGCAGATGGTCGTAGGACGAGGCCTCCAGATCGAGTTCGTCGGTCTGGTGCTGGGCGAAATAGCCGACCGACAGGTTGGCGGAGCGCACCACCTTGCCGGAAAACGGCGCGAGCTTGCCGGCGAGCAGCTTCACCAGTGTCGATTTGCCATTGCCGTTGGCCCCGAGCAGGGCGATGCGGTCGTCGTTGTCGATGCGCAGCGTCACCCGGTTGAGCACCGGCCTGTCCGGATCGTAGCCGACCGAGACGCCGTCCACCGCGATGATCGGCGGCGACAGGGTTTTCTCCGGCTCGGGGAAGGTGATCTCGCGGACGTCCTGCGTCACCAGCGCCGTCACCGGCTTCATCCGCTCCAGCATCTTGACGCGGGACTGCGCCTGCTTGGCCTTCGAGGCCTTGGCCTTGAAGCGGTCGACGAACGCCTGCAGCCGCTTGCGCTCGTCCATCTGCTTTTTGGCGTGCTTGGCGTCGAGCATCTCGCGGGTGGCGCGCTGCTCCTCGAACGACGAGTAGCTGCCCTTGTAGAGCGTGAGCTTGCCGTGATCGAGATGCAGGATCTGGTCGACCGAGGTGTCGAGCAGGTCGCGGTCGTGGCTGATGACGATCACGGTGCGCGGATAGCTGGCGAGGTGATCCTCCAGCCACAGCGTGCCTTCGAGATCGAGATAGTTGGTCGGCTCGTCGAGCAGCAGCAGGTCGGGCGCGGCGAACAGCGTCGCAGCCAGCGCCACGCGCATGCGCCAGCCGCCGGAGAATTCCTGGCAGGCGCGCGCCTGATCGTCGGCAGAGAATCCGAGGCCGGAGAGAATGGCGGCGGCGCGGGCCGGGGCCGAATGGGCGTCGATGTCGACGAGGCGGGTCTGGATGTCGGCGATGCGATGCGGGTCAGTGGCGGTGTCCGCCTCGCGCAGCAGGGCGTCGCGTTCGAGATCGGCCTTGAGCACGACGTCGATCAGGCTTTCGGGTCCGTCCGGGGCTTCCTGAGCGAGGCTGCCAACGCGCCAGCGCGGCGGCAGGGTGATCGCGCCGGCTTCGAGCGGCAGGTCGCCGCGAATGGCGTGAAACAGCGTGGACTTGCCGACGCCGTTGCGGCCGACGAAGCCGACCCGCGCGCCGGGAACGATCTGTACCGTGCTTTGATCGATCAGCAGCCGTCCGGCGATGCGGATCGAAATGTCGTTGATGGAGAGCATGGCGGGCTTTTACGGAACGGTCTGGCGAACGCAACAGCTTTGTCGTGACCGTTCCGCGAGGACGGCGGACGGCTCACGCCGCCGTGTCGGACATGAAAAACCGGCCGCTGGTGGCGGCCGGTTTCGAATTGTCAGGCGAGGAGTCGTGCGGGGCAGCGCTTACCAGCCCCAGCCGCCATTCCAGCCGCCGTTCCAGGCGCAGCGGTTGACCCAGCGCGTCTGCCAGCCCCACGGGGTCGCGACCCAGCGGCGCGTCCAGCAGGAGCCGCCGACGACGCCGGGAGCGACCACAAAGGCCGGACCCCAGCCCCAACCGCCGCGCCGCCAGCCGCGATGCCAGCCACCATGCCAACCAGCCCCACGCCAAGCGGGACCACCACGCCACACGGTGCCGCCACGCCATGCGGGACCGCCGCGCCAGGCGCGACCACCGCCGCCATGCCAGCCGCCACCGCCGTGCCAGCCGCCACCACCGTGCCAGCCACCGCCACCATGCCAGCCACCGCCACCATGCCAGCCACCGCCACCGCGGCCGGGGCGCGCGGATGCATCGGTCGGCGCCAGGGCCATGGCGCCAAGAGCCAGCGCTGCGACGCACATCAACAGAAACTTGCGCAACATCATGGATGTCTCCTTGGGTTTGGCGACGAGCCTGATCTGGATAACGCAGCGCCTCGTCAAAAGTTCGTTTTCGATCCGGACCGGGAGTTCGTTCGCGACCACCCTAGCACGTCGTTTCTGAATTCTCCCGTCATGGGTTGGTCAGATTGGGTTCATGTTCATGAAATTGCTGTCATGTTCGGGTGGCCCCGCGATCCTTCGGCGAAATTGGCGGCCGCAAGCCCCGGGGCCGTGCTTGCCGTTCCCAAAAGCCGCCGTTATAAGCGCGGCAACTTTCCCCAAACATTGTCTGACAGGATCAAATCATGGCGATTGAGCGCACCTTTTCGATCATCAAGCCCGACGCGACCGCGCGCAATCTGACCGGTGCCGTCAATGCCATCATCGAGAAGGCCGGCCTGCGGATCGTCGCCCAGAAGCGCATCCTGATGACCCGCGGCCAGGCCGAGACCTTCTATGCCGTTCACAAGGCGCGCCCGTTCTTCGGTGAACTGGTGGATTTCATGACCTCGGGCCCGGTCGTGGTTCAGGTTCTGGAAGGCGAAGGCGCCATCCTCAAATACCGCGACGTGATGGGCGCGACCGATCCGTCCAAGGCCGCCGAAGGCACCATTCGCAAGGTGCACGCCAAGTCGATTGGCGAGAATTCGGTGCACGGCTCGGACGCGGCGGAGACCGCGGCCATCGAAATCGCGCAGTTCTTCGCCGGGAATGAAATCGTCGGCTGACACCGGACGATGGGCTGCTAACATGCATCATGATTGATGCATGAGGTCGGGGGGGCCTTTGACGTGACCTGGGATGTGATCTGGCTCGCGCAGCTCTTCGACTTCGCCGGCCTCGGCGGCTGGTTCACCCAGCTTGAGGCGGAAGTTCAGCAGCCCCAGTTCTGGGTCGCGCTGACCAAGATCATCTGGATCAACGTCCTCCTGTCCGGCGACAACGCGCTGGTCATCGCGCTGGCCTGCCGCGGGTTGCAGCCGACCCAGCGTGTCTGGGGCATGATCCTCGGCGCCGGCGTCGCGGTGCTGTTGCGCGTGATCTTCACGGGCATCGTCGCCACCCTGATGGAGTTGCCCTACCTGAAAGTGGTGGGCGGCCTCGCATTGCTGGTGATCGCGGCGAAACTGCTCGTGCCCGAGCAGGAGGACGAGGAAGGCGTGCAGGCGGCCGCGCATTTGTGGGCCGCCGTTCGCATCGTCGCCATCGCCGACATCATCATGAGTCTCGACAACGTGATCGCGGTCGCCGCCGCCGCCAACGGCAGCATCGTGCTGATGGTGCTCGGCCTTGCGATCAGCATTCCCATGATCGTGGCGGGGGCCGCGATCATCATGGCGCTGCTCGACCGGCTGCCGGCGCTGGTCTGGCTCGGCGCGGCGCTGCTCGGCTGGATCGCGGGCGAGGTGATCGCCACCGACACCGCGGTGGCGCCGTGGCTGCATCGTGTTCTGGACGGCCATATCGCCTTCGACGTGCAGACCACGTCGGAAATGTTCGGCTTCACCCGGCATATGCATCTCGGGGGCGAGGCCGGCGAGATCCTGCTGGCACTGCTCGGCGTCGTCATCGTGCTGGTGGTGGGCTCTATCTGGCGCCGTCGCGCGCTGCGCGAGCAGCAGGATCACGACGGCGAGGCCCCGGCCGCGGCGTAACGGACGCGTCCGGCTGACACCGTCAGCCGAGGGCGCACGCCTTCACCACTTCAGTTCGATGCCCAGCGTGCCCTGATGCGCGCTGAAGTTGCCGCGGAACTTGCCGTCGTAATTGGCGTAGAGCCGCGCTGTGCCGCTGAGGATGTAGGACGCCGATGCGCCGGCATCGGCCCCGGTGGCGCTTTCGCGGATGCCCTGAACGCTGATGTTCGTGCCGTAGCCGCTGGCGAGGCTGACCTGCACCGGGTCGATGGTCTGCGAGAAATTATCGACGAACTTGCCGTACGCCGAGAGGTCGATCGCCTGCTGGCCGATGATCCAGTAGTGGCCGATCTCCGCGCCGGCCAGCAGCCGGGCGCGCTGGCCATTGGCGGCGGCCACCGCCACCGGATCGAACCCGCCCGCCTCGGCGAAGCGCTCGGTATGGGCCGCGACATATTCGAGGGCCAGTTTCGGCACGAACCGGGTCTGGCCGAAGGCGAAGGTGTAGTTGACCTCGCCGAGCACGCCGTCGACATGGCCGCGATAGCTCGCCAGCGCGTTGCCGCCGACCGTCCAGCGGGTCGAATCGATTTGGCCGAAGCCGTGCACCGCTGCGAACGCCACGGTCCACGGCCCCCGGCTGTAGGCGGCGTTGACGCCGATCTGGGTCATGTCGAGCCCGCCGTTCTGGCGGGCGAGGGGCACGTCGATGTCGGTGTGGCTCTGGTCCACCGAGAAGCCGACGCTCAGGCCGGGCGCGATCACGGCGCCGATGCCAGCGACTCCGCCGACGGTGCGGCGCTTGTCGCCCACGAAGGTTCCCTGCGCATCGGTCCGGGCGCTGATGCCGTAGACTTCGGCCCAGGCGCGATAGAGCGGGTCGGCGCTGTCCCGGGACGCGCCTCCGCCGCCGGAATTGTCGCGCGCGGCGAAACCGGACACGGCCTCGCGGCCCAGGCGCTGCAGGAAGCTGCTACCGAGGTCGAGCTGGCTCGCGCCGACCGCCAGTTGCGTATTGTTCGAGGTCGGGGACGGGGACGGCGCGATCTGCGCGCGGGCCGCGCCGGTCGTGGCGAGGAGGGCGGCCGCCGAGGCTGCCACCGCGAGCATGAACGTCCCGGCCGCGGTGTGGTGTCGTGCCTCGTGGCGGCAGGTCCTCATGGATATGCCCGTTTGATCGGCGGCGCACCGCGCCGCGTTTGCCCCTTGTCGATCATGGATGGACCACGCGAGGCCGTGGCGTCAATCGCTTCGGGGCCGGGCGCGGGGCCATGGCCGGGGTCTGTGGTTGCAGTGCCACATGCCGCTGTGGCCCGGTTGCGGGCTTGCTAAGGCGAAATTTTCATGTTGGGATTGTGAATGCAATCGGATTAGGGCGGTTCGTGCGCTTGAGAGTGAAGAACACTTGCAACAGAATACCTGCAACAAGAGGGATGCCCGCTAACGGCGTGGCCCGCGCGCAAGCGTGGCCGCGTCATTTTTGTATCTAGGACGAGGAGACAGACGTGGCAAAAGGCACCGTCAAATGGTTCAACCCAACCAAAGGCTATGGGTTCATCAAGCCGGCCGTCGGCGACAAGGACGTGTTCGTTCACATCTCGGCCGTGGAGCGCGCGGGACTGACCACCCTCAACGAGAACCAGGTGGTGGAATACGAACTCGTTGAAAATCGAGGTAAGGCGTCCGCCGAAAACCTCAAGGTGTCCTGACGCCGCGCAACCCGCGCGCCGGTGCGAGACGTCGCCCCCGGCTCCAGCCGGGGGTTTTTGTTGGCGGTCTGCGCGACTGAAAGCCGGGCAGCTGCTAGATTACTGCGGGCGAAACCAGCGCGTCGTCGGGGCTGCCGTTCGCCTTCGACGTGCAGACGCCGTTCGCGATCCGCGTGCCGCCGGACGCCACCAGCCGCAGCGCGTCGGGATAAATCCGATGCTCCACCGCAAGCACGCGCCGCGCCAGCGTGTCGGGGGTGTCGTTGTCCAGCACCGCCACCGCGCCCTGCATGATGATCGGACCGGAATCCATTTCCGGCACCACGAAATGCACCGTCGCGCCGTGGATTTTCACGCCGTCGGCGAGCGCGCGCTCGTGGGTGTGCAGCCCCTTGTAGGATGGCAGCAGAGCGGGGTGGATGTTGAGCATCCGCCCGTCCCATTGCGACACGAACCATGGCGTCAGCAGGCGCAGGAAACCGGCGAGGCAGACGAGGTCGATGCCGTGCGCCACCAGCGTGTCGTTGAGCTGACGCTCGAAGGCTTCGCGATCCCTGCCGAACGGCTTGCTCGCGACGGTGACGGTTTCGATCCCCGCCGCGGCCGCTTTCTCCAGCCCTGCCGCGCCCGCGATGTTGGAGACCACCAGCACGATCTCGGCGGGGAAATCCGCCGCCTGCGCGGCCTCGATCAGCGCGGTCATGTTCGACCCGCGTCCCGAGATCAGGATGGCGACGCGGCGTTTGTCCATGTCAGTCCGCCAGATTGAGGTGGCCGTCATAGACGACGCGCTCGCCGTGTCCGGCCTCGATCACCTCGCCGAGATCGACGGCGTGCTCGCCCGCCTGCGTCAGCACGTCGATCACCTCGGCCCGTGCCTCGCGCCGGACGATGGCGATCATGCCGATGCCGCAGTTGAAGGTGCGCAGCATCTCCAGTTCGGCGATGTCGCCGATCCTCGCCAGCCACTTGAACACCGGCAGCACCGGCACGGCCGCGAGATCGACGCGGACGCCGAGATGCTTTGGCAGCACGCGCGGGATGTTGTCGGTGAAGCCGCCGCCGGTGATGTGGGCGAGGCCCTTCACCGCGCCGGTGTCGCGGATCGCCCTCAGGCAGGACCGGACATAGAGCTTGGTCGGCGCGAGCAGCGCGCCGCCCAGCGTCATCACCGGGGCGAACGGCGCGGGCGCGTCGAAGGCGACGCCCGAACGCTCCACGACCTTGCGCACCAGCGAGAAGCCGTTGGAGTGGACGCCGGAGGAGGCGAGGCCGATCACGGCGTCGCCGGGGGCGATGTCCTTATGTGGCAGCAGCGTGCCGCGCTCGGCCGCGCCGACCGCGAAGCCGGCGAGATCGTAGTCGCCGTCCTTGTAGAGGCCGGGCATTTCCGCGGTCTCGCCGCCGATCAGCGCGCAGCCGGATTCGCGGCAGCCTTCGGCGATGCCGGCGACGATGGCGGCGGTGGCCTCCGGATCGAGCTTGCCGCAGGCGAAATAGTCGAGGAAGAACAGGGGCTCCGCGCCCTGCACCACGAGGTCGTTGACCGACATGGCGACGAGATCGATGCCGATGCCGCCGTGGATGCCGGTCTCGATGGCGATCTTGACCTTGGTTCCGACACCGTCGGTGGCGGCCACCAGAACCGGATCCTTGAAGCCCGCGGCCTTGAGGTCGAACAGGCCGCCGAAGCCGCCGATCTCAGCGTCGGCGCCGGCGCGGGCGGTGGCGCGGACCATCGGCTTGATGAGGTCGACCAGCCGGTTGCCGGCGTCGATATCGACGCCCGCGGACGAATAGGTGAGGCCGGATTTTTTGTCGGTCATGCCGGGTTTCCCAGTGCTGGCCGGTGGTTACGTCGGATTTTGCGCTGGCGCAATGCCCGAGGCGGCCCTGTGCATAGCTATCTGGCGCCCCCGCGCTCCGATCCTATGCAAGGCCGGGGCGGCCCGTTACAAGTGTCGAAGCTGGGAAAAACGTCGCGTGAACATACCCAATATCATCACCCTTGCCCGAATCGTGCTGGTGCCCGTGGTCGTCTGGGCCATTGCCTCGAACCAGATGACCGTCGCCTTCGTGACGTTCGTGGTGGCGGGAGTGAGTGACGCCATCGATGGCTTCCTCGCCAAGCGCTTCAACATGACCACCGAGATCGGCGCGCTGCTCGATCCCGTGGCCGACAAGGCGCTGCTGGTCTCGATCTACGTCACGCTGGGGATTTCGGGGAACATTCCGCTGTGGCTGGTGATTTTGGTGGTGTCGCGCGACGTCATGATCGTGGGCGCGGTCATCATCTCGTGGCTGCTCGGAAACCCGATGCCGATGAAGCCGCTGATGGTCTCCAAGCTGAACACCGTGGCGCAGGTGGCGTTCGCCGCCCTGATCCTGGCGTCGCTCGGCTTCGGCTTCAGCGCCGTGCCCTACAGCGCGGTCCTGATGGTCTGCGTGACGATCTTGACGCTGCTTTCCGTGTCCTTCTATCTCGTGGAATGGGCGCGGCACATGAGTTCGCCCGCGCCGCTTCCGTGATCCGGCCCGCCGGGCAAGGAGTACCCGCGTGACATCCCGTGTCCAGCAGCCCCGCCAGTTGGCCCTTGCGCTGCCGCATGAGGAAAGCCTGTCGCGCGACAATTTCCTCGAGGGGCCCGCCAATGCCGGGGCGCTGGCGTTGATCGACAATTGGCCGGACTGGCCCCACCCGGTGATGATGCTGGCCGGCCCCGAAGGCTCGGGCAAAAGCCACCTCGCGGCAATCTGGGCGGCGGAGGCGGGGGCGCGTTCGGTGGCCGCCCATGCGCTGACCCCGGCGACGGTGCCGGCCGCGCTCGCCACCGGCGCGCTGGTGGTGGACGATCTCGACCCCGCCACGTTCGACGAGCGGGCGCTGTTCCACCTGCTCAATCTCGCCCGCGAGAGCGGCGCCTGTGTCCTGATGACCGGCCGCGTCCCGCCGTCGGCCATTGCGGTGCACCTTCACGACCTGCGCTCGCGCCTGCGCGCGGTGCCGGTGGTGCTCCTGACCCCGCCGGACGACCAGCTGTTCCGGGCGCTGATCGTCAAGTTCTGCGCCGACCGCCAGATGGTGGTGGACGAAAGCCTGGTCGGTTACCTCGCCACCCGCATCGAGCGCTCGTTCGCCGCGGCGGGGCGGGCGGTGGCGCGGCTCGACGCCGAGGCGCTGCGACAGCGCCGGCCGGTGACCCGGGCGCTGGCGGCCGAGGTGCTCAAGGACGATGCGGCCTGACCGCGCAGGGGCTTGGTCCGATCGCGGTCCTGCCTCATCATGTCATTGAACCGTCATGACACTGGCACATTGTCCGCCGGGGATGGGCCGTCGGACGGGCGGCCGCGCCGCAACATGGATACGATCCGATGGATACCGCGCAAGCTATTGTAAGAAAAGAACAAACCGAAGATATCGTCATTCCCCCGGAGGTCGTTTCGGGGCCGGAGCGTTTCATCAACCGCGAATTGTCGTGGCTGCATTTCAACCGCCGGGTGCTGGAAGAGTCGGTCAATCCCAACCACCCGATGCTGGAACGGGTCCGGTTCCTGTCGATTTCCGCCAATAACCTTGATGAATTCTTCATGGTCCGCGTCGCCGGACTGAAGGCGCAGGTGCGCGAAGGCATCACCGAGCGCAGCCCGGACGGCTCGATGCCGTCAGAACAGCTCGTGCAGATCAACGAGACCGTCAAGAATCTCGCCGCCGACCAGCAGGCGATCTGGCGCGACCTGCGCGCCAGCCTCGCCGAGGTCGGCATCGTGCTGGTGGACGGCAAGGACGTCACCAAGGCCGAGCGCGGCTGGATCGAGGATCACTTCCTCCACAACATCTTCCCGCTGCTGACGCCGCTGGCGATCGATCCGGCGCATCCGTTCCCGTTCATTCCGAGCCTCGGCTTCACCATCGCGCTGCATCTGGCGCGGGGAACCGACGGCCGGGCGATGAATGCGCTGATCCGCATGCCGGGCAAGATCGACCGTTTCATCCGGCTGCCCGCCGGCAAGGACGGCTCAGTGCGGCTGATCACGGTGGAACAGGCCACCAGCCTGTTCATCGGCCGGCTGTTCCCGGGATACACCGTCAAGGGCGAGGGCGCGTTCCGCATCATCCGCGACTCCGAACTGGAAATCGAGGAAGAGGCCGAAGACCTCGTCCGCCTGTTCGAGACCGCGCTGAAACGCCGCCGCCGCGGCTCGGTGATCCGTCTCGAAATCGAAGCCACCATGCCGGAAGGGCTGCGCGCCTTCGTCAAGCGCGCGCTGTCCACGCCGGACGACGACGTGCTGCTGGTGGACGGCGTGCTGGCGATGAACGAACTGTCGCAGCTCACCCGGCTCGATCGGCCCGACCTCGAATTCACGCCCTACGTGCCGCGCCATCCCGAGCGGGTGCGCGATCACGGCGGCGACATCTTCGCGGCGATCCGGCAGAAGGACTTGATCGTCCACCATCCCTATGAATCGTTCGACGTGGTGGTGCAGTTCCTGCAGCAGGCGGCGCGCGATCCCGACGTGGTCGCGATCAAGCAGACGCTGTACCGCACCTCGCGCGACTCGCCGATCGTGCGGACGCTGGCGGAAGCGGCTGAGGCCGGCAAGTCCGTCACCGCGCTGGTCGAACTCAAGGCCCGCTTCGACGAGGAGGCCAACATCCGTTGGGCGCGCGACCTCGAACGCGCCGGCGTGCAGGTGGTCTACGGCTTTCTCGAACTCAAGACCCACGCCAAGCTGTCGCTGGTGGTGCGCCGCGAGGGCGCGGGGCTGACCACCTATGTTCACGCCGGCACCGGCAACTATCATCCGGTCACCGCGCGCATCTATACCGATCTTTCCTATTTCACCTCCGATCCGGTGATCGCGCGCGACGCCGCGCGGGTGTTCAACTACATCACCGGCTACGCCGAGCCGCGCGACATCGAGAAGATGGCGGTGTCGCCGCTGACGCTGCGCAAGCGCATCCTCGAGCACATCCAGGGCGAGAGCAACCACGCGCGCCACGGCAAGCCCGGCGCGATCTGGATGAAGATGAACTCGCTGGTCGATCCGGAGATCATCGACGCGCTCTACGAGGCATCGCAGGCCGGGGTCTCGATCGATCTCATCATTCGCGGCATCTGCTGCCTGCGCCCCGGCGTGCCGGGGCTGTCGGAGAACATCCGCGTCAAGTCGATTATCGGGCGTTTTCTGGAGCACGGACGAATCTACTGCTTCGGCATGGGTCACGGACTGCCGAGCGCGAAGGCGGCGGTGTACATCTCGTCCGCCGACATGATGCCGCGCAATCTCGACCGCCGGGTCGAGGTGCTGTGCCCGCTGCAAAATCCGACGGTGCATCAGCAGGTTCTGGAACAGATCATGGTCGCGAACCTGAAGGACAACGAACAGAGCTGGCAGTTGTTGCCGGATGGGTCGTCAACGCGTATGAAGGCCGCGAAGGGTGAGGAGCCCTTCAACCTGCACAACTACTTCATGACCAATCCGAGTCTGTCCGGCCGCGGCAAGTCGCTCAAGGAATCCTCGCCACGCCGCCTGACGCGCCGTTCGGAACGATAGCGCCAGCGCCTGACCATGATCGTAAAATCCGAGCGCGCGTCGCGCCCCGCATCGCGCAAGTCACCGACGAGCGTCGCCGTCATCGATATCGGCTCCAACTCGGTGCGCCTCGTCGTGTTCGAGAGCAAGACGCGCAATGTCGCGGCGGTGTTCAACGAAAAGACACTGTGCGGCCTCGGCCGCGAAGTGCAGTCGACCGGGCTGCTCGCGGCCGATGCCGTCGACAAGGCGCTCGCCGCGCTCAAGCGGTTCCGCGCGCTGTGCCGGGTGATGAAGGTCGGCGAGGTCCATGCCATCGCCACCGCCGCCTGCCGCGACGCCACCAACGGACCGGACTTCATCGCCAGGGCCGAGCGCATCTGCGGCTGCCCGGTGCAGATCCTGTCCGGCGCGCGCGAGGCGCAGCTCTCGGCGCTCGGCGTCGCATCCGGCGTCTACAAGCCCGACGGCATCGTCGGCGATCTCGGTGGCGGCTCGCTCGAACTGATCGACGTGCGCGGCCACCGCATCCGATCGGGGGTGACGCTGCCGCTCGGCGGCCTCGCGCTGCAGGACATCTCGCAGCGGTCGCTGAAGAAGGCCGAGAAGATCGTCGCCGAGCGCCTCGGCGGACTGCCGCAACTGAAGGCGGGGGTGGGGCGGACCCTCTATGCGGTCGGCGGCACATGGCGCGCGCTGGCGCGCATCCACATCATCCAGAGCGGCTATCCGCTGCGGGTGATGCACGGCTACACCCTTCCGGCCGCCGACGCGCTCGACTTCGTGCGCAGGCTGCGGCGGCTCGCGGCGCGCGACATCCTCGCGGACATCGAGACCGTGGCCGATGCGCGCCGTCCGCTTTTGACCTACGCCGCGCTGGTGATGGAATATCTCATCCGCGTGGGGCGGCCGAAGGAGATCGTGTTCTCGACCTACGGCGTTCGCGAGGGGCTGCTGTTCGAGATGCTGCCCGAGGATGAGCGCAAGAAGGACGGACTGATCGCCACCGCGCAGACGCTGAACGATCTGTCGGCGCGCTCGCCGGGTCACGCGGCCGACCTGGTCGGCTGGACCGACCGGCTGGTGCGCGTCGCGGGCTTGCGCGAGACCGAGGACGACAGGCGGCTGCGCCATGCGGCCTGCTGGCTGTCCGATGCGGGGTGGCGCGCCCATCCGGACTATCGCGGCGAGCAGACCCTCCATCTCATCACCAACGGCAATTTCGGCGCGATCAGCCATCCGGAGCGGGCGTTCCTCGCGCTCGCGGTCTACTATCGCTACGCTGGCCTCAATGCCGAAAACGAGGCGCCGGAAGTGATCCGGGCACTGGTGACGCCGGCGCATCTTGAGCGCGCCCGCGTGATCGGCGCCATGTTCCGCGTCGCGTTCATGATCTCGGCGGCGCAGCGTGGCGTGCTGTCCCACACCCATTTCCGCAACCAGCAGCGCAAGCTTCTGCTGGTGTTCGACAAGCGGGCCGCCGATCTTGCCGCCGACCGCGTGTCCGGCCGCTTCAAGCAGTTCGCGCGCCTGATCGGCCGCACCGGCTCGGTGGTGCGACCGTAGCGATGGGGCGGTCGTCGGAGCGTCCTCGCAGGCCGGGCCCCGATTGGTTGTGGCTTTCGGCGGCGCTGGTTCTTGCCGCGAGCCTGACGGTTCCGTTTTTCCTGATCGATGTGCCGCCGGTGCTGGATTATCCCAACCATCTGGCGCGCTATTTCGTGCTGGCCCATCCGGACGATCCCGTGCTGGCGCAGATGTACGCGCCGCGATGGGCAATCCTGCCGAATATCGGGATGGATGTGATCGGCGCCGCATTGCTGGCGTGGACCGATCCACATGTCGGCGGGCGGCTGCTGCTGGCGCTGAGCCTCTTTGCGCCCGTTGCCGGCGTCGTGGCCTACAGTCGTGCGGCGTTCGGCCGCTTCACCTACTGGCCGCTGGCGTCCGCTCTGGTGGCATGGAATGCAGTGTTCTTTCTCGGCTTCATGAATTTCCTGCTGTCGGTGGGATTGGCTTTCGCCGCGGCCGCGCTGTGGATCGCGCTGGACCGGCGCCGTCATCGTCTGTGCGCGGCGGTCGTCGCCGCGATCGCGCTGGCGGCGGTTTTCTTCTGTCACATCTTCGGCGTGCTGCTGGCGGCGCTTCTGATCGGTTCATATGAACTGGCGCGTCTCGTCGTTGCCGGACGAAGCGGGACGTTGACCATCGGCGAGGCGGTGCGGACCGGTGGCCTGATGGTGCTGGCGCTCGCTCCCTCGGTCGCGCTCTATCTGGCGTCGCCGCTCGCGGGCGAGAGCACGCCCGGCACATGGGATGTCGCGCAGAAGGCGTTTGTGACGTTCGCGCCGTTCACGGTCTACAGCACCGCGCTGACGGTCGCGACCGGCCTCGCGGTCTTCATCGTTGTCGTTCTGGGCTGGCGCGACGCGGTATTTGCCCGCGGTGTTCCACTGGCCCTTGCATGCCTGGGACTGGTCTTCCTGGTGGCGCCATCGACCCTCAAGGGGGGGACCTTCATCGAAGCGCGGCTGGCGTTGATGATCGTGCTGCTGATGTTCGCGGGGATGCAGCCGGGCCTGCCGCGACGTCAGGGCCTGCTGGCGGCGCTCGTGCTGTCGGTTCTGATCGGCATCCGGACCATTCACGTTGCCCTGGCCTGGTTCGATCACCGGCAGGACGTGGCGGATGTGCGGTCCGTGATCGCGCAGGTCGAACCCGGATCGCGCGTGCTGGTGGCGCGTGGTCATCCCGGGCATGAGACCGCCGGCGTATCGCCGCCGGAACGCGCGTTGCCCGGCCTGTACCGGCTCGACGGCCATCTCGGCGCGCTGCTGGTGATCGAGCGACGGGCGTTCTGGCCGCTGATGTTCGCCGATCCCGCCCAGCAGCCGCTGGCGGTGAAGCGGCCTTATGACCGGCTCGCCCAGCCGCTCGGCGAGCCGGTGGACTGGCCGCTGCTTCTCAAGGACAGCTTCTCTGCATCCGATCTCGCGGCGGCCCGTTATCTGCCGGACTGGCGCAAGGCGTTCGACCATGTGCTGCTGATCGATCCGCCGGCGCCGTTGCAGCCGCCGCCGGGTCTGGCGCCATTGGCGTCCAGTCCCTACGCCATTCTCTATTGAAGCACGCCTGGGCGGTCCGACCCGTCGTTTTCGCCGTCGGCGGACAATGACGGCAGCCCCAAGCCGGGGTGGCGGCGCCTACTCCCGGTCGATCCGCACCACGCGGCCCTTGTCGATGGCGAGGGCGAGGCGGCCCTTCTTCAGCGCCAGCGCCGCCTCGCCGAACAGTTCGCGCCGCCAGCCGTGCAGCGCGGCGACGTCGGCGTTGTCGTCCGCGGCGATCTGTTCGAGATCGTCCACCGTGGCAATCACCTTGCTGGCGACGGCGTAGCGCTCCGACGTCATGCGCAGCAGCACCTTGAGCAGTTCGACGGTCGCCGCGCCGTTGCCGTTGTTGCGCGGCTTGTCGAGCTTGGGCAGGCCCGCGGGATCGCGGGCGAGGCCGCGCTTCACCGCCGCGACGATGTCCTGTCCCCATTTCGATTTGTCGAAGCCCTTCGGCAGCGAGCGCAGCTGCGCGAGCTTCTCGACGCTGGCCGGCGCGTGGGTGGCGATGTCGCCGATGGCGTCGTCCTTGAGGATGCGCGAACGCGGCACGTCGCGGGTCTGCGCTTCCTGCTCGCGCCACGCCGCGACTTCCATCAGCACCGCGAGGTCCTTCGGCTTGCGCACGCGGGTCTTGAGCCGCTCCCATGCGCGCTCGGGGTGAATGTCGTAGGTGGAGGGCGAGGTGAGGACGTCCATCTCCTCGCTGACCCATTCGCTGCGGCAGCGCTTCTTGAGGTCGGCGTCGAGGGCAGCGAACACGTCGCGCAGATGGGTCACGTCGGCCACGGCGTATTCGATCTGGGCCGGGCTCAACGGCCGGTGCGACCAGTCGGTGAAGCGGTGGGTCTTGTCCGGCCGGTGCCCGGTAATGCGCTCGACGAGCTGGTCGTAGGCGATGCTGTCGCCATAGCCGAGCACCATGGCGGCGACCTGGGTGTCGAAGATCGGATGCGGCACGATGCCGGCGCGGTGCCAGACGATCTCGATGTCCTGCCGCGCGGCGTGAAACACCTTCAGCACGTTCTCGTCGGCCATCAGCGCGAAGAATGGCGCGAGATCGATGCCTTCGGCCAGCGTGTCGATGGCGGCGGCCTCGTCGACGCTGGCCATCTGCACCACGCAGAGCTTGGGATAGTAGGTCGTCTCGCGCAGGAACTCGGTATCGACGGTGATGGCGGGATGCCGGGCGAGGCGGGCGCAGAAGTCGGCAAGTTCAGTGGTGGTCGTGATCAGGTTCATGGCGGCTGCATATCGGTTCTTGGCGCGCTTGTCGCCCGATTTTATAGGCCGCCCTCGCATTTCGTCCATCATTGATGATAGATCAGACTCCTCCCATTTGGCGCGTTGCGGGGTGATGAAAATCGCCCGGGCATCGCTTTTTTAGGAGTCTGCGCCTGTGCGTGTTGCAATGCATCGCGAAGACATGATCGCGGCGTGATGATTAATCTGTGCGTGATTCACAACAATGAAGCTCCGCGACTGGAATATCTTCGCGCTCAAATCCGGGGCCTGGCAAAAGCGATCGAGACCGATGGGATTTCGTTGCGCCTTTACGACGTCGGGCCGGAGGCCAGCGGAATGGCGGGTCAGGTGCCGCAGGATTCTTTCCTGAATCGATTGAAACGCGCGTGGGCTGCCGCCTGGTTGTTCGCAGGTTACGCCCGCCACGACCCGCGCAGGAGGACCGATCGGCTTCGCTATGCCCGACTGTGGTTCAGGCATTTCAAGAGTATCCTTTTCGACTATCTTCGTTCGATCCGGATTGAGCAGGAGGTTCTCTATGCTCATGGACACGCTTGGAAGATCGCGTCCCGAACCGCTCTTCCGACCATCGTTCTGGAGAGCGACGCGATTTTTCCGGAAGGGGCGATTGAAAACCTGGTGAGCTTGATCAAGTGGTCGCTTCCGCAATTGGAGCAGGAGTATTTCTTTGCGGATCTGGCCGGAGGATGCTCAACGCAGGAAATTCTGAATTCGTGGTGTTTCGAGGAGAGGTTCGGCATGAGGACCATGCAAGTTGGAGCAATCGATATCCAGATCCTTCCGAGCCTCACCGCCAACACGGTGGGAGGATATCTGATGAGTGCGTCCCTCGCTGCCGAGTTCTGCAGGCTGCTCCAGACGACAAAGCGGATGGTGCCGCCGGATTGGGCCGTCAATTTATTCGCGATGCACGAGCCCGCTGTCGCCAAGGCCACGTGCGTTCACACCAATCCTACGATCCTTCGCCAGGGATCGGCGGACGGCACCTACGGTTCGACAATCAGTGAGAGAAGCTGAACGTATGCAATTTGACCTTGGACAGCCATCATGATCACGGCCCTCGATCACATCGTTCTCCTGGTGCGTGAGATCGATGCCGCCGTCGCGGGATATCAGGCGCTGCTCGGCCGTGCGCCGGCATGGCGGGCCGAGAAGGATGGCGTCGCCACCGCGATTTTTGCGCTTGAGAACACCGCGCTGGAGCTGATGGCCCCCGCGGGTGACGGAGACGGCGCGCAACCGGTGCGCGCGGTTCTCGATGCCCGGGGCGAGGGGCTCGCCAGCCTCGCCTTTGCCGTCGCGGACATCGAACAGGCCCGCCATCGCCTGTCCCGGCGCGGGCTTGCGCCGTCGGAGGTGTCGGGCGGCGACAGCTGCGACCGCGACACCGGCCGCACGATGCGATGGCAGCGTCTGCGCGCCGCCACCGAGGCGACCGGCGGGGTGCGGATGTTCTTCCTGCAACGGGCCGAGCGGCTGGCCCCGTCGCCCGCCGTCACCGAGGCGCCGGTGGAGGGGCTGGACCACATCGTGATCGCGACACCCGATCCCGAGCGGGCGGCTGCGCTCTATGGCGCGCGGCTCGGTCTCGACATGAAGCTCGATCGCACCATCGCCGCGTTCGACACCCGCTTCCTGTTCTTCCGCTGTGGCGGCACGGTGGTGGAAATCGTCCACCGGCTCAAGGAAGGGCGCGGCGAGGGCCCCGACGTCCTCCGCGGCGTGACCTGGAAAACCGCCGATCTCGCCGCCGCCCATGCCCGGCTGCGGCAGGCCGGGTGCGAGGTGTCCGACATGCGCGACGGCCGCAAGCCCGGCACGCGGGTGTTCACGGTGCGGACCGGGACGTTCGGCGTGCCGACCCTGATGATCCAGCAGGGTGCGCGCTGATTGTCAGCCCGGGCGGTTCCGCTTGGGATGCGCCTTCCGATGCCAGCGCCATGCCGAACGCACGATGGTCGCGAGGTCCGAGGCTTTCGGCCGCCAGCCGAGGCGTTGTCGGGCGAGGGCCGCGTCCGCGAACAAGCTTGCGGCATCTCCCTCGCGTTTCGGGCCGGATGGTGCCGGAAGGGGCAGGCCGGTTTCTATCGCGATCGCGTCGAGCACCTGCTTCACCGAATGACCCTTGCCGGCGCCGAGATTGAAAACGTCGCCTTGGCCGCCGTCGAGCAGATCGGCGACGGCGAGGACATGCGCGTCCGCAAGGTCGCTGACGTGAATGTAGTCACGCACCGCCGTGCCGTCGGGCGTTGGGAAATCGGTGCCGAACACCTGAAAGTCATCGATATGTCCCTGCAGCGCCATCATGGCGCGGGGGATCAGATGGGTTTCGGGATCGCGCAGTTCTCCGAGTTCACAGTCGGGATCCGCGCCGCTGGCGTTGAAATAGCGCAGAGCCGTGAAGGCGAGGTCGTAGGCGGAGCGGAAATCCGTTGCGATCTGTTCCACCATCAGTTTCGACACGCCGTAAGGCGTGATCGGTCTCGGCCTTTCGCTTTCCGCGACGGGAACATGTTCGGGCTGCCCATAGATCGCGCAGGTGCTGGAAAATATGAACTTGTCCACGCCGGCCCGAGCCATGCCGCGCAGCAGCGACAGCGAGCCGGCGACATTGTTCTCGTAGTATTTGCGCGGCTCGCTAACCGACTCGCCGATATTGGCGTGCGCGGCAAAATGGATCACGGCGCTCACGTCGTACCGGTGAAGCGCCGATGCAACGGCATCCGCGTCGATGATTTCGCCGATGACCAGAGGGCCCCATTTGACGAAATCACGATGCCCCGTCGACAGATTGTCGAAGGTCACCGGCATGTAACCTTGCGCCGCAAGCGCCTTGCATGTGTGCGCGCCGATATAGCCGGCGCCGCCTGTGACCAGAACCGCTCGTGACGTCATTGCAAGCCTATTGAACCCGGAACAGGCTCACTGAGGGGCAGCTTCGGGTCTTGCTTGCCGTAACTCAGGTTTGTCGGTGCCGTAGGGCGCGAAGGGGCGGGGTTGTTCAGACTCTCAAGATGCTCCTTGACGATCGGCAGGTCATTGAACGCCTGCATTTTCAGGCTGACATCAATTCCGTGAGCGGACTTCTGAATTGATGTTGAGACCTTCAAAAGCCGTTTGATATATCCAATCAAATAAAAAATGGCCGCGAGTGTGCCAGCCGATAGGACGGCAAATATTGCCAAAAACATAGGGAGGCGCCTCCTTCCCAGCGCCTGCCGGCGACATTAGCCGGAACAGCGATGCGGCGTCTCTGGATTTTGTCGAGGTGTTATCGAGGTTTATCGATTTTGCGCGCCGGCCGTCGCCCCGCTGCCGCCGGTGATGGGTGCGGCCATCCCGGAGAGCCATGCCGGTCAGCCCGTTCCCGGTGGCGTCCCGGGACTGAAAATCCTTTGTTTTATTTGGGTTTTTATCGATTTTGAGGCCTTTGGCCGCCATCCTCAGGTTGCCGCGTTCCTTCCGCTCGGCTAAACCCTGCGCGCGCGCCCGTGCGCCTCACCCCCTGATTCTGCCCTCTGACGCTGGTTTCCAGGATGTCCATGCATCGCTATCGTTCCCACACCTGCGGCGCGCTCCGCGACACCGACATCGGCCAGGAAACCCGGCTGTCCGGCTGGTGCCATCGCATCCGCGACCACGGCGGCGTGCTGTTCATCGACCTGCGCGACCACTACGGCATGACCCAGTGCGTGGTGGATCCGGACTCCAAGGCGTTCGGCCTCGCCGAGAAGCTGCGTGCCGAGTGGGTGGTGAAGATCGACGGCAAGGTCCGCCGCCGCCCCGAGGGCACCGACAACCCCGAACTGCCGACCGGCGCCGTCGAGGTGTTCATCAACGAGATCGAGGTGCTGGGCGAGGCGGGCGAACTGCCGATGCCGGTGTTCGGCGATCAGGAATATCCCGAGGAAATCCGCCTCAAATATCGCTTCCTCGACCTGCGCCGCGAGAAGCTGCACCAGAATATCATGACCCGCGGCGCCATCGTCGATTCGATGCGCGCGCGCATGAAGGCGGCCGGCTTCTTCGAATTCCAGACCCCGATCCTGACCGCGTCGTCGCCGGAAGGTGCGCGCGACTTTCTGGTGCCGTCGCGCATCCATGCCGGCAAGTTCTACGCGCTGCCGCAGGCCCCGCAGCAGTACAAGCAGCTCCTGATGATGTCGGGCTTCGACCGCTACTTCCAGATCGCGCCGTGCTTCCGCGACGAGGATCCGCGCGCCGACCGACTGCCGGGCGAGTTCTACCAGCTCGATCTCGAGATGAGCTTCGTCACGCAGGACGACGTGTTCGCGGCGATGGAGCCGGTGATTACCGGGGTGTTCGAGGATTTCGCGGGCGGCAAGCCCGTTACGAAAAAATGGCCGCGCATTCCCTTCGCCGAAAGCCTGCGCAAATACGGCACCGACAAGCCGGACCTGCGCAATCCGCTGGTGATGCAGGACGTCTCTGAGCACTTCCGCGGCTCGGGCTTCAAGGTGTTCGCGCGCATGCTGGAAGATGCCGCCAATCAGGTGTGGGCAATCCCCGGACCGGGCGGCGGTTCGCGTGCATTCTGCGACCGCATGAATTCGTGGGCGCAGGGCGAGGGTCAGCCCGGCCTCGGCTACATCATGTGGCGCGAGGGCGGAGAGGGCGCGGGCCCGCTCGCCAACAACATCGGTCCGGAGCGCACGAGCGCGATCCGCGAGCAGCTCGGCCTGAAAGAGGGCGATGCCGCCTTCTTCGTCGCGGGCGATCCGGCGAAGTTCTGGAAGTTTGCGGGCCTCGCGCGCACCAGGCTCGGCGAGGAACTGAACCTGATCGACAAGGACCGTTTCGAGCTGGCGTGGATCGTCGATTTCCCGATGTACGAGTACAACGAGGAAGACAAGAAGGTCGACTTCTCGCACAATCCGTTCTCGATGCCGCAGGGCGGGCTGGAGGCGTTGCAGACGCAGGATCCGCTCACCATCAAGGCGTTCCAGTACGACATCGCCTGCAACGGTTATGAAATCGCCTCCGGCGGCATTCGCAATCACAAGCCACAGGCGATGGTGAAGGCGTTCGAGATCGCCGGTTATGGCGAAGACACGGTGATCGAGCGCTTCGGCGGCATGTATCGCGCGTTCCAGTATGGCGCGCCGCCTCATGGCGGCATGGCCGCGGGCGTCGACCGCATTGTCATGCTGCTGTGCGGCACGAACAACCTGCGCGAAATCTCGCTGTTCCCGATGAATCAGCGCGCCGAGGACCTGCTGATGGGCGCGCCGTCCGAGGTCACGCCGAAGCAGTTGCGCGAGCTTCACATCAGGCTCAATCTGCCGCAGACTTGATAGCGAGTCCGCATCAGGAGGGGGCCCGGAAATCAATCCGGGTCCATGTGCTGGGGAAGAGGAATGGCGTCCACGTTGTCTGAGGAACTTCGCCTTGCGGCGCTGGCATTCCACCGTCTTCCAAGACCCGGCAAGCTCGAAATTCAGGCAACCAAGCCGCTCGCGAACCAGCGTGACCTCGCACTGGCCTATTCCCCCGGAGTGGCGGCGGCCTGCGAGGCCATTGCCTCCGACCCGCAGGAAGCGGCATCGCTCACGGCCCGCTCCAATCTCGTCGGCGTGGTCAGCAACGGCACCGCCGTGCTCGGCCTTGGCAATATCGGCCCGCTCGCTTCCAAGCCGGTGATGGAGGGCAAGGCCGTCCTGTTCAAGAAGTTCGCCGGCATCGACGTGTTCGACATCGAGATCGCCGCCGACACCATCCAGCGCGTGGTCGACACCGTGGCGGCGCTGGAGCCGACCTTCGGCGGCATAAACCTTGAGGACATCAAGGGACCGGAGTGCTTCGAGATCGAGGAACAGTTGAAGGCGCGGATGAAGATTCCCGTCTTCCACGACGACCAGCATGGCACCGCCATCATCGTCTGCGCCGCGGTCCGCAATGCGCTGATCCTCACCGACAAGAAACTCGAAGACGTCAAGATCGTGGCGTCCGGCGCGGGCGCGGCGGCGATCGCCTGTCTCAATCTGCTGGTGTCGCTCGGCGCGCGGCGCAAGAACATCTGGGTCTGCGATATCGACGGCCTCGTCTATGAGGGCCGCAACACGCTGATGGACAAGTGGAAGGCGGTCTACGCCCAGAAGACCGACAAGCGCACGCTCGCCGAGGTGATCGGCGGCGCCGACATCTTCCTCGGCGTTTCCGCCGCCGGCGTGCTGAAGCCGGAAATGGTGGCGCAGATGGCGGACAAGCCGCTGGTGATGGCGCTCGCCAATCCGACCCCGGAGATCATGCCGGACGAGGCCCGCAAGGTGCGGCCCGACGCCATGATCTGCACCGGGCGCTCCGACTTCCCCAACCAGGTCAACAACGTCCTGTGTTTCCCGTTCATCTTCCGCGGCGCGCTCGATGTCGGCGCCACCGCCATCAACGAGGAGATGAAGCGCGCGGCGGTGGACGCGCTGGCCCAGCTCGCCCGCGATCCGCCGTCGGACGTGGTGGCGCGCTTCGGCGGCGGCGACACCCAGGGTTTCGGTCCCGGCTCGCTGATTCCGAGCCCGTTCGATCCGCGCCTGATCCTGCGCGTCGCGCCGGCGGTGGCGCGGGCGGCGATGGAGTCGGGCGTTGCGGCGCGGCCGATCAAGGATTTCGACGCCTATGCCGAGCAGTTAGAGCGCTTCGCGTTCCGCTCCGGTCTCGTCATGAAGCCGGTGTTCGCCAAGGCCAAGACCCAGCCGATGCGCGTCATCTATGCCGAGGGCGAGGACGACCGCGTCCTGCGCGCCATCCAGGCGGTGCTGGAGGAAAAGCTGGCGCGGCCGATTCTGGTCGGGCGTCCGTCGGTGGTCGCGGCGCGGATCCAGCGCGCCGGCCTGTCGATGAAGGTCGGCGTCGATTTCGATCTGGTCAATCCGGAAGACGATCCGCGCTATCGCTCCTACGTGCAGAGCTACATCGATCTCGCCGGCCGTCATGGCATCACGCCGCACGCGGCGCGGACGCTGGTGCGCACCAACGCCACCGTGATCGCGGCGCTGGCGGTGGCCCGCGGCGAGGCCGACGCCATGCTGTGCGGCGTTGACGGCCGCTACATGAGCCATCTGCGCCGGATCCGCGAGATCATCGGGGTGACGCCGGGGCTAACGGATTATTCGGCGCTGGCGCTGGTCATCACTCCCAAGGGGGCCTATTTCCTCGCCGATACCCAGATCAGGACCAATCCCACCGCCGATGAGCTGGCCGAACTGGCGGCGCTGGCTTCGGTCCACGTCCATCGCTTCGGCATCAAGCCCAAGGTGGCGTTCCTGTCGCATTCCGATTTCGGCAGCTACGATTCCGACAGCGCCCGCAAGATGCGGCGCGCCACCGAGCTTTTGGCGCGGGACCATCCCGAAATCGAGGCCGATGGCGAGATGCACGGCGATTCCGCGCTGTCGGAATTCTCGCGCAATCTCGTGCTGCCGCATTCGCGTCTCGAGGGCACCGCCAACATCCTGATCATGCCGAACCTCGACGCCGCCAACATCTCCTATCAGATGATCAAGATGCTGGCGGATGCGTTGCCGGTCGGGCCTATCCTCATCGGCCCCGCGCGTCCGGCTCACATTCTGACGCCGTCGGTCACCGCGCGCGGCATCCTCAACATGACGGCGGTGGCGGCGGTGGAAGCGCAGGAGCGGGCAGGGCGGCAGCAGCCCACGCTGTTCGGCTGATGCGAAAGCCTGTATAAGTCGAGCGTCCGGAACTCAGAGGGCCGACCATGCCAGCCATCGTCTCGATCGGGCGCGTTCTGTTCGCGGTCCTGTTCGTGTTTTCCGGCGCCTCGAAACT
>JAFKES010000211.1 GCA_017308495.1 Afipia sp.
GAAGTCGCGCGGATGCCGGGGCTGCTGGAGCCTCCGGAATTCCTCGCCATGTTCCGCTACGTCCGCGAGAAGGGCTACGAGTCGATGCCGTTCCCGGATTGGCTGAAGAAGCAGGCGTGAGGGTGGCGCAGATCTTTCGTCCCATCGTGGGGCGAGATTTCTATGCGTGATTTGTCACGGGTCATCCCGGCGTAGGCCGGGATACCATTGCACCCACAGTCGTCATGGCCGGACTTGATCCGGCCATCCACGCCTTGAAGGCTGCGATACACGGAAAAAAATATGGATCACCGGGTCAAGCCCGGTGATGACATCCCAAATGGGCGATCATCGTACGCCGCATTTGGATTCAAGCATCGCACGCCATGCGCCGGTCCTAGAAATCCAGCTTGTCCTTGATCGCGGCGATGCCGGCCTTGGCGCAGGCTTCGTCGGCGTCGCCGCCGGGCGCGCCGGAAACGCCGATGCCGCCGACCATGGTGCCGCCGGCGTCGATGGTCACGCCGCCGCCGATCAGCACCACATTGGGAAGATGGCGCAGGCCCTGCATCGCCGGGGCCTGCACCGCCGTGGCGAGTTCGCCGGTGCTGCTGCGGAAGCTCACCGCGGTCCACGCCTTGCCGGTGGCGGTGGGCGGGGTGTGGCCGCCGGCGAAGCGGTCGCGCAGCATCACCTGCGGCACGCCGAACCGATCGACCACCGTAACCGCCACCTGATAGCCGCGGGCGCGGCAATCGCTGAGTGCCGCCTTGGCCGCTTCCTGCGCGACTTCAGGGCTGAGCGACTTGTAGGTGACGGTGGCGTCCTGCGCCCATGCCGGCGATGCGAGGGCGACGCACAACGCGGGAAGTGCAAACAGGTTTCGCAGCTTCATCTTTTTGCTCCTTGCTCCGGCGAGCCTTGATGGCTTGACGACTTGATGGGGGAGGGCGTCCTGCGCCGTCTCGAATCAGATGGCAAAATCGACCATGCGTCCCCTCATCCCGCGGGATGCACAACGGGCGCGCCCGCGCGATGAAGATGGGCGACGCGGGTCGCTGCGGGCCCGCGTCGCCTGATTCGCGCCTTACTTGTTGACCGGCGATTCCGGATCGAACAGCAGCGCCAGCAGGTCCTTGATCTGCTGCTCGTCCAGCACCTTGTTGGCACCGAAGCGCGGCATGTTGGAGCACGCCACCACCGCCTGCGAGTTGTAGATCTTGGTGAAGGTGGTCTTGATCTCGTCGGGCGCGTATTTGCGGTCCTTGCCGTAATTGGTCAGGCTCGGGCCAAGCGTGCCGAACGACACCTCCGCTTTCTCCAACTGGTGGCAGGCGTAGCAGTTGCCGCCCGATATCGTGCCCGGCTTGTCAGAGAACTGGCCGCCGCGACCGTTGTCGGCGATCTTGCGGCCAGCCTTCCAGTCGCCGAGGAATTTTCCGTCGGCGGGATACACCACCCGCGCCAGCTCGCGCTTGACGATCGCGTCGGCTTCCGCCGACGGCACTTCGTTGTGGAAGCGATTGCAGGTCTTCAGCGTCTCGTCGGGCTCGATGCGAGCCAGCCACTCCGGCGAAGAATGACCGAACGTCGATTTGATGTAGGCATCGACCACGGCGGGGTCCACGGTCTTCGGCGCGGTCTGCGCCGACGCCGCGAAGGGCAGGGCGGTGAACAGGCCGGCGGCCAGCGCGAGCGCAGCGGTTTTCAGGGATGTCGTCATGATGCGCTCCTTCCTCAACGCTTGATGGACGGGACGTTGATCTCGCCGCCGGCTGCCTGCTTCTGCAGGAACACGGTCAGCGCGGTGAGGCCGTCGGAGGCATATTTCGGCTCGGGCCATCGCTGCTGGCGGAAACAGTCCCACAGGCGGTGCTGCATGGTGCGCAGCGCGCCCTGCGACACGCGGTAGGTGGGCCAGCCGCCCATGGTTTCTTGCGGCTGCTTGCCGGGGCGCGACAGGTTCGGCAGCCCCTGCAGGCGGATGCGCTTGCCTTCGTCGGCGTGGCAGGTGGCGCAGGAGAAGTCGTTGACGCCGCCGCGCCGATAGAACATCGCCTCGCCGACCGCAGCCATCTCCTGTTCCTTGGGATGGCTGAGCGGAATGTCGATCTTCATGCCGCTCGATTTGTTGGCGATGAATGCGACGAGGTCTTCCATGTCGGAGGCTTTGCCGGGGCCGGAGAAGCGGCGCGCGATTACGTCCTTGGTGTCGAGGTTCTGGATTTTCTCCATGCACCACAACAACCGCTGTTCGAGATCCATCACCCGGTCGGAATCCTTGAAGTAGCGCGGCAGGTGGGCGAACGCGCCTTCCAGCTTGCCCGGGCCCTCGCCGAGATCGCAGGTTTCCAGCGAAACGTTGTTGGCGCCGCGCTTGGTGCTCCACAGCACCTCGCCGCGATCCACCGCCAGAAAGCCGGGATTGGACATCGGATCGGAAATCATCGCGCGATAGCGCTCGATCTCCTTTTCGGCGGCGTCCTCGGCGCGGACCGATGCGCCCGACGCGCAAATCACCAAGGCAAAAGCTACTGCTGACCGAATCGCGGCCTGTCTCATATTTTTCTCTCCCCTCCGTCAGGCCGTCTGTGCGACCCTTTCGCTTACCGGATCGTCCGGGCATCTTTACATTCAGAAAAAAGAATATAATGATGTGTGGAGATCATGATAGATCAGTCTTGGCGTCGTCAAGCAGATACTGTCGTTAAGGGATGCAAAAGACTCCCCCAGGAGGAATATCGATGAAGTTCATTCCGGTTCAAACCACCCGTCGCGAAGCCCTGTCGCTTGCCGCCATTGCAGGGCTGGCGGCGGTTCTCGCGCCGAAAATGTCGTTCGCGGACGAAGGCATGGTCGCCGCCGAGATCAAGAAGCTGTTCGGCGATAGGAAAATCGGCAGCGGCAAGATCAAGCTCGACGTGCCGGAGATCGCGGAGAACGGCCTCGTCGTTCCGATCAACGTCGAGGTCGAAAGCCCGATGACCGACAAGGATTACGTCAAGGCCGTGCATGTGTTCGCCGACGGCAATCCGCTGCCCGGCGTCGTCAGCTACCGGTTCACGCCCGCGAGCGGTAAGGCGGCGGCATCGACCCGCATGCGCCTCGCGCAGACCCAGAACATCATCGCCATCGCGGAGATGTCCAACGGCGACCTGCATTCGACCAAATCCAACATCAAGGTCACCATCGGCGGCTGCGGCGGCTGAGCGGAAACGACCGATAAAAACAATTCAGGCGAGGAATTCTTCCATGGCGACAACCCCCACACCGCGCGTTCGCGTTCCGACCTCGGCGAAGCCCGGCGAAATCATCGAGATCAAGACCCTCATCTCTCACGAGATGGAATCCGGTCAGCGCAAGGACTCCTCCGGCAAGCTGATTCCGCGCCGGATCATCAACAAGTTCACCGCGACCTTCAACGGCAAGCCGGTGTTCGAGGCGGACTGGCATCCGGCGATTTCAGCCAATCCCTATCAGTCGTTCTTCTACCGGGCATCCGAGACCGGCGAGTTCACCTTCACCTGGAAGGATGACGACGGCTCGGAATACACCGCCAAGAACAAGCTGACGGTGGGCTGACCCGGCGCGCGGGCGTCCCGCGCCGGCCGCGAAGCTTCTGACAACATATCCCCCGCGTAAGGGGGCAAGGGTGGACCGATGATATCGAGGCGGGAATTCCTGCAGGCGAGCGCGGCTGCGTCTGCGCTGACGATCGGAAGCGGGCTTGGTCCGCTCGGCCGGGTGGCGGCGCAGCAGCGGCTGACCCAGGCCGACATTACCCGCTTCGATCCGCTCGGCACGGTGACGATTCTCTATGTCGCCGACATCCACGCCCAGCTGATGCCGCTGTATTTCCGCGAGCCCTCGGTCAATCTCGGCGTCGGCGAGGCGCGCGGCCAGCCGCCGCATCTGACCGACGCCGCGTTCCGCCGCTACTTCAACATCGCCGACGGTTCGGCGGAAGCCCATGCCCTGACCGCGGACGATTTCGTGGCGCTGGCGCGCCATTACGGACGTATGGGCGGCATGGACCGCATCGCCACGCTGGTGAAGGCGGTGCGCGCGGAGCGCGGCGACGACAAGGTGCTGCTGTTCGACGGCGGCGACGGGCTGCAGGGCAGCTGGACCTCGCTGCAGACCCGCGGGCAGGACATGGTCGATGCCTTCTCGGCGCTGAAGATCGACGCCATGACCGGCCATTGGGAATTCACCTACGGCGCCGACCGCATCAAGGAGATCGCCGACAAGGCGCCGTTCGCGTTCCTCGCTCAGAACGTGCGCGATAACGAATGGCAGGAGCCGGTGTTCGAGGCGCGCAAGACGTTCGAGCGCGGCGGCGTAAAGATCGCGGTGATCGGACAGGCGCTGCCGCGCACGGCGGTGGCCAATCCGCGCTGGATGTTTCCGAAATGGGAATTCGGCATCCGCGAGGAGGATATGCAGAAGCAGGTGGACGACGCCCGCGCCGAGGGCGCGCAGGTGGTCGTGCTGCTGTCGCACAACGGCTTCGACGTCGACCGCAAGCTCGCCGGCCGGGTCAAGGGGCTGGACGTCATCCTCACCGCGCACACCCACGACGCCATGCCGGGCGTGGTGCGCGTCGGCGACACGGTGCTCATCGCCACCGGATCGCACGGCAAGTTCGTCTCGCGCCTCGACATCGAGGTGAAGGACAAGAAGGTCGCCGGCACGCGCTTCAAGCTGATGCCGGTGTTCACCGACGCGATCCAGCCGGATGCGGCGATGACGACGCTGGTGGAGAAGCTGCGTGCGCCGTTCGCCAAGGATCTCGCCCGCACCATCGGCAAGACCGATTCGCTGCTCTACCGCCGCGGCAATTTCAACGGCACCTTCGACGACCTGATCTGCGACGCCATGTTGGCGGAGCGCGACGCCGAGATCGCGCTGTCACCTGGTTTCCGCTGGGGCGGCACGCTGGTGCCCGGCGCGCCGATCACCTGGGAGGACGTCACCAACGCCACCGCGATCACCTATCCGAACTGCTACCGCAACCAGATGACCGGCGCTCAGCTCAAGGAAGTGCTGGAAGACGTCGCCGACAACATCTTCCACCCCGATCCTTATTTCCAGGGCGGCGGCGACATGGTGCGCGCCGGCGGCATGGGTTACGCCATCGATATTTCCAAGCCGATGGGATCGCGCATCTCCGATCTCACGCATCTCAAGTCCGGCAAGCCGATCGAGGCCGGCAAATCCTACACCGTCGCGGGCTGGGCCAGCGTCAACGAAGGCACGCAGGGCCCGCCGATCTGGGACGTGCTGTCGGCGCATGTCGCCAAGCGCGGTACGGTGACGATTGCGCCGAACACCGCGGTGAAGGTGTCCGGCGCGTGACGGGGACTGCGCGCCGTCTGTTGGCGCGCGATGACGGCTGAAGACCAGCGGTCGTGATGAGAAGCAGCTTTGATGAACCAGTCGCATTCAACATATTCACGTATCGGGATAGATAGAAAGGATGCCGCATGAGTGACACGTCATCGGCGGATATTCTCAACCGCCGCAGATTTCTCGGCGCAGCTGGCCTCGCAGGCGCAGGTGCCGTGCTGGGCGCTCGGCCTGTAAAAGCGGACGACGCGCCGAAGCCCGATCCGCTCATCACCGAAGTCCAGGACTGGAATCGCTATCTCGGCGACGGCGTCGCCAAGCGGCCCTATGGCATGCCGTCGAAATTCGAGAAGCACGTCATCCGCCGCGACGTGTCGTGGCTGACGGCGGCGCCGGAATCGTCGGTCAGCTTCACGCCGCTGCACGAGCTCGACGGCATCATCACCCCGTCGGGGCTGTGCTTCGAGCGGCATCATGCCGGCATCGCCGAGATCAACCCGGCCGACCATCGCCTCATGATCAACGGCCTCGTCGACCGGCCGCTGGTGTTCACGATGGACGATCTGCGGCGCATGCCGCGCGTCAACAAGATCCATTTCCTCGAATGCGCGGCCAATTCGGGCATGGAGTGGCGCGGCGCGCAGCTCAACGGCTGCCAGTTCACCCACGGCATGATCCACAGCGTCATGTACACCGGCGTGATGCTGAAGACCGTGCTCGACGAGGCCGGCCTCAAGCCGAACGCCAAGTGGCTGATGCTGGAAGGCGCGGACGCCTCCGGCATGAACCGCTCGCTGCCGATCGAGAAGGCGCTGGACGATTGCATGCTGGCCTTCGGCATGAACGGCGAGGCGCTGCGGCCCGAGCAGGGCTACCCGCTGCGCGCGGTGATCCCCGGCTGGGAAGGCAACATCTGGGTGAAGTGGCTGCGGCGGATCGAGGCCGGCGACAAGCCGTGGCAGACCCGCGAAGAGACGTCGAAATACACGGACCTTCTCGCCAATGGCCGCGCACGCTGGCACACCTTCGTCATGGACGCGAAATCGGTGGTGACCAATCCGTCGCCGCAGGCGCCGCTCCGGCATAAGGGCCCCAACGTGCTGGCCGGCTTCGCGTGGTCGGGCCGTGGTTCGGTGAAGCGTGTCGACGTCACGCTGGACGGCGGCCGCAACTGGCGCACCGCCCGCATCGATGGCCCGGTGCTGGATAAGTCGCTGGTGCGCTTCTATGTCGATTTCGACTGGAACGGCCAGGAAATGATGATCCAGTCGCGCGCGATGGATTCGACCGGCTATGTGCAGCCCACCAAGGACGAACTGCGCAAGGTGCGCGGCGTCAACTCGATCTATCACAACAACGGCATCCAGACCTGGCTGGTGCGCGCGACCGGGGAGGCCGAGAATGTCGAGATTGGTTAAGCTGTTCGCGCTCGCCGTGCTGTGCGGCAGCGCCGCCTTAGTGGCGGTCTCGCAGACCTCAGCGCAACAGGCCACCCGCGTGGCCGAGAAGACGCCGCCGAAGCTCGGCCTCGGCCGCGTCGCGCTGCCGGAGGAAATCAAGGCGTGGGACACCGATGTGCGCCCCGACGGCAAGGGTCTGCCGCCGGGCAAGGGCACCGTGAAGCAGGGCGACGCGATCTTTCAGGCGCAGTGCGCGTCATGCCATGGCGAGTTCGGCGAGGGCGCGGGGCGCTGGCCGGTGCTGGCCGGCGGCCATGGCACGCTCAAGGCCGACCGTCCCGACAAAACCATCGGCTCGTTCTGGCCCGACCTGTCCACGGCGTTCGACTACATCCACCGCGCCATGCCGTTCGGCAACGCCCATTCGCTGTCGGACGACGAGATCTACGCGGTGGTGGCGTATCTTCTGAGCCTCAACGACATCGTCAAGGACGAGAATTTCGAACTGAACGACAAGAACTTCACCTCGATCAAGATGCCGAACGCCGGCGGCTTTTTCCCGGATGATCGCGAGGTCTCCGAAAAGCAGTTCTGGAAGAAGAATCCGTGCATGACCAATTGCCGTGGCGAGCCGAAGGTGACCGGACGGGCGATCTCGGTTGACGTGACGCCGGACGAGAAGTCGGGGCCGAAGGTCGATTGACGCAAGAAGCGCAGAGGGAGAATGTGATGGAGGCGACCCGGCCCGGCTGCGACGGAGCGCCGTCTTCAGGGAGAGTTTTTTCATGATCGAGCGGACCCTTTCGACCACACGGCGCGGCCTCATCGCGGGGGCCGCAGGGAGTCTTGTCGCGGCCTCGGCGCAAGCGGCTCCGGCGGTGCTACCCATGGCCGATCTCAAGAAGGAGGCCGATGTCGCCTGCCTCTATCATTGCGACTATGGCGATCATGCCCGCTTCGATCAGACGCTGAACAATATCTCCAATCACTATTCGGTCTACGGCGCCGACCCGTTCGCGTTGCAACTGGTGATCGTCGCCCATGGCCCCGGGGTGAAATTCTTCCTCTCCTCGCTGGAGGGATCGCCGTGGAAGGCCGAGACCATCGATCCCAAGGTCTTCGACCGCGTCAGCGATCTCGCCAAGAACGGCCTCAAGGTTCACCTGTGCGAGATCACTTTCCAGCGCAACAATCTCGACAAGGGCAAGGTGCGCGACGCGCCGTTCGTCAGCTTCGTGCCGTCGGGGGTTGCGACCGTCGCCGTTCTCCAGTCGAAGGGCTTCGCCTATCTGAAAGTCGGCTGACGATCGAACGCATCTTCACCGGCGCGGCACCGTCGTCGCGTTCATCCTTCAACACATTCTCCCGCTCATCCTCAAGAGGTTCAATTTCCATGACGTTTCGCGTATCTCTCGTGTCGCTGTCGCTTGCTGTCGCGATGTCCGCTGCTGCTGGCGGCGCGGCGCTCGCCCAGGATGTCGCCGCCGGCGAGAAGGTGTTCAACAAGTGCCGGGCCTGCCATCAGATCGGCGAAACCGCCAAGAATTCGGTCGGCCCCGAACTGAACGGATTGTTCGGCCGCAAGTCCGGCACCGCGGCGGGTTACAAGTTTTCCGACGCCAACGTCAATTCGGGCATCACCTGGTCGCCCGAGATTTTCGCCGAATACATCAAGGACCCGAAAGCCAAGATCCCCGGCACCAAGATGGTGTTCGCCGGCCTCAAGAACGAGCAGGAGATCAAGGACCTCACCGCGTTCCTCGCCCAGTTCGGCGCCGACGGCAAGAAGAAGTAACCGTTGGATGATGGTCCGGAGCGGCGACCTGCTCTTCTGATTGCCAGTCGCCGAGTCCGGATTTCAGTAGTCAAGGCCGGACGTGAACGCGCTTCTGTCCCGGCCATCCACGGCCTGTTCGGATGAAATTTTCAAGACATGGATGCCGGGCATGACGAGTTGGTGATTCGATTTAAAACAGATCGTTCTTAAACGCGGATGTTCTGCGCAAGACGCTGCCGCCGGTTCGGTACCGCCGCTCAGCGGTCGGCGCGGCTGACCACATCCATCAGCTCGGCGATCTTGCGGCGCTGGTCGGCCTTGTCGCCGGACGCAATGGCATGCTCCACGCAGTGCGCGACATGATCGCGCAGGATTTCTTCCTCGACCCGCCGTAGCGCAGCGCGGGCGGCGGCGATCTGCGTGACGATATCGATGCAATAGCGATCGCCCTCGACCATGCCGGCGACGCCGCGCACCTGGCCTTCGATCCGCT
>JAFKES010000212.1 GCA_017308495.1 Afipia sp.
TTGCGCTGGTCGGGGATCGACACGTCATGCTCGGCCTGCCGCGCTGTCGAGACACGCAGATAGAGGGCGGCGCGGGTGGCGGCGTTGGGATTGTGGAAGTTCATCGGCCGCCTCCCGCAGCTTTCCGGGTTTCGATGCGACCGATCAACGGCAACGCCAGTTCCACACGGTCATGAACAACCCTGGGCGCGAGCTTGCGGCCATGTCCGCGCTCGAAACGGACGAGGCCGTAGGTTTCCATCGTTTTCAGGGTGCGCGAGAGATTGGAAGCCGCCCGTCCGGTAATCTCCGCCAGTTCCTCAAGCGAGGCCGGGGATTTCTCGGCGATGATGCGCAGCAATTCGCGATTGCCCGCCGACAGCACCTTGGCGAAGGATTCGGTGGAGGTGAACCACATCTTCGGATCGCTGGCCGCCGGCTTTTCCTCGCCGCGCGCGATCCGCATCGTGCGGGCCTTCATTTCCTGGTAGTCGGCAATCCCGACTTTCAATGTCGTCATATTACGCCTCGCTCCTTCAACACCGCGTCCACCGCCTGCCAGAAGTCGGCCAGCAGCGTGGCCGCGTCCTCCCAGGCGTAAGGCTTCACGGTCTGGTGGCGATGCCGATGGTCTTGCGGCTCGCCGCGCCTGCCTCGGCCGACCGGATGGGCGTTATCGAAACCGACCAACCGTTCGCCCGAAGGCCCATGAAGCGTGAGCGAGTAATCGAGGCCGTGCGGCTTTTCCGGCGACGCCGGAACGCGGGTGACAACGAACTTCACCCAATGGCCGCCCTCGGGATCGACAACGAGCACCTGGCCGTCGAGGTCCAGAAGCGTGTCGAGGCTCGGGTCGCGATCCTCGCTCATGCCTTTTTCCTATCAGTTTGTGATATGATAGGCAAGCTGTCTTTTGGCCTTTTGGGGTTTAGCAGCTCGTCGAAGACATCGCTGAACCAACGCTCGAACACGTCAATCTCGGCCTCGGTGACAGGAACGTCATCGGGCCAATCGTCGGTGACGGACAGGTTCAGGACGGAATTGCGCCGCTGTCGCGGCGGTGCCGGCGCGTCGCCATAATCGTAAAGGTCTTCGGGGAGCGTCTGCGGAGCCTGCCGGCGGGGGCGGCCCCTGTGGGCGAGGCGGCGTTTTGCGCGCATGGAATCCTCCGTGGTTCGCTGCGGGATTCCGGGTTTGTGGTTGCCCGGAATAAGGCGAAGCATGGAGGGGGAGCGGCGGCCGGTAGCGTGCCGCACTTGTGCGGGTGCGCTGGCGGCACCCCTTTCAGGTGATGCCGTCGAACCGCCCGCCGGTTTCACTGGCAATGCCCGTCACTTCGGATAGAATACACGCATCATGGCGTGTGCTGCGTGCGCCAGGGTTTCATCCCTAATACGGAGAAAGATTAACTCGTTACAGAGGATGGAATCCTGTGGCTTCAACGCAGCCTAAGAGCCTCCATAAAGGCCGGATCAACTCAACCCTTCGTCAGTTCCTCGACAATGAAGCCTCCGGCGGCCTTGTGCTCATGGCGGTGGCTCTCTTTGCCATCATCACGGCAAACTCGCCCCTGGCCGAAGGCTACTTCTCGGCGCTTCGCACCTATATCGGCCCGTTGAGCCTCCAGCATTGGATCAACGACGCGCTGATGGCCTTGTTCTTCCTGCTGGTCGGGCTGGAAATCAAACGCGAGATGCTGGACGGGCAATTGTCCAGTTGGAACCGCCGGCTGCTGCCCGGCGTCGCCGCCGCCGGAGGCATGGCCGTGCCTGCGCTGATCTATGTCGCCTTCAATCTCGGCAATCCCGCTGCTTTGCGGGGGTGGGCCATTCCTTCGGCAACGGACATCGCTTTCGCGCTTGGCGTTCTTTCCCTGCTCGGGCCTCGGGTGCCGGCGTCCTTGAAAGTCTTTCTGGCCGCGCTCGCAATCATCGACGATCTCGGGGCCGTTATTGTCATCGCGTTGTTCTACACCGCCGACCTGAATTTCATTGCCCTTGGCGGCAGCGGGCTGGTCATCGCCGTCCTTGTCCTTTTGAACCGGCTCGGCGTGATGCGTCTGTGGATTTATCTGCTCCTGGGCGCTGCGCTGTGGGTTCTCGTCTTGCGCTCGGGCATTCACGCCACTCTCGCCGGGGTGATCCTGGCATTGACGGTCCCGATCCGCCTCACGCCGGGCACGCCGGAGGCATCGCCGTCAACATCGCCCCTGCATCAACTCGAACATACCTTGCAGAAGCCTGTCGCCTTCCTGATCGTTCCGATCTTCGGCTTTGCCAATGCCGGGGTTTCGTTCGCGGGCGTTACGCCCGCCGTGCTGATTGAACCACTGACGCTCGGTGTCGCCGCCGGATTGGTGGCGGGCAAACTGGTCGGCGTATTCGGCACTGTCGCGCTTCTCGTGCGCGCCGGCCTCGCCGATCTGCCGGCCGCAGCGAGTTGGGGGCAAGTTCTCGGCGTCGCTCTGCTATGTGGAATCGGCTTCACCATGAGCCTGTTCATCGGCCTGCTGGCTTTCGACGATCCCGCGATACAGGATCGCGTCAAGTTCGGGATTCTGGCCGGATCGGTGATCGCGGGTCTTGCGGGCTATATCGTCTTGAGCTTCGCCGCTCGCAGGCACGCCGCCGGACGCCTGTGAGTTTTCATGCCGTGGGCGAGGCTCGCCGGGCCTTCTGGAACTCGCGATCCGTGGCGAGGAAGCGTTCCAGCATCGGCACGATGAGCTTTTCCGGCTCGATGGGCGGCTGCCCTGCGCCGGCCAGCAAGCGCCCGTAAAGCTGCAAATCGCGAAAGAGTGTCGCGGGAAACTCGCGCGACACCTTGACGGGCTTGTCGTCGGCGAGCGCGCCGAGCTTCAACTTGGTCATGGTCAATTCCTGTAGGGTTCGAGCACAAGGTCGCGCGTGACCACGATCCTGACCGGGAAGCCCGGCCTAATGGTCAGCGTCGGCGGGACATTGAGCTGGCGGCGGATGATCTGCTGGCCGGCGTCGTTGATCGTATCCTGCGCCCCGTTGCGGATGGCGCGCAGCAAGCGGTTCTCGTCGCTGACGGCCAGCTCCGCGCCAACGGAGAGCAGCGTCGAAAGGCCGGCCGCTTTGGCGAGATCCCACCAATGATAATCGACGCCATCCTCCAGCCCGGCATATCCTTGCGGATCTGCGCCGGGCTGGCGCTCGAGAACGATGGATCGGCCGTTCGGCAGGATGAGGCGATTCCAGACGAGCAGCACGCGGCGCTGGCCGAACTGCACGTTGTTGTCATACTGGCCGATGATGCGCGTGCCCTGCGGCACGAGCAGGATGCGCCCGGTCGGGCTGTCATAGATGTTCTCGGTCACTTGCGCGGTGATCTGCCCCGGAAGATCGGAGCGGATGCCCGTAATCAACGCCGCCGAGATGACCGCGCCGGCCTGGAGCACGAAGGGCGAAGCCGGAGCCATGACGCGATCGCCCGCCGTGGTGCGGCGATCGACGGGCGCATTCAGGAACGCGAGCTGGCGGTCCTGCGCGGTCGGCTGGGGTTGCCCGGTCATGCCGGCGAGGCCGAGGCCGGCAAGGTGCTGCCCGGTCGCGCCGCCCGGCGTTCCGCTCGCGCTCGCGCCGCGCGCCTCGGTCTGGAAAAAGACGCGGCTCACGCGCGCGGCTTCTTCCTCGGCGAGCCGTCGTTCCTCGGCGCGGTCCACGGTCGGCGCGGTCATCGTCGGCGGCACGACGGGCTGGCCCCGGTTCTGCGCGTCGAGGATGGGGCGGCCGAGGTCGCCCGGCAGCGGCGGGCCGAGACGCGGGCCGGTGTAATCGCGCGGCAGACCGGCAAGCCCATCGGCGGGCTGGCGGTTGGAAGTCGAATACAGCTCCTTGCCGTCGCCGCCCCCGGTGCGGGTCTGGAGCGCATAAATCAGCGCGCCGCCGATGCCGACGAGCGCGACGGCCGCGACGCTGGCGAGCATCTTGCGCGACAGGCGGGTAACGCGCGGCGGCTCGCTGCGCAGCCGCATCGGTGCGGCGGCGTCGGTGGGATTGGTGGTGTCGTTCCCGCTCATGATTGCGGCCTCCCGTCCGTGCGGACAATCCTGACGGTCTGCTGGCGATTGCCGGAGCCAAGGCGCAGCTCTGCCGCGCCGAACAGGCGGTCCACGATCAAGATGTGCTGGTGAATACGGCTATTGACGATCTGCGCCTCGCCGTCCGCGCCGAGCACAAAAATGGGCGGCATTTCGCCCTGGACGATGCCGCGCGGAAACTCGACATAGACGCGCCGGCCGTCGTCATAGACGGCGACGGGCTTCCACGGCGGATTGTCGCCGGTCAGCGTGTAGCGGTGATTGCGCGCGGCGGCGGCAGGGATGACGGGCGCGGCGGGCACGCCCTGGCCCTGGCTGGCCGGCGGCGCGGGATAGGCCCAGGCGACGGCGGGCATATAGGGCTTCTCGGCCGAACGCAGCTCGATCAAATAGACGCGCCGGTCGGTCGTGACGACGAGGTTCGTCGTGATGTCGGGGCGGCTCGGCTTCACAAGGATATGGACGCGGCGGGTGACGCCCGATCCGCTCTCGGTATCGCCGATGATCCATCGCGCGGTATCGCCCGCCGCAATCGGCCCCGCGCCGGTCAGGCTCTCGCCCGGCTCAAGCGCAATGTCGGTGATCTGGCCGGGCGCGGCATAGACCTGATAGAGCGCGCCGTCGCTCCAGGGATAAATCTGGATGGCGTTGTAATAACCTTCGCGGCGGGGCTGCACGCGGGCGGCGGCGTTGGCGTTCTCGACGCGGCCCGTTGCGGTGCTGGCGGCCGTGCCGCCGCGTGCGACCGTCCAGGCGGGCGGGACATGCAACGGCTTCGGCGTCGTGTCGATGACGGCGGCGGGCACGGCCGGCAATGGCGGCACGCTGGCGTCGTAGCTGATTTCCGGGGGCTTGAAGGTGGAGCAGCCCGCGAGCGCGGTCGCGGACAAGAGCACGGCTGCAAGCGCGGGTGTGCGGAAAGCCTTGCTCATTGCGCCATCTCCTTCGACCACGAAATCGCGTTGACGTAGATGCCGAGCGGATTGGCTTTCAGGCGTTCGGCGTCGCGCGGCGGCTGAATCGCGACGGTGAGAATCGCGGTCCATCGCTCGGTCGCGGCGAGCTGGCCGGACTCGTAGTGTTTTTCGGTCCAGGCGACGCGGAAGGAATCCGGCGAGGCGCGGATGACGCTCGACACCTCGACGGCGATCTGCTGGCGGCCGACCTTGGCGAACGGGTCGTTCGCGCGCGCATAGTCGTTGAGCGCCGCCGCGCCGCGATCCGTCGTCCACTCATAGGCGCGAAGCCAGTTCTGGCGGACGATGATCGGGTCCGCCGGGATCGAGCGGACTTGCTCGATGAAGCGGCCGAGGTGCCACGCCACTTGCGGATCGGTCGGCCGGTAGTCGGCCGTGGCCGGCGCGACGGTCTGCGCCTGGCCGAGATTGTCCACCTGAACGATCCACGGCACGACGGTCCCGCGCGCCGACTGCCAGACAAGCGCGGCGGCGAATCCGGCCGAGAGGAACAGCGAACCGAACGCCATGTAGCGCCAGTTCTTCGCCTGCACGCGGGCCGAGCCGATACGCTCGTCCCAAACCTGCGCGGCCTTCTGGTAAGGCGTTTCGGGTTCAGGGGTCTTGCCGTAATGCACGGCGGGCCTTTTGAAGATGCTCATGTGCGGTCGCTTTCAGAGAGGTTGATGGAAGAAGCCGAGCCGTGGCCGTCGCCGGAGCGGACGGCGTGCGCGGCGGTCTGGACGGCATGGGCCGTGTGTCCGCCCTGCTGCATCCGCTGCGCCCAGGCGGGCGGCGTGCCGCCGCCCGACGATGCGGACGCGGCCGTGCCCGCGCCGCTAGACGACGCGGAGGTGGTCGTGCCGCCGCTCGCGCCGAAGCCCGCCTTCACGCCATCGGAGAAGCTGGACTTGATGGATTCGCTGGCGCGGGCAGCGGCGCGTTTGAGCGGCGAGACGGCGGCCGAGCCTGCGGCCTTCGCGACGCCGCCGAGGCCGTAGGCAACGCCCGCCGCGCCCGACTGGCCGAGCGAGCCGAGGCTATAGGCGGCCGATGCCGCGCCGGCCGTTGCCGCGCCACCGCGCACGGCGGCGGCCCCGCCGGACAGGGCTGCGGCTCCACCGCGCGCGGCCAGCATCGCGCCGCCGCCTGCGGCGATCTTCGTCGGACGATCCAGCGTTCATTCCGGCAACGATTCGGAGACCGACGATCCTCCTTCCGGCCGACCATCGAGCGCGCCTGCGATCGTCGATCTGTCGGCACTCGTGCCGCCGTCCGACGGCATCTTCGTGCGAAGGCCGCGCACCGATGGAGATCAGCGATGAGCATCGTGCTTCCGCGCTTCGCGGCGTGCGCAATCGTAGAACATGCAGGGAGCCGAGGATTCTCCCCGGCAACAACCGCAGGAAGGCAAGATAAAAAGCCGCACATCGCGGCTTGGACGGTCTGTTGTTTTGGTTCTGCTTTTTCCGTTTTTCTACGCATCGCAGCTCAGTGCCGCGATGTGCGTGTGTTCGATTTCGCGAATGATTTCAGCGAATATCGCACATCGCGGGTTCAACCATGACACGCGACGAGGATTTCCGTATCCGCCCAGGCCGCATTCGTTCATCGCGAGCGCAGCGCGCCTTGCCCTTCGTCGCCCAGGCACTCGCCGCCGCGCAGAAGGCCGGGGGTCGCATTTCGCGCTCCGGCAAAATCACTTTGGGTCGCGGGCCGCATTTCGCGCGCGGCCGCGTCGCCAGTATCCACGCCAATCGCCTTATCACCAGCCGCACGCGCTTCTGCACCGTGAAGGCGCTCGTGGTCCGCAACAAGGGGCAGCGCGGCCCGTTAGCCCGGCACCTCAATTATCTACGGCGCGATGGCGTCACCCGTGACGGCGAGCGCGCGAAGATGTTCGGCGCCGAGATTAATGACGCCAACGTCAAGGAGTTCACCGAGCGTTGCAAGGATGATCGCCACCACTTCCGCTTCATCGTGTCGCCGGAGGACGCGACCGACATGGAAGACCTGAAGCGGTTCACCCGCGAGCTGATGACGCAGGCGGAAAAGGACCTTGGCACGAAACTCGAATGGGTCGCCGTCGATCACTGGAACACCGACAACCCCCACATCCATGTCATCGTGCGGGGGCGCGCCGACGATGGCCGCGACCTCGTGATCGACCGCGACTATATCAAGAGCGGGATGCGCAACCGTGCGCAGGATCTCATCACCCAGGACCTCGGCCCGCGCACCGATCTCGACATCAGCCGTGCGCTGAACCGTCAGGTCGAGGCCGAGCGCTGGACCCAGCTCGACCGCCAGCTTGCCCGCGATGCCAACGATCAGGGCGTGATCGATGTGGCGACGTCGCCGGACCGCCAGCCCGACGCATACCTGACGCAAAAGGTCGGGCGATTGCGCCACCTCGAACATCTCGGCCTGGCCGAGGCCATCGGCCCGGGCCAGTGGGTCGTGGCGGAAGGTGCGGAATCGACGCTGCGCGAACTCGGCCAGCGCAACGACATCATCAAGCGGATGCACCGCGCTCTCGACGAGCAGGGCATCGCACGCGGCGCGGCCGACTATGTCCTCGCCGGCGAGATGCATGGCGCTCCGATCATCGGCCGGCTGGTCGAACGTGGCCTCGACAATGAATTGGTTGGCACGGTCTATGCGGTGGTGGACGGCGTCGACGGCCGCACCCACCACATCAAGCTGCCGGATATCGAGTCGGCCGGCGACAGCGCGCCGGGCTCGATCGTGGAACTGCGCTCCTTCGAGGACGCGAAGGGCAAGCGGTGCGTGGCGCTGGCGACGCGCTCCGATCTGTCGATCGAAGCCCAGACCACGGCGAGCGGTGCAACCTGGCTCGACCGTCAGCTTGTCGCCCGCGATCCCGTCGATCTCGGCGGCGGCTTCGGCCTGGAGGTGAAGCAGGCGATGGAGGCCCGCGCCGGACACCTGATGCAGGACGGCATGGCGCGCCGCGATGGCGAGCGCCTTCTGTTCAGCCGAAACCTCCTCGGCACGCTGCGGCAACGCGAGCTGGACGCCCTCGGCGACCGGCTCGCGGCGGAGACCGGCATGCCGTTCCAGAAATCCGCTGATGGCGAATTTGTCGCCGGCACCTACCGTCAGCGTTTCGCGCTTGCCTCCGGCCGCTTCGCCATGATCGATGACGGGCTAGGATTCAAGCTCGTGCCCTGGACGCCCACGATCGAGAAACACATCGGCCAGCATATCTCCGGGGTGGTGCGCGCCGACGGCGGCGTGGACTGGTCCTTTGGCCGTAAGCGGGGGGTGGGGCTGTGAGGGGCAGATGAAACCTTGCATTTGGCCACCGCCTCACTTATGTAGGTACTTGCCTACATGGAGGTGCGCCATGACCATCACCACCCTTTCCAGCCGCGAGCTGAACCATGACGTCAGCAGCGCCAAGAAGGCCGCGCTGAACGGCCCGGTCGTCATCACTGACCGGGGCAAGCCCTCCCATGTGCTGATGACCTATGACGAGTTCTGCCGCCTCAGCGGCAAGCGCCGCAGCTTGACGCAAGCGCTCGCCATGCCCGGCCTGTCGGACATCGAGTTTGATCCGCCGCGTGTCGAGGTCGCGCCGCGCGGGGTCGATCTGTCTTGAGTTATCTGCTCGACACCAACGTCGTCTCCGAACTGCGCAAGATCGGCGACGGCAAAGCCGATGCCAGGGTCGCCGCATGGGTCGATGCGGAGGACGCCGAGAGCTTCTTCATCTCGGCGATCACCATCCTTGAACTGGAACGCGGCGTGCTCGCCATCCAGCGTCGCGACGCCGCGCAGGGCGCGCGCCTGCGCGCCTGGCTGGACAATCATGTCCGGCCGGAATTTGCCGGGCGCATCCTGGCCCCTGAACATTAAAGGGGCACAGATATACGGCAGGCGGATCATGGGTTGAACGGGATGGCTCGGAACCCGTTTTTG
>JAFKES010000213.1 GCA_017308495.1 Afipia sp.
CGCGCCAGCGCGTAAGCTACCGCATCGCCCGTTGTGCGGATGCCTGACGAGGTGCCGCCGCCGCGATAGGTCTGCGAGATGGTTGTCGCCCGCCGCGCGGCGTCGGTGCGGGACAGCCCCTCGGCAGCCTGCGCAAGGGCGGCTTTCAGATCGGAAGGCAGGTCGGGCGAGGGCATGGCGAACGACGGTGCGCGCGTTTTCCCTCTCCCGCAAGGGGAGAGGGTAGAAAACTCACGCCACGTTCTGGTCCAGCACCTTCATCGCGCCGTCGAGGTCGACGGAGACAAGCTGCGACACCCCGCGCTCCGCCATGGTGACGCCGAACAGCCGGTTCATGCGCGCCATGGTGATCGGGTTGTGGGTGATGATGATGAAGCGCGTCTCGGTGGAGGCGGTCATCTCGTGCAGCAGGTTGCAGAACCGTTCGACGTTGTGGTCGTCGAGCGGCGCGTCGACTTCGTCCAGCACGCAGATCGGCGACGGGTTGGTCAGAAACACCGCGAAGATCAGCGCCAGCGCCGTCAGCGCCTGCTCGCCGCCGGACAGGAGCGACAGCGTCTGCGGCTTCTTGCCGGGCGGCTTGGCGATGATTTCGAGGCCGGCTTCCAGCGGGTCGTCGCTCTCGATCAGGTGCAATTCGGCCTGGCCGCCGCCGAACAGTTCAGTGAACAGTCGCTTGAAGTGGCCGTTGACGATCTCGAACGAGGTCAGCAGGCGCTCACGCGCTTCCTTGTTGAGGCTCTGGATGCCGGTGCGCAGCTTCTTGATGGCTTCGACCAGATCGTCGCGCTCGGTGGTGAGGCCGAGATGCTGGGCTTCGACCTCGCGCAGTTCCTCTTCGGCGCGCAGGTTGACTGCGCCGAGGCGCTCGCGGTCGCGGCGCAGCCTGTCGAGGTCGGATTCGACGTCGGACATCGCCGGCAGCTCGGCGCCGGGCTCGATCTCGGCCAGCGCCGCCACGCCATGGGGCTCGACCTCGAGCATGTCGTGGATTTCGCGCTCGATGTCATCGAGGCGGCGCTTGGCGCCCTCCATGCGTTCCTCGGAGCGGGCGCAGGCTTCGCGCGCGGCGGACAGCGCCTCGAGGGTGGCGCGGGCGACGCGGTCGGTTTCCGCCATCGCGGTCTCGGCGGCGGCGAGCGCGTCGGCGGCGGCACGGCGCTCGCTCTCGGCGATCTCGATTTCGCTGATCAGCGCGCTGCGCTTCTCGGCGAACACTTCCGGCGCGTTTTCAAGCTCGGCGCGCTCGGTGGTGACCTCGACGATGCGGGCCTCGATGGTGGAGATCTGCGTGGCTGCATTCTCCTGGCGGTTCTGCCATTCGTTGCGCTCGGCGACGATGGCCTGCAAGCGGCGGTCGGCCAGTTCCGCCTCGCGCGCCAGCGCCTGAGCCTCGGCGCGCACCTGGGCGGCGCGATGGCGATGGCCGTCCATGTCGGCGCGGGCGGCGGCGAGCTTTTCCTCGTTGTCGGCGCTGGCCGGCAATTCCTCCAGCATCGCGATGGCGCTGTCATGGGCGCCGTCGGCCTCGGTGCGGTCGGCGGCGAGCCGGGTGCGGCGCTCCTCCAGCGCCGAGCGGCGCGCGGCGTGGCGGTTGATCTCGCGTTCGGCGGCGGCGTGGCGCTCGCGCGCCGCATTGGCTTCGCGCTGGGCGTTGCGTACGGCCTCGCGCGCAGCGCTCTCGGTCGCGGCGGCGGCCTTGACGGCGGCCTCGGCGGCTTCCAGCGCCTCCCGCTTGGCGAGGGCGTCGGTGCGGGCCTGTTCGAGTTCGGTCTCGATATCGACCAGACGCGCCCGTTCGGCAAGGCGGCGGGCTGCGCCGGTCGGCGCATGGGCGGCGGCGATGAAGCCATCCCAGCGCCACAGGTCGCCTTCCGGCGACACCAGCCGCTGGCCGGTCTTGAGCCGGGCGGCCAGTTCCGCGCCGCGCTCGCGGCTGACCACGCCGATCTGGGCGAGGCGACGCGCCAGTTCCGGCGGCGCGGTGACGTGGGCGGCCAGCGCCTCGACGCCGTCCGGCAAGGTCGGATCGCCGTCGATCGGACCGGAGTCGGACCAGCGCATCGGCGCGCTCGGGTCCACCGGCGCGTCGAGGTCGTCGCCGAGCGCGGCGCCCAGCGCCTTCTCATAGCCCTTGGCGACGTTGACGCCGTCGATGATCGGCGGCCACAGGTTCTTGGTCTCGCCGTTGACCAGCTTGGCAATGGTCTTGGCTTCGGTTTCGAGACGCTGCACCCGCTTGTCGGCTTCGGCGAGCGGCGCGCGGGAAGCTTCCAGCCGGGCGCGGGCGTCGGCATGGGCGGATTCGGTGGCGTGGCTTTCGATCTCGGAGTCCGCCAGCATCTGCTGCGCGGTTTCCATGGAGCCCGCGAGTGTCTCGAGATCGCCGAGGCCGCCGGTGTCCTGCTCCAGCTGCGTCACTTCGGCTTCGACATTGGCGATGTCCTGATCGAGCCGCGCGAGGCGGTCGCGATGGCTGCGGACATTGGCCTCGAACTGGTTGCGGCGCGCGGTGAGTTCGGCGAGCGCGGTGGTGAGTTCGGAGAAGGTGCGCTCGGCCTCCGCCAGCGTCGCCTCGGCCTCGGCCACGCGCTCGTCGACGCCGCTGCGCTGCTCCACGCGCGACTTGATCTCTTCCTTCAGCTCGGCGTCCTCGGACAGCAAGCGCGACAGCGCCACCTCGGCGTCGGACAGTTGGCGCTGCTCGCGCTCGATGTCGGCGGCGAACTGGTTGAGGCGGCGGTCGAGTTCGGTGACGCGCTCGCGGGCGCGGGCTTCCTCGCGGTCGAGCATGTCGCGGGCGTTGGTGAGGCGCTGCAGGCCGGCGGCGGCGCGAGCCTCGTTCTCGCGCAGACCCGGCAATTCCGCGGCGCGGATGGCCTGGAGGCGGGCGGCCTCGGCCTGATGCAATGTGCGTTCGGCCTGCTCGCGCACGTTGCGGTCGTGGGTCTGGCCGGCCTCGGCGACGTCGGCGTGGGATTGCAGCCAGCGCAGGTGGAACAGCATGGCCTCGGCCTTGCGCACCTTGGCGGCGACCTCGCGGAAGCGGATCGCCTGCCGCGCCTGTTTCTTCAGGCCCTCGATCTGGCCAGCCAGTTGTCCGACCACGTCCTCGACGCGGGTGAGGTTGGTCTCGGCAGCCTTGAGGCGCAGCTCCGCCTCGTGGCGGCGGGCGTGCAGACCGGCGACGCCGGCGGCGTCCTCCAGCACGCGGCGGCGCTGGTCCGGCCGCGCCTGGATGATCTCGCCGATCTTGCCCTGGTGGACGAGGGCGGGCGAGCGCGCGCCGGTGGCGGCGTCGGCGAACATGATCTGGACGTCGCGGGCGCGCACATCCTTGCCGTTGATGCGGTAGACCGAGCCGGCCTCGCGCTCGATCCGGCGCGAGATGTCGAGCATGTCGTATTCGTTGAAGGAAGCCGGCGCGCTGCGGTCGTTGTTGTCCACCGTCATGGTGACTTCGGCGTGATTGCGCGCGGGCCGGTTGCCGGAGCCGGCGAAGATCACGGCGTCCATGTCGGCGGCGCGCAGCGACTTGTGCGAGGTCTCGCCCATCACCCAGCGCAGCGCTTCGACGAGATTGGATTTGCCGCAGCCATTGGGGCCGACGACGCCGGTCAGGCCGGGCTCGATCATGAAATCGGTCGGCTCGACGAACGACTTGAATCCGTGAAGGCGAAGGCGGGTGAGTTTCATGCCATCATGCTCTGTTGGCCGGGGCGGAAGAATCCAGCCGGGGCAAGGTCATCGCAGGCCCCTGCCAATATAACCGAGTCGCGGAATGCGCCTCGGACTGTCCGCACAATGGCGACGCCGGCCGGTCAGGGCAACAGCGCGAGGGGGCTTATCCCAAGGGAATTCCAAGGGAATTCCTGTGGAATTCCCAAGCGACTTGGCAAATTTTTTTCAGGAAATTCCGGCGGCAGTCGGGCGAAGATGGGGCGCGGCGCGGGCTGCGCCTTGCGAACGCTTCGATCTGAAAAAGACCGTCCCCAAAAAAGACCGTCCCCAAAAAAGACCGTCCTCAAAAGACTGCACCCAAAAAGACTGCGGTGCGCCTGCCGCGATCGGCAGGGCGCGCCGGAACCGAAACGAGCGCGGAGCGGTCAGCTCTTGAGCAGCGGCTTGATGATTTTCTCGAAACCCTCGAACGAGGTCTCGCCGCGCACCAGCGTGCCATTGACGAAGAAGCTCGGCGTCGAATCGATCTTGAGCGTCTTGTAGGCGTGTTCGCGGACGTCGAGGATGCCCTTCTGCACCGTCGGGTCGTTCTGGACACAGTCCTTGATCATCTGCTCGCTGAAGCCGGCCTGCTTGCCGACGCGGTTGATGGTGCCGAGCGCGTCGCTCACCAGCTCGTTCTGCTGCCGAAACAGCATGTCGACCACCGCGAAATATTTCTGGGCGTCGTCCTTGGCGATGCAGCGCGCCAGCGCGGAGGCGGCCAGCGCCACCTGATCCAGCGGGAATTCGCGGAAGATGAAGCGCACCTTGCCGGTGTCGATATATTCGGACTTGAGCTTGGGGAAGACGTCCTTGGTAAAGGTCGCGCAATGCGGGCAGGTCATCGAGGCGTATTCGATGATGGTGACGGGGGCGTCCTTGGCGCCCAGCGCCATGTCGCCGAGCGCGCCGGCCTGGGCGAGGTCGGAGGCGGACTGGGCGCGGGCGTCGGCCACGAGGCGCAGCGGCGAAAGGCCAGCCACAGCGGCAAGGCCGGCGAGGGTGAGGGCGGCGGTGAAGGCGCGGCGCGTGATGTTCAACGGTCTGCTCCGGACAAAAACATGGGGGCGGCGTGGGATCGCGCCCGGTCGATGGCTGTGGCTAGCTTGAAACCACGATTGTGGCAATGCCACGCCGGTATCGCGGGCCGGCGCGCCGGCGTCAACTTCGCTTGATCGCGGCCCCGAGCCGGGCCAGCGCGGTGCGCAGGGCCTCGTCGGCGACGCCATCGAGGCTTGCCGCGACCTGCGCGACCTCGGCGGGCGAGGGGCCTTTGGCCGCGCGCCGGGCGGGCCGGCGGCTCAGCGGCGCCTGGCGCAAGGCGATCCGCCCGACCGCGCTCCAGCCGAAGAAGCGGTTGACCCGCTCCAGGATTACGTCCGAGGTGTGCTGGATCTCCAGCGCCATCGGCCCTTCCACCCGCAGCACCAGCGTGGCCGGCTCCGGCGGACGATCCTCCACCGGCCGCTGCCACTGGATTTTCAGCGGTTCCGAATGGGCGGCGACCTTCGGGCCGACAATCTCCGCCCAGCGCGTCACCAGTTCGCGCGAGGCGAAGCCCTGTTTGGCGAAGGCGTCGTTGATGGCGCCGTCGAGCAGCGCGGCGAGCGGCTTGGCATGGATGCGTCCGGGCTTGTTCATGGCTGGCTGTCTTGCCTACAAGGAGTCATGACCATAGCAGGCGCGACCCTGTCGCGAAACAAAGCGGCGTCCGGATCGGGGCGGAAAGCGGCACAGCGGCCGAGCCTGCTGCTCGCCTGGTACGACCGCCACCGCCGCCGTCTGCCGTGGCGTGCGCCGCCTGGCGCGCGCAGCGATCCCTACCGGGTGTGGCTGTCGGAAATCATGCTGCAGCAGACCACGGTGAAGGCGGTCGGTCCCTATTTCGAGAAATTCACCGCGCGCTGGCCGAGCGTGGCGGCGCTCGGCGCGGCGGCGCAGGATGACGTGCTGCGGATGTGGGCCGGGCTCGGCTACTATTCGCGGGCGCGCAATCTGCACGCCTGCGCCGTGGCCGTGCTGCGCGACCATGGCGGTGTTTTTCCCGATACCGAGGAAGGCCTGCGCGCGCTGCCGGGCATCGGGCCCTATACCGCGGCAGCGATTGCCGCCATCGCGTTCGATCGCCGCACCATGCCGGTGGACGGCAACATCGAGCGCGTCGTGTCGCGGCTGTTCGCGGTGGAGGATGCGCTGCCGAAGGCGAAGCCGCTCATCCAGCAACGCGCAGCGACCCTGCTCGGTCCCTCGCGCGCCGGCGACAGCGCGCAGGCGCTGATGGATCTGGGCGCGACCATCTGTACGCCGAAGAAGCCGGCCTGCGTGTTGTGTCCTCTCGGCGATGGCTGCGCGGCGCGCGCGCGCGGCGATCAGGATACGTTTCCGCGCAAGGCGGCGAAGAAAACCGGCGCGCTGCGGCGCGGCGCCGCCTTCGTGGTCACCCGCGGCCCTGAATTGCTGGTGCGCACGCGACCGGAAAAGGGATTGCTTGGCGCCATGACCGAGGTTCCTACTTCCGAATGGCGCGCGGATAATGACGACAAGGCCGCGCTGGCGCAGGCGCCCGTGCTCAAAGCGGTCGCGCGCTGGCAGCGCAAGGCGGGCGTGGTGACCCATGTGTTCACCCACTTTCCGCTGGAGCTTGTGGTCTATGCCGCATCGGTGCCAGCGCGCAGCCGCGCGCCGGCGGGAATGCGCTGGGTGCCGCTCGCGACCCTGAACGACGAGGCCTTGCCCAATGTCATGCGCAAGGTGATTGACCATGCCATCACCAGGAAAGGAACCGCATGAAACTCTATTATTGGCCGGGAACCTGCGCGCTGGCCCCGCACATCGCCCTCGAAGAGGCCGGCGTCGCCTACACCGCCGAGCGGATCGATCTGAAGGCCGGTCAGCAGGGCAGCGCGGATTATCTCGCGGTCAACCCCAAAGGGCGGGTGCCGGCGCTGGCAACAGCGCGCGGCATACTCACCGAGACGCCCGCAATCCTCGCCTTCATCGCGCAGAGCTTTCCCGCCGCAAGGCTCGCGCCGCTCGACGATCCGTTCGCGTTTGCACAGGTGCAGTCCTTCAACAGCTATATCTGCTCGACGCTGCATGTGGCCCATGCCCACCGCCATCGCGGCGCGCGCTGGGCCAGCGACGAATCGTCGTTCGAGGATATGCGCCGCAAGGCGCCGGAGAACATGGCGGCGTGCTTTTCCATGATCGAACGCATGATGTTGCGCGGCCCGTGGGTGATGGGCGACGACTACACGATCTGCGATCCTTATCTGTTCACCGTGGCGCGCTGGATGGAGAGCGACAGCGTGCGGCCGTCGGATTTCCCGGCGATCGAGGCGCATACCAAGCGGATGTCGGAGCGCCCGGCTGTGCGCAAAGTGCTGGCCGCCTACACGGCGTAACGCGACGGGCCGTCGCGACTTGCGTGTGGCGCGCAGTCGGGACGGCGTGCGTTACCGGGCGTGGGGGTGCATGCTGACGATCGGCGGCTTGGCGTTGAGAATCTCGACCTGGAAGCCCGCCACGCGCTTGTAGGTGTTGGCGATATCTTCCAGTTCCTGCTGCGACAGCACGTCGGTGACGGTGTTGAAACCGCCCGGCGCGCGCTCCTCCACGAGCTGCATCACCTGCTCGGGGCCGTTGCGGCGATTGAGCTTGACGAGCTCGGTGGTGGCGGGCCGCCGCTCCGCCTCGTAGGCGTCGAGCGCAGCCGGCGTGGCGCCATGGGCGAGCAGTTCACGGGTCAGTACCCGGGCGTCGAGAATGCCCTGCGACGCGCCGTTGGAGCCGATCGGATACATCGGATGCGCCGCGTCGCCGAGCAGCGTCACCCGGCCGAAGGTCCAGCGCGCCAGCGGGTCGCGGTCCACCAGCGGATATTCGTAGGCGTGGACGTTGCCCGTGATCAGCGCGGGAATATCGAGCCAGTCGAAGCGCCAGTCCGCGAACCATGGCAGGAATTCGTCGAGCCTGGCGGCGCGGTTGTAGTCCTCGCGCCGCCACGCATAGGTCGGCGGCATGGAACGTTCGGCGATCCAGTTGATGCGCTGCTTGCCGTTCGGCAGCGGATTCGAGATCGGATAGCAGACGAACTTCAGTACCTCGTGCCCGGCCATGATCATGGTGCGGCCGGACAGGAAGGGCTGCGCTTCGGTGATGCCGCGCCACAGGATGCGGCCGTTCCAGATCGGCGCGCCCTCGTCGGGATAGAGCCGGGCGCGGATCGCGGAATGGATGCCGTCGGCGGCGATCAGCACCGCGCCGTCGAAGCTGCCGGCGTCCTGGCCCGTCGTCCGGTCGATGAAGTTCGCGCGCACGCCATCGGCGGTTTCAGTGAAATCGGTGAGATGATGGGCGGTGGCGACGGCGTCGCGGCCGAGCCGTTCGATCACCGCGTCGAGCAGGAGATGGTGCAGCACGCCGCGATGGATCGAGATCTGCGGCCATTTGTAGCCGGCCTCCAGGCCGCGCGGCTCGCTCCAGATCGGCTGCCCGCGCTTGGAGAAATAGGCCAGTTCCTTGGTGCGCACACCCGCGGCGTCAAGCCGGTCGAGCAGGCCGAGCTCGGCGAGTTCGCGCACCGCATGCGGCAGCAGGTTGATGCCGACGCCAAGCGGCTTCAGTTCCGCCACGCTTTCGAACACGCGGCAGGCGATGCCGGCCTGATGAAGGCTGAGCGCCAGCGTCAGTCCGCTGATGCCGCCGCCCGCGATGAGAACCGTCATGGCCATCTCCCCTGATTGGCCGCAGGTCATGGCACGGGAGCGCGGCCAGGGGCAACCGTGAATGCTGCGGGCAATGCAACCTTATCCGGCACCGCGGCGTTATCCCGTTTGCAACTCAGTTGGACCATGCGAGGAGAAGGCCATGCTGCACGTGCAGATTCACGATTATGCGCGCAAGCTGTTGGAAGCGCGCGGCCCCGAGGCGATCGCCGAGGCGGCGCAGAAGGCGATCGG
>JAFKES010000070.1 GCA_017308495.1 Afipia sp.
ATGACGATCCTCGCCCCCGGCTTCACCGACGACCCGGCGCAGCGCGAGATGGCCATCGCGCTGACCCGCATCACCTTTCCCTATCTGCTGCTGATCACGCTGGTGACGCTCTATGGCGGCATGCTCAACGTGATGCAGCGCTTCGCCAGCGCCGCCGCCGCCTCGGTGCTTCTCAACCTGTCGATGATGCTGACGCTGGCGCTGGCGGCGTTCTTCCCCAATGCCGGCTACGCGGCGGCGTGGGGCGTGCTGCTGTCCGGCTTTCTGCAGTTCTTTTTGCTGGCGGGTGATGCCGCGCGCAGCGGCGTGCTACCGAAATTCACCTCCTTGAAACTTGATGCCGACGTGCGCGGTTTCTTCCGCGCACTGGGGCCGGCGACACTGGGATCGATGGGCACGCAGGTGGCGCTGTTCGCCGACACTATCATCGCCACCTTCCTCGCCGCCGGCGCGCTGTCGGCGCTGTATTACGCCGACCGGCTCAACCAGCTGCCGATCGGGGTGATCGGCATCGCCATCGGCACCGTTCTGCTGCCGGAGATGTCGCGGCGGATCACGGCGGGCGACCACGAAGGCGCGCAGGCCTCGCAGCGCAAGGCGTTCGAGTTCACGCTGTTGTTCTCGATGCCGTTCGTCGCCGCGTTCCTCACGGTGCCGGACGTCATCATGCGGGCGATGTTCGCGCGCGGCGCGTTCTCGAAGGCGGATGCGGCGGAGGCGGGGGCGACGCTCGCGGCCTATGCCATCGGCCTCGTGCCGTTCGTGCTGATCCGCAGCGCGGTCGCGACCTTCTACGCCCGCAAGGACACCGCGACGCCGGTGAAGGCAGCGCTGACCGGGGTTGCGGTCAACGTCGCCCTGAAAGTGGCGCTGGTCGGCTCGCTGGCGCAGATCGGCCTCGCGCTTGCCACCGCGGCGGGGGCGTGGATCAACCTGCTCTTGGTGGTGATGTTCGCGGTGCGCCGCCGCTTCCTCGAAATCGACCGCGGCTTCGCCATCGCCATCGCCAAGCTGGTGCTCGCCGGGGTCGTGCTGGCCGCGGCGCTGTGGCTGACGGGGCGTTGGTGCGCGTCCGCCCTGTCGGGGATGAAGTCGCTGCGCGACGAGGCCGCTCTCGCGATTTTGATCGCGGTCGGCCTCGTGGTCTATGGCGGCAGTATCCTGCTGCTGTTCGGGCCGCGCTGGCTGCGCAGGCTGATCCGCGGCTAGCTGTCGGGGTCATGCGCGTACGCCTGGCGATTTGCGCTTCCGGCCGTTCCGCTGCAATATGCAGTTTGGAATTGTTCCAAGGTTGCGGCCGGAGACGCCATGCCCCCCATCAAGTTCGGAGTCGGCCAGAGCGTCGCGCGCAAGGAAGACGACGCACTGATCCGCGGCAAGGGGCGCTACACCGACGACGTCGCGCCGGCGCGGGCGCTGCATGCGCTGGTGCTGCGCTCGCCCCATGCCCATGCCCGCTTCAGGATCGACGTGACGCGCGCCCGCGGCCTGCCCGGCGTCGGTGCGATCCTTGTCGCCGATGACGTTAAGAACCTCGGCGGCCTGCCGTGCCTGTTCAACCTCCCGGACCAGCCGTTCACCGCGCCGCCGTATCCGATCCTCGCCCGCGACGTGGTGCGCCATGTCGGCGACGCGGTGGCGTTCGTCGTCGCCGACACCGTGGAACAGGCCCGCGACGCCATCGAGGCCATCGATGTGGAATGGACGCCGCTGCCCGCCGTCGCCGGTGTCGCCAACGCGCTGAAGCCGGACGCGCCGCAGGTGTGGCCGGACCATCCCGGCAATGTGCTGTTCGATACCGCGATCGGCGACAGGGCAGCCACCGACGCCGCCTTCGCCAAGGCCCACGCCGTGGCCGAGATCACCGTGGTCAATCCGCGCATCGTCACCAACTACATGGAGCCGCGCGCGGCCATCGCTGAATACGACGCGAAGCGCGATCATCTGACCCTGACCATCGGCAGTCAGGGCAGCCACCGCCTGCGCGATATCCTGTGTGAGAACGTGCTCAAGATTCCGACCGAGCGGATGCGGGTGATCTGTCCCGATGTCGGCGGCGGCTTCGGCACGCGGCTCTTTCCCTATCGCGAATACGCGCTGCTCGCGGTGGCCGCGCGCAAGCTGCAACGCACCGTGAAATGGACTGCCGACCGCGCCGATCATTTCGTCGGCGACGCGCAGGGCCGCGACAATCTCACCACCGCCCGCATGGCGCTGGCCGAGGACGGCCGCTTCCTCGGTATGGAGGTCGATCTCGCCGGTGACATGGGCGCGTATCTCTCGACCTTCGCGCCCTATATTCCCCACGGTGGCGCCGGCATGCTGCCGGGGCTCTACGACATCCGCGCATTCCATTGCCGGGTGCGCACGGTGTTCACCAACACCGTGCCGGTCGATGCCTATCGCGGTGCGGGGCGCCCCGAGGCGGCTTATGTGGTGGAGCGGCTGGTCGATGCGGCGGCGCGCAAGCTCGGCATGACGCCGGACGCCATCCGCCGCAAGAATTTCATTTTGCCCCGCGCGCTGCCCTACACCACCGCCACCGGCAAGGTCTACGATTCCGGCGATTTCGCCGCGCACCTCAAGCGCGCGATGGAGCTGGCGGCATGGAAGGAGTTTCCCAAGCGCGCCAAAGCGGCAAAGCGGCAGGGACTGATCCGTGGCATCGGGCTGTCCAGCTATGTTGAGGTCTGCGGCACCATGGGCGAGGAAACCGCGCAGGTGCTGCTTGATCCCGACGGCGACGTCACTGTGCTGATCGGCACCCAGTCGACCGGGCAGGGCCACCAGACCGCCTATGCCCAGCTCGTGGCCGAGCAGTTCGGCCTGCCGCCGGAGCGTGTGCATGTGGTTCAGGGCGACACCGACCGCGTCGCCACCGGCCTCGGCACCGGCGGCTCGTCGTCGATTCCCTCTGGCGGCGTCGGCGTCCAGCGCGCCACGCGCAAGCTCGGCGCGAGCCTCAAGGAGATCGCCGCCGACGCGCTGGAGACCAGCGTCGCCGACCTCGAGATCGACGCCGGATCGATCCGCATCGCCGGCACCGACCGGTCGCTGTCGTTCGCCGACATCGCCGCGCGCGCGGGAGCGGGCTCGTCGAAGCTCAGCGCCAGCGACAGCTTCAGCAGCGCCGACGGCACCTATCCCAACGGCACCCATGTCGTGGAAGTGGAGATCGATCCCGCCACCGGCCGCGTGCGCGTGGTCAACTATGTGATCGTCGACGATTTCGGCGTCACCCTCAATCCGCTGCTGCTGGAAGGGCAGGTGCATGGCGGCACGATGCAGGGCATCGGCCAGGCGCTGATGGAGCAGGCGGTGTACGATGCCGCCGACGGCCAGCTCGTCACCGGCACGTTCATGGACTACGCCATGCCGCGCGCTGCCGACGGCCCGTCCATCACCTTCGAGACCCACAACGTGCCGTGCAAGACCAATCCGCTCGGCGTCAAGGGCGCGGGCGAGGCCGGGGCGATCGGCTCGTGCCCGGCGGTGATGAACGCCATCATCGACGGCCTGTGGCGCGAATACGGTATCGACCACATCGACATGCCGGCGACGCCCGAGCGGGTGTGGATGGCCATCGCGGAGCACCACCGCAGGCATCGGCTGTGACGATTCCGAGGAAACCTAAACCACTCTCATTCAACCATATTGGAGGAATTGTCTGATGAAGCGCAGTGTTCTTGTCGTCGCCGCCATTTTGCTCGGGATCGGCGCGGTGGCTGCCCAGCAGGACGTGATCGATCAAAGTCATGCCCTGATGAAGGCCAATGGCCGGGCCATGGGCGGCACGCTGACGCCGATGGTGCGTGGCGACAAGCCGTTCGATCAGGCCGCGGTCGACGCGGCGCTGGCGGCCCTCGCCGAATCCGCGGCAAAGATGGGCGCGCTGTATCCCGACAGCGTCAAGAGCGTGAAGCAGACCGCCGATTACGTGCCCTCGCCGAAGATCTGGGAGAACCGCGCCGACTTCGACGCCCACATCGCGCGCTTCAACGCGGCGGTGACCGAAGCCAAGGGCAAGATCAAGGATCTCGACAGCCTCAAGGCCGCGCTGCCCGGCATCGGCAAGGCCTGCGCGTCCTGTCACGAAACCTTCCGCGTCAAGAACAGCTGACGCTGCGCGTTGCGGCGGCGGATGCCGGTGGCGTCCGCCGTTTTCACGTTCGACGCTGCGCGTGGCTTATTTGGTGACCTGCCCGCGAATTTCGCCGCCGGGATGCGCGGCGGTATGGACGTTGACGTAATACCGGCCCGCCGTGAAGTCGGCCGCCTGTGCGTCCGTCAGGGTGGCGTTGCCCTGCGCGCCGCTGGCAGCGTCCTTGAACGGAATCACGACCGGCGCGTTCTTGCCCGGTTCGGCGGGGCCGTGGAAATGCGCTGCAGTGGCGGGACCCGTCAGCCCGGAATAGGTGACCTTCCATGTCAGGACCTTGGTGGCGGTATCGAAGCCGATATCGGCGACGCCTTTGCCGGGACTGTCATTGGGCGGCACCTCGGAGGCGCCCGTCAGATTCACTTTCATCGTCATTTTTTCGGCATGGGCCGGTGCGGCGGCTGCAACGCAGAGGCTGACGGCAAGGATCGGAAGTGCCAATGTGGTGATGTTCATGGTTTTCTCCGCTTGTTTCCGGAAAGCAAGTGGCGATTCAACACCGGCCACGGTGCACTGGTTCCTGCCGGTTCCCCCTGAGGTCCCCGATTTCGCGGCGAGGCGTTGACGATGAGGAAGCTGAGTGTGCTGGCGGCGGTCGTTGTGCTCGCAGGGGCCGGCGTTTTCTGGTTCGTCACCACGCCCGCCGTGGTGACGGCGGCCATGCTGCCGGCCTATACGCCCGATGTGGCCAACGGGGAGACGGTGTTCAACGCCGGCGGCTGCACGTCCTGTCATGGCGTGGCGGGCCAGCCGCGCACCATGCTGGGCGGCGGCCTCGCCATGGGGTCCCCGTTCGGCACCTTCCACGTGCCGAATATCTCGCCGCATCCGCAGGACGGCATCGGCAGCTGGAGCGAGGCGGATTTCGTCACCGCCGTGACCCGTGGCACTTCGCCGGCGCGGACGCATTACTATCCGGCGTTTCCTTACGGCTCGTACCGGCTCGCCACCACGCAGGACGTCCGCGACCTGTTCGCCTACATCAAGACGCTGCCGCCGGTGGCCGGCCGCATCCGCGATCATGACCTGCGGTTTCCATTCGGCATTCGCCGCCTGGTCGGGGTGTGGAAATTCCTCTTCCTCGACACCACACCGTTCATGCTGGATCCGACCCGCTCGGTGGCGTGGAACCGCGGCGCCTATCTGGTCAACGGGCTCGGCCACTGCGCCGAATGCCATAGCCCGCGCAATTTTCTCGGCGGCATCGTGGCGGCGCAGCGCTTCGCCGGCGGTCCCGATCCCGAGGGCAAGGGCTGGGTGCCCAACATCACGCAAAAGGGCCTCAAGGACTGGTCGGAGCCGGATATCGCCTATTTCCTAAAGACCGGCGAACTGCCGGACGGCGACACCGCCGGCGGCTCCATGGCCCGGGTCATTCGCAACACCTCCCTGCTCAGCGACGCCGACCGCGCGGCGATGGCCACCTATCTCAAGTCGCTTCCGGCGGTCGACGGCCCGGCGCGGCCGAACAGGAGCTGAGCCTCTGACTTAGGGACCCTGGTCGCATCCTGCATGGCCGCGCGGGAAGCCATGTAACAAGCGGGGTTTTCTCGGAGGCGGCCCCGTGCTTTCTGCGGGCCGCCAGTTTCTCCCGGTTTCCCGCTTTTCCATGAACATCGTCAAAGCCGTCAGCTTCAAGGTCGCCAGCACCCTGATGTTCGCGATCATGGGTGCTCAGGTCCGCTATCTCGCCGGAGCCTATCCGGAGGGACAGGTGGCGTTCTTTCGCGCCCTGTTCGCGCTGGCGCCGATCCTGATCGTGTTCGGCTGGCGGGGCCAGTTGCGCGGCGCGTTGCGCACCGAACGGCACTCCGACCATCTGGTGCGCGGGCTGTTCAGCATCGTCGGCACGTTCTGTACCTTCGCGGCGCTGGCGCGGATTCCGATCGCGGATTTTACCGCCATCGCCTTTCTCGCGCCGCTGATCACCGTGATCTTCGCCGCGGTGTTCCTGAAAGAGCAGGTCCATGCCTACCGCTGGTCGGCGGTGGTGTTCGGGTTCTGCGGCGTGCTGCTGATGCTGGTTCCCTATGCGCGCGATCACGCCGCGCTGACATCGTCGATGGCGGTCGGTCTCCTGTTCGCGCTGACCAATGCTTTCACCGCCGGCGGCGCTTCGATCCAGATCCGGCGGCTGACCGCGACCGAGACCACGTCCTCCATCGTCATCTTCATGACGCTGCTGGTGCTCTTGGTGTCGCTTCTCACCGCGCCGTTCGGCTGGCGCTGGCCGGCGACATGGGCCGATGTGCTCCTGCTGGCGGGGATCGGCATCACCGGCGGCCTCGGCCAGATCTTCTTCACCGACAGCTACCGCTTCGCGCCGGCCTCGTTCCTCGCGCCGTTCGATTACACCGCGATGCTGTGGGCCTTCATGCTCGGCTACTGGTTCTTCAACGAAGTGCCGACGCTCTACGTCGTGGTCGGGGCGGTGGCGGTGGCGAGCGCCGGAATTTTCGTCATCCTGCGCGAACGCCATCTCGGCCTCAAGCGGCTGCGCGACACGCCGGTGGCGGCGATTTCCACCATGGCCGACGACGAGGAAAACCCCGACGCGCCGCTGAAGGACGACGCCGGCGCGGCGTGAGGGGCCCGCGCATGCGGGGAGATCACACCCCGAACGCCTTGAAGGTGATGATGGTGTAGGTGTCCTGGATGCCGGGAAGGGTCTGGACCTTCTCGTTGACGAAATGGCCGATATCGGTGTCGTTCTCGACATAGAACTTCACCAGCAGGTCGTAGTCCCCGGCGGTGGAATAGATTTCCGAGGCGATCTCGGCCTCGGCGAGGGCGTTGGCGACCGCGTAGGACTGCCCCATCTTGCATTTGATCTGGACGAAGAAGGGCACCATCACTGTTTCTCCCGGCAGGCCGCGACCGAAGCGGCATCCTATCCCGCGCAATAGAGCCAAATCCGGGCGCTGTTGCAAGGCGGCTTGCCGCTGCCGATGCCGCGCGTTACAGCAGGCCGATCAGAGGCTCGCCGGATCAGATCGCGCATGACAGACGCCCCGACGATACCGATTGCGCTGACCATCGCCGGTTCCGATCCGAGCGGCGGCGCCGGCATTCAGGCCGATCTCAAGACCTTCGCCGCCCGCGGCGTCTATGGCGCTTCCGTGATCACCGCGCTGACCGCGCAGAACACGCAGGGCGTCACCGGCATCCACGACGTGCCGCCACCGTTCATCACCGCACAGATCGATTCGGTGTTCAGCGATCTCGACGTCAGGGCGGTCAAGATCGGCATGGTGGCGCGGCGCGACGCCATCGAGGCCATCGTCGCCGGGCTCGATCGCTGGTCGCCGCCCGCCGTCGTCGCCGATCCGGTGATGGTCGCGACATCGGGCGACCGGCTGCTGGCGCCGGACGCCATCGATGCGCTGCGCGACCGGCTCATTCCGCGCGCGACGCTGATCACGCCCAACCTGCCGGAAGCGGCGGCGCTGCTCGATGACGCCATCGCCACCACCGAGACCGCCATCGTCGATCAGGGCCGGCGGCTGCTCGCTTTGGGCTGCGGCGCGGTGCTGATCAAGGGCGGCCATGGCGATGGCCCCGAAAGCGTGGATTACCTGATCGGCTCCGACTTCACGGTGCGGCTCGCAGCGCCGCGCATCGCCACCCGCAATACCCATGGCACGGGATGTTCGCTGTCGTCGGCGGTCGCCGCCGGGCTGGCGAAAGGCGAGGCGCTGGAGGCGGCGGTGCGCGCCGCCAAGGCTTACATCAGCGCAGCCATCGCGGCGGCAGACCGGCTCGCTGTCGGCCACGGCCACGGCCCGATCCATCACTTCCACGCCGTCTACTGAATCTCTCCGCGATGACTGCGACGGCGCGCCGCGCCTGTCGCCTGCATGTCGCACTCCGCTGCTATTCGCCAGCAGGCAAACGATCCGTCTGATTCCTCGACTCAGGCCGCCTGCTGGAACGCGCAATGACAAGCACCGATCTCGAAACATCCGTCGTCGCAACCGCCTATGCCCGCTGGGCTCCGATCTATGACGCCGTGTGCGGCCCGGTGATGGTGATGGGCCGTCGCGCGGCCGCCGCCGCGGCGCGCTCGGTCGGTGGCAGCATCCTCGAAGTCGGGGTCGGAACCGGCCTGTCGTTCGACGATTACGGTGCCGGCACCGAGATCACCGGCATCGACATGAGCGCGCCGATGCTCGAGAAGGCGCGGGCGAAGATGGCGAGCGGCCGGTATCCGTTCGTCAGGGCGGTGCATCAGATGGATGCGCACCATATGACGTTTCCCGATGCGACGTTCGACTGCGTGGTGGCGCAGTTCGTCATCACGCTGGTCGCCAATCCCGAGCAGGTCCTGTCCGAATGCCACCGCGTGGTGAAGCCGGGCGGTCGCATCATTCTGGTCAACCACCTCTATTCCGAGGTTGGCCTCGCCGCCGCCGTGGAGCGCTGGGCGGCGCGGAAAACCCGCAAGCTGGGGCTACGTCCCGAATTTCCGTTCGCGCGCCTGCAGGCATGGGCGCAGGCGAATGAGAGGACGGTGCTGGTCGAGCGGCGCAAGGTCGCGCCGTTCGGCATCTACACGCTGGTCTGCTTCGAGCGAACGGCCGGCATCCGGGCGGCGTGATCCGTCATCGCGCTGTCATGGAAATCTGATAAGCGCTCGCGCATGGAAAGGGCGATGATGAGCGATAGTCCGGAACGGCGCTTTCGCACCCTGTTTATCTCCGACGTCCACCTCGGTGCCCGCGGCTCGCAGGCCGACCGCCTTCTCGATTTCCTCCGCGTCCACGATGCCGAGACCATCTACCTCGTCGGTGACATCGTCGATGGCTGGGCGCTCAAGTCGAACTGGCACTGGCCGCAGTCCCACAACGATTTCGTGCAGAAGATGCTGCGCAAGGTCCGCAAGGGCGCACGGGTGATCTACGTTCCCGGCAATCACGACGAATTCCTGCGCTCCTATTACGGCACCCATTTCGGCGGCGTCGAGGTGGTCGAAACCGCGATCCATGACGGCGCGGACGGTCGGCGCTATCTGGTCATCCACGGTGATATCTTCGATCTCGTGGTGCAGAACGCGCGCTGGCTCGCTCATCTCGGCGACAAGGCCTACGATTTCGCGATTCAGATGAACCGGCTGGTGAACGCATTCCGCAGGCTGTTCGGCGTGCCGTACTGGTCGCTGTCGCAGTGGGCCAAGCTCAAGGTCAAGAACGCGGTCAACTACATCGGCGCGTTCGAGCAGACGCTCGCGGGCGAGGCGCGGCGGCATGGCGCCGACGGCGTGATCTGCGGCCACATCCACTACGCGACGATCCGCGACGACAACGGCATCCGCTACATGAACTGCGGCGACTGGGTGGAAAGCTGCACCGCGCTGGTCGAGCATGATGACGGCCGCTTCGAAATCCTGACCTGGACCGATCCGCAGCGGCGCGCGCGGCCGGTCGCGCAGATGGCGCAGCAGGCGGCCTGATGCGCATCCTGATCGCCACCGACGCCTGGCATCCGCAAGTCAACGGCGTGGTGCGCACGCTCGCCATGATGGCGGATGCGGCGCGGGCCATCGGCGTCGAGGTGGCGTTTCTCACGCCGGAGCCGTTTCGCACCGTGGCGCTGCCGGGCTATCCCGGCCTGCGCGTGGCGCTACCGCGGCCGGGGCGGCTCGCCCGCATGATTGAGGAGGCGCAGCCGGACTACATCCACATCGCCACCGAAGGCCCTATCGGCGTTCTGGCGCGGCGTTACTGCCTGAAGAACGCCGTGCCGTTCACCACCAGTTTCCATACCCGGTTTCCGGACTACGTGTCCGCCCGGTTGCCGATCCCGCAAGCGTGGAGCTGGGCGGTGCTGCGTCATTTCCACGGCGCCAGCGACGCGGTGATGGCGGCGACACCGGCGCTGGCCGACGAACTGCGCGAACGCGGCTTCCGCAACGTCGTGCTGTGGTCGCGCGGCGTCGACGCCGATCTGTTCCGGCCGCGCGATTTCGATCTCGCTCTTCCGCGCCCGGTGTTCCTGTCGGTCGGCCGGGTGGCGGTGGAAAAAAACCTCGCGGCGTTTCTCGCTCTCGATCTGCCCGGCACCAAGGTCGTGGTCGGCGACGGCCCGGCGAAGGCGGGGCTCGAGCGGCAATATCCGGACGCGGTGTTTCTCGGCACCATGCACGGCGAGCGGCTGGCGCAGACCTACGCCGCCGCCGATGTGTTCGTGTTTCCGAGCCGCACCGATACGTTCGGGCTGGTGCTGCTGGAAGCACTGGCGAGCGGCGTGCCGGTGGCGGCGTTTCCGGTGAGCGGCCCATGCGACGTGATCGGCGATGCGCCGGTGGGCGTGCTGGATGACGATTTGCGCGCGGCCTGCCTCGGTGCGCTGACGCTGTCGCGCGACGCCTGCCGCGACTTCGCGGCGTCGCGAAGCTGGGGCGCGTGCGCGCAGGCCTTCATCGACAATGTCACGCGCGAGCGACCGCCGCAGGTCAAGCGCCGCTGGCGCCGCCGGCTCGCGCGCCGGTTGCGGCTGACGTCGGAATCCGCGCCGATGACTTAAGCTCAGCGCGATGGCACGATCAACTCGGCCATGACTCCAGCTCTCTTGCTCTGAGAGGGTGGGGCGCTATACATGCGCCATGACCGATCATGCTCTCCCCACCGCCGCCGATGTCGAAGCCGCCGCGCGCGTTCTCGCGCCCGTCGCGGTGCGCACGCCGCTGTTGACCTCGCCCGCGCTCGACGCGCTGACCGGCGGCCGGGTGTTCCTCAAGCCGGAAGTGTTGCAGCGGACCGGTTCGTTCAAGTTCCGCGGCGCGTTCAACAAGCTGTCGTCGATCGCGCAGGCGGCGCGGCCGGCGGGCGTGGTCGCGTTCTCGTCCGGCAATCATGCCCAGGGCGTCGCGGCGGCGGCGCAGATTCTCGGCATGCCGGCCACCATCGTGATGCCGAAGGACGCGCCGGTCTCCAAGATCGAACGCACCAGGGGCTACGGTGCGGAGGTCGTGCTTTATGACCGCGACAAGGAGGACCGCGACGCCATCGCCCGCGATCTGGCGCGCCAGCGCGGCGCGACGGTGGTGCCGCCGTTCGACGATCCGTGGGTTATCGCCGGGCAGGGCACGGTCGGTCGCGAGATCGCCGAGGACCTCGCCGCGCGCGGGCTCGCGCCCGATATCGTGTCGGCGCCGGCGTCCGGCGGCGGGCTGATGGCCGGCATCGCGCTGGCGATCCGGGCCAAGTTCGCCGACGCCGCGCTGGTCACCGTCGAGCCGGACGGGTTCGACGATCACGCCCGCTCGTTCGCGGCCGGGCATCGCGAGCCGCATCGCGCCATCGGCCGCACCATCTGTGACGCGCTGATGGCGTCGATCCCGGGTGAGCTGACCTTCGCCATCAACAACGGACTGGGCGCGCACGGCGTCACCACCACCGACGCCGAGGTGGGCGCGGCCGTGGCTTTCGCATTCCGCGAACTGAAGCTGGTGGTCGAGCCGGGCGGCGCGGTGGCGCTGGCGGCGCTGCTCGCGGGGCGGATCGACGCCCGGGGCAAGACCGTGGCCATCGTGCTGTCCGGCGGCAATGTCGATGCCGACCTCTACGCGCGGCTCATTCAACCCTAGCTGAAGAACGCGACCTTCTCGGCCTGGCTCATGCGCCGGATCGCGGCCAAGGGGTCGTTGCGGGCCGGAGCCGGCCTGGCGACGATGCCGCTGGCGATCAGGCTCGCGCCGAGCGAGGTCGCGGCCACGGGCTCTGCCGTGGTCTCGGCGGTTGTCTCTGTTGTCGTGATCGCCGCCACCTCGGTGATCACGTCCGGCGCGGTCTCCGCCGTCGGCGCAGGCTCGACGTTCGTCGCGACCACGTGCAGGTGAGCGGCCGCGTTCTGGTCCTCGGGCAGGAGTGCTTCGGGACCGGCCTGTGCGGTGGTGTCAGCGCGCGGGGCTGGGTCCGCCTCGATCGCAACCACGATTGTCGCAGGTGCGGTATCCGCCGCTTCCGCCCGGTCGAACAGGTCGTCCATGACGGCTGCCGCCTCGCCGGACGGGGCGGCCAGCCCGTCGATCTGCCGTGCGGCCCGGTCGAAGGCCTCCGCCACGGCGTCCCGCAGGCCGCCTGAGGCGAACTGGTCGCAGGCGGCGTTGATGGCATCCACCTGGGTTTCCAGCAGCGTGCAGATGCGGCCGTCCGCGCCGGATTCGCGCAGGCCCCACGCGATCTCGCGGATCACCCGTGCGCATTTGCGCGCCGGCGCCAGCGCTTCGTCCATGGTTGGGCCGGCAAGCGCCGCGACGGCGTCGTCCCGCGCGGCGGCGACGATGGCCCCGACCACGGCCAACGCCTCGGGGCGCGCGCTGACGGGGGGCTCGGCCGGGGGCTGCGGCTTTTGCGGGTCGTCCTTCTGCGCCGCCAGCGCCTGTTCGATGCGGGTGACCGCTTCGAGCACCATGGCGGTGTCGGCGTTGCGGTTGCGTCTCGTGTATTCGTCGAGAAACCAGCGGCCGCGCGCGGTTTCCTGAAAGGCCTCGCGGATCGCCTCGAACTCCGCGTCGGCGGGCGCGGCGGCGCGGGCCGGGACCGGAGAGAGGGCGACGACTTTCTGGGCCGTATCCTGGGCCATGACAACCTGTTGGCAAAAGCGTTGTCCATCCATCACGGACACGCGCTAGATAGCGGTGACGACGAACCGCAGCGAATCGCCATCACATTGCAAGCCAGCGCATCACAAAACCACCCGGCGGGGCAATCCGTTGCCCGGCGATTCGCGCGGCGTGTCAGCCTGTTTTACGGCTCGACCTTCGGCATCGCCGGAATCCATCTGCCGTTTTTTCCGGTCTGGCTGAAGGCGATCGGGCTCGACGTGGCCTGGATCGGCCTCATCATCGCTACGCCGTCGCTGTGTCGCTTCACGGTTCAGCCGTTCGCCACGGCGGCGGCGGAGCGTCATCATGTCCTGCGCGGGACGATGATCGCGCTGGCGTTCGCGAGCGCCGGCGGCTTCGCGCTGCTGGGGCTGCTGCATCAGCCGCTGATCCTGCTGGCGGTGTACCTGCTGATCGCCTGCGTCTGGACGCCGATCACGCCGCTGACCGACGGCTACGCGCTGAAGGGCGTCACCCGCCATGGGCTCGATTACGGGCGAATGCGGCTGTGGGGCTCGGCGTCCTTCATGATCGCGGCGCTGGTGGGGGGATGGCTGCTCGACCTGATCGATCCGCGCAATGTGATCTGGATCATCGTGGCGGCGGCCGTACTCAGCGCGCTGGTCAGCCTCGGCCTCCCGGCGCTGGACGAGGCCGCCATGACGCCGGCCCAGCCGCATGCGCAGGCGGCGCCGGCGCGGGCGAGCAGCCTGCTGCGCGCGCCGCTGTTTCTCGCCATCGTCGCGGCGTCGGCGCTGATCCAGGGCAGCCATGCGGCCTATTACGCCTTCGCATCGATCACCTGGCAGAATGCGGGGTATGGCGGGTTCGCCGTGGCGGCGCTGTGGTCGCTCGGGGTGATCGCCGAGATCGTGGTGTTCCTGCTTTCGCCGCGCCTGACGCTGTCGCCGACCACCATGGTCCTGATCGGGGCGGCCAGCGCCGTGGTGCGATGGATCCTCACGGCGCTGGAGCCGCCGCTCGCGCTGCTGACGGCGGTGCAGCTCCTTCACGGCCTGACCTTCGGCATCACCCAGGTCGGCATCGTCGCGCTGATGGTGCGCGCCGTTCCCCATCACAAGCTCGCCAGCGCGCAGGGTTACATGGTGGCGCTGCAGGGGGGCGTCACCAGCCTGGTGATGGTGGGCTCGGGACTGATCTATGCCCGCTTCGGCGAGGGGGTCTATTACGCCATGGCGGCAATGGCGCTGGCGGGCGGCGCGGTGATGGCCGCCGCGCGGAGCCGGCTCGAACGGGCGGCCCCGGCGACGAACTAGCCCCAGAGCGTGGCCTCGGGCGGATCAACCGTGCTGCCGTCGTAGCGCAGGCCGTGGTCGCGATCCTTGGCCAGCAGCAGCGGCCCGTCGAGATCGACCACCCGCGCCGCCTGCGCCGCGATCAGCGCCGGGGCCATGGACAGCGAGGTCCCGACCATGCAGCCGACCATGATGTCGAAGCCGAGGGCACTGGCGGCGTCGGCCATGGCCAGCGCCTCGGTCAGGCCGCCGGTCTTGTCGAGCTTGATGTTGATGGCGTCGTAGCGCTGGCGCAGCCCGTCGAGCGAGGCGCGGTCGTGCACGCTCTCGTCGGCGCAGACCGGTATCGGCCGCCGGATCCGCGCCAGCCGCTCGTCGCGCCCGGCGGGCAGCGGCTGCTCCACAAGTGTCACCCCCGCCGCGGCGCAGGCGGCGAGGTGGCGCTCCAGACTGTCCTCGGTCCAGGCCTCGTTGGCGTCCACGATCAGCTCGGATCTGGGCGCGGCCCGGCGCACCGCCGCGATCCGGGCCTCGTCGCCGTCGCCGCCGAGCTTGATCTTGAGCAGCGGACGGCGGCTGGCGCGGGCGGTCGCCTCCGCCATGGCTTCGGGACTGCCGAGCGAGATCGTATAGGCGGTGGTGAGCGGGCGGGGTGCGGGCCGCCCGAGCAGGTCCCATGCGCGCCGGCCGGCCGTCTTGGCCGCGAGGTCCCATAGCGCGCAGTCGAGCGCGTTGCGGGCCGCGCCCGCCGGCATTCGCGCCTGCAGCGCCTGCGGGTCCATGTCCTGCGCGAAGGCGTCCCGCATCGCCAGGATCGCGGCCAGCGTTCCCTCCGGCGTCTCGCCATAGCGGGCATAGGGCACGCATTCGCCGTGTCCGGACGGGCCGTCCGCCGCGCCCGCGTGACTTACCCGTGCCACAATCACCACGGCTTCTGTCTTGGCCCCGCGGCTGATGGTGAAGCCGCCGGCGATAGGCCAGCGCTCGATCCGTGCGTCGAGTGTCAACGATGGCATCATTTGTGAAATCGATTCTGGCGGGGCGGGCTTGCTCGAACGTTGCAATTATGGCTCTTAAGGCGATCCCCGTACAGTTTGTTGTCCTTGAGACAGGTTGTGTGATCGGCCGGACGCTGAATCGGCGCAGGAGTTGGGCTTGAACGGCAATCCGACATTGGAACAGGTGACCTTCGGCGCGACCCCGGCGCTGCGCGCGAGCGGCCAATGGACGGTCCATCACGCGCCGGCGCTGGAACGGCTGATCGAGCGCACCGAAAAGGCCAGCGGCGGCAACCCGGAGCTCGTGATCGACGTGTCGCAGATCTCCAGCCTCGATACCTTCGGGGCGTGGCTGATCGAGCGGCTGCGCCGCAGCCTCAGCCGGGACGGCGTCGAGCCGCAGGTCGCGGGCCTGTCCGAGAACTATGCGAGCCTCGTCGACGAGGTGCGGCGAGTGGAGCCCGGCGCGGTGGGCGGCCACCGCCGGCGCCAGACCGTGGCCGGCATGCTGGACAGCATCGGCCGCAGCGTGGTCGAGATCGGCACCACGCTGGTGGCGCTGGTCAGCATGCTGGGGGCGATCCTCTACACGCTGGGGCGGGTAATCCGCCACCCGAGCCGATTTCGCTTCACCTCGATGGTGCATCACCTCGAACAGGTGTGCTGGCGCGCGGTGCCGATCGTGCTGCTGATCACCTTCCTGATCGGCTGCATCATCTCGCAGCAGGGCATTTTCCATTTCCGCAAGTTCGGCGCGGATGTGTTCGTCGTCGACATGCTCGGCGTGCTGGTGCTGCGCGAACTCGGCGTGCTGCTGGTGGCGATCATGGTGGCCGGCCGCTCCGGCAGCGCCTACACCGCCGAGCTCGGCTCGATGCGGATGCGCGAGGAGGTGGACGCGCTGCGCACCATGGGTTTCGATCCCACCGAGGTGCTGATCCTGCCCCGGGTGATGGCGCTGATTATCGCGATGCCGATCTTGGCGTTTCTGGGCGCGATGGCCGCGCTCTATGGCGGCGGTCTGGTCGCCTGGGGCTATGGCGGGGTGCAGCCCGACGCCTTTCTGGCGCGCCTGAAGGAAGCGATCTCGATCGATCACTTCACGGTCGGCATGGTCAAGGCTCCGTTCATGGCGCTGGTGATCGGCATCGTCGCCTGCGTCGAGGGCGCGGCGGTCAAGGGCAGCGCCGAGTCGCTCGGCAAGCACACCACCGCCTCGGTGGTGAAATCGATTTTCTTCGTCATCGTGATGGATGGTCTGTTCGCGATCTTCTTCGCGACGATCAACATGTAGGACGGGATTCAGGGAGCCTCGATGGCGGCTTTTTCAGACGATGCGATCATCCGGGTGCGCGACCTCACCGTCGGCTTCGGCCACCATATGGTGCTCGAGCATCTCGACCTCGACGTGAAGCGTGGCGAGATCCTCGGCTTCGTCGGGGCCTCCGGCGCGGGCAAGTCGGTGCTGCTGCGCACGATCATCGGTCTGGTCCCCAAGATCAGCGGGCGGATCGAGGTGTTCGGCGTCGATCTCGATACCGCCAGCGACGACGAGCGCCAGGCGGTGGAGCGGCGCTGGGGCGTGCTGTTCCAGCACGGCGCGCTGTTCTCGTCGCTCAACGTGCGCCAGAATATCCAGTTTCCGGTGCGCGAGTTCATGAACGTGTCCGAGCGCCTGCTCGACGAGATCGTCGCCGCCAAGCTGGTGATGGTCGGCCTCAAGCCCGAGGTGGCGGACCGTTACCCCTCCGAACTGTCGGGCGGCATGATCAAGCGCGTGGCGCTCGCCCGGGCGCTGGCCCTCGATCCGGAGATCGTATTCCTCGACGAGCCGACCTCCGGCCTCGACCCGATCGGCGCCGGCGATTTCGACCAGCTGGTGATGACCCTGCAGCGCACTTTGGGCCTGACCGTTTTTATGGTAACGCATGACCTCGACAGCCTTAAAACGGCCTGCAATCGCATTGCAGTGTTGGGGGATCGTAAGGTTCTCCTGGTAGGCACGATGGATGACATGCTGGCCTCGCAGCATCCTTGGCTGCGGGCCTATTTCCATGGCAAGCGTGCCCGGGCCGTCGTTGCGTAGCGTTTTGGAGTTAGGTTTATGGAAACAAAGGCGAATTTCGTCCTGATCGGGGCGTTCACGCTGGCCGTGATCGGTGCCGCCTTCGGGTTTGTCTTCTGGTTCCAGAGTCTTGGCGCGGCAGCCCAGCGGGTGCCGCTGCGCATCGTGTTCGAGGGCGCGGCGTCCGGCCTGCGCACCGGCGGCAACGTCAATTTCAACGGCATCAAGATCGGCGAGGTCACCTCGATCAAGCTCGACGATCCCAAGCGCGTGGTGGTGATCACCGCCGTGGACAAGAACGCCCCGATCCGCAAGGACTCGGTGGTCGGCCTCGAATTCGCCGGCCTCACCGGCGTGTCCTCGATCTCGCTCAAGGGCGGTACGGTGGAGGCGGGCGGCGTCCCGGTGGGCGACGACGGCGTGCCGACGCTGACGGCCGATCCCAACGCCATTCAGGATATCGGCGAGGCGGTGCGCGGCGTGCTGCAGAACGTCAACAGGCTGGTGTCCGACAACCAGGAGGCGCTCAAGAGCAGCATCGGCAACCTCGAAACCTTCTCCAAGAGCCTCGCCGCCAACTCCGCGCGCATCGACAGCATCATGGCCGGCGTCGATAATCTGATGGGCAACAAGGACGGCAAGGAGGGCGAACTGCAACTCGCCGCCAAGTCGTTCCGCGAACTTGCCGAGAATCTCGACAAGCGCACCGCCATGCTGCTCAGCGACGGCCGCGTTCTGATCGGCGACAGCCGCCGTACGCTGGCCGACATCAGCCGCGCGGTGAACAATTTCGACCGCAACCCGACGCGGGTGCTGTTCGGGGCCAGCGCCCGGGACGCCGCGCCGGCATCCCCGCCGCAGAACCCGCGGGACGCCAAGGCGCAGCGGCGCTAAAGGCGCAGCGCGGACTGCGCATGGTGCTTGTGGTCGCTCGGGCGGCATGGGACCGGAGCCGCGATTGCTGCTGCCCTTGCAGGCATCATGGCCGGGCTCGACCCGGCCATCCACGTCTTGGTTCGCTGCAATTTCAAGGGCGTGAATGCCCGGCATAAGCCTGTGCTTCGGGTCGGCGAAGCCGGACCTGCGCGCCGGGCATGACGAAGGCTGTCTTCCGATACCCCTGTTGCGAAGCGTGATGGATGCGCGGGGTGAAATGAGCGGTCACACCCGTCTTTGACGGGCTATGGCCGCCGCTGACGATCGCGGGTGACGCGATAGTGCGTGATCTGTCGCGATACTGCGTGGGGACGGGTCCGGCTTCGCCGGCCCGGGCACAAGCTTTATGCCGGGCATCCTCGCTTCCGCGTCAGTATCTTCGCATTGTCTCGCTGCGCCACCCTCCCAGCGCCAACGAAAAAGCGGAGGCCTAAAGCCTCCGCTTGACTTCGTTCGTGCGGGTACCGCGCTTGCCGGGCAGCGGCGCGGTCGCGGCGCTTATCCGAGCCGTCCCGCCGCATGGGCGAGCAGGGTGTAGACCAGCCCGGTTTCCGAAACGAGGTGGGTCTGCAGCGCCTCGGGGCCGCGTTCGTCGCGCGCGAGTTCGTCGAGCAGGCGTTCGAACTCGTTGATGTAACGGTCCACCGTCTGCTTGAAGGCGCGGTCGGCGCGATACTTGCGGGCCACCTCGTCGAAGGTCTTCTGGCCTGCCGGTGTATAGAGCCGCTTGCTGAAGGCCTTGCGCTCGCCGCGCTGATAGCGGTCCCACATCTCGGCCGCAAGGTCGCGGTCGAGCAGGCGGCCGATGTCGAGCGACAGCGCCTCCAGCGGGTTGCCGTTCTGGCGCGGCGCCGGAGCGCGGCCGCGCGCGGCATCGGCCTCGGTGTCGGTGCGGTTGAGCAGGTCCGACAGCCAGCCGTCGCGGCTCTGGTCGGCTGCCGGGCTCACCGGCGGCGCGTCGGTGCGGCGCGGCGCGGCGGCGGGGCCGAATTCCGGCGGCGGCAGCGATGATGCGCTGGCGACGTCACGCGGACGCGGCGCAGGGCGGGCGGCGGCCGAGGCCATCGCCAGTTCGTCCTCGCGCGGTGCCGGGCGGGCTGTGGTCGCGACGTCGAGACCCTTTCCATGGCGCGCGACGATGCGGTTCAGCTCGGCCAGCGCCTCGATCTGATCGACGATCACCTTGCGCATCTGGGCGGTGCTGTCGGCCGCCTCCTGCGGCAGCTCGAACACGCCGCGGCGCAGTTCGGCGCGGGTCTGGTCCAGTTCGCCATGCAGTTCGGACGCCATCTGCTTCATGCTGTGCACGATGGAGGCGAACTTGTCGGCGGCCTGCCGGAACATGCTGTCCGCCTCGCGGGTGCTCTGGTCGTAGAGATCGGCCATCGCCTCCGAGGTCTGGCGGCGCTCGTCCTCGATGGCGACGCGGACCGCCTCGAACTGGCGGCCGATGTCGGCCGAACTCGTGCCCGCGCTCTGGGCCACGATCTGGGCGATGTCCCGCGCCCGCGCTTCCGCGGCGGCCAGGGAATCCTCGAGCAGGCGGGTGAAGCGCGACAGCCGCTCGTCGAGATCGTGGGTGCGCAGGTCGATGGTCGAGACCAGCGATTCCAGCATTGCGTTGCGCTCGGCGACGGAGTGGCCGGTCTGCTCGTTGCTCTTTTCGAGCAGGTGGGCGGCCTCGACCAGCGTCTGGCCGTGGTTCTCGAACTCGCGCGACAGCGCGTTGAGGCTTTCCAGCGCCCCGGTGGTCTTGGCGTTGAACAGCCCGAGCTGCTTCTCCAGCGTGCCGGTGGATTCGCCGTTGCGCGCGGTCACCTCGTTCATGGTCGAAACGAATTCGGCGACGCGGGTGACGAGAGTGCGCTCCAGCGAGTTGAGGTTGTCGTGGGCGCCGGTCAGCACCTCCTGCAGCAGGATGTTGCCCTCGCGCAGGCGCTCGAACAGCGCCAGCGTGTCGGACCGCAGCATCTTGCTGGTTTCCTGCAGCTCGGAGACCGTCGAGGTCGCAACCTGGCGCGACTGGTCGAGGGCCGCGCGCGAGGTCTGCTCCAGATCCTTCAGCGACTTGCTGACGGCGCCGATGGCGATGTCGCTCGCGGTGTTGATCTGGCGTGCGAGATCCGCGCTATTGGTCATCATCGCCATGGTGAAGGCGCCGCCGTGGCTGTCGATGGACTTCATGGCGGCGTCGGCGGCCGAGCCGATGGTGGCGGCCAGTTCGACCGACTTGCTGCCGAGGGCGCTGACAAGCGCGCCGGTGTGGCTGTCGAGCACTTCGTTCAACTCCGCCGAAGTGCCGCCGAGCGCGTTGGTCAGTTCCGCCGTCTTGGTGTCGAGCGCGTGCGTCAATTCCGCCGCCTTGCCGCCGAGCACCTTGGTCAGTTCGGCGGTTTTGTTGCCGAGCGCGTGGGTCAGTTCGGCGGACTTGCCGCCGAGCGCGTTGGTCAGTTCCGCGGACTTGCTGCTGAGCGTGGTGGCCAGCTCCACGGATTTGCCGCCGAGCACCTTGGCCAGCTCTGCCGAGCGATCGTCGAACGCAGCCGCAATCTCCGCCGACCGCCCGTCGAGCGCGTGGGCGAGTTCCGCGGTCTTGCCGGCGATCGCTTCGACCAGCGCGCCGCGCCGGTCGTCGATCAGCTGCGACAGCTGCTCGGTGTGGGCGCGCACGCCGTCGGTGATGAGTTCGACCTTGCCGGTCAGCGTCGCGCCGAAGCGCTCGGTCGAGACCGCGATGGCGCGCTCGATCTCGCTCGAAGCCGACTTGAGCTGCGTGGACGCGCCGGTGGACGCCACCGCGAGGGTGGCCTCGGCGTCGCGCGCGGCGGTGTGGATGCCGCGCTCGACCTCCTCCGATGTCGCCCGCAGCCGGGTTCCGACGTCGTCGGACACGGTGCGGAGCTGGGCGCCGACCTCGTCCGAGACGGTCTTGAGCTGGGAGCCGACCTCGCCCGAGAGGGTGAGCAGCGACAGCTGCGCGGTGCGCGCGCCGCTCTGGATGGTTTCGGCGGTGCCCGTCATCAGCCCGGCGAGTGTACGTTCGGCATCCTCGACGCGGGTTCGGATCGTGCTGGTGATCTCGTCCGAGCGCGACGCGAGGATGTCGGCGGCGTGCTGGCCGCTAGTGGCGACGCGGTTCGCCGCAGCCTCGACGCGGGCGTCGAGCAGGTTCTCGAACTGCGCGACGCGAGCGCCGATGTCGGACGCCATTGTGCCGACATTGAATTCGAGGCTGGTCTGCATGTCCTTGACGCGGGTGGTGAGGGCGCTGGCGATGCCCTCGACGCCGGCGGTCATTGCGCCGATCAGCGTGGTGCCGCGCAGGTCGATCAGGTTGGCGATCTCGCTGGCGCGGGTCTCGACCATGTCGCTGAACGCGGCGCTGCGGTTGTCGAAGGCGCCGACCATGGTGGCGGTGCGGTTGTCGACGAGGCCGTTGAACGTCGCGGTGCGGTTCTCGAACGCATCGACGATGGCGGAGGTGCGGGCCTCGACGATGCTGGCGAAGGTCGCGGCGCGGTTGTCGAAGGTGTCGGCCACGGCCGCGGTGTGCTTCTCGACGATGTCGGAGAAGGCGGCGGTGCGGGCCTCGACGAGGTCGGCGAAAGTGGTGGCGCGGTTGTCGAACGCATTCGCCACCGCGGCGGTACGGATATCGACGATGTCCGCGAAGCTCGCCGTGCGGCTCTCGAAGGTGTTGAGGGCGGCGGCGGTGCGGCTTTCGACCACGTCGGCAAACGCGGCCGCGCGGCTGTCGAAGCTGTCGGCCACCGTCGCATTGTGCCGCTCCACCATGTCGGCGAAGGTCGCGGCGCGGCTTTCGAAAGTGTCGATGACGGCCGCGGTGCGCGCGTCGGCGAGCGAGGCGAACGACGACGTGCGGCTGTCGAAGGCATCGGTAATGGCGGCGGTGCGCGCATCGACGATGGTGGCGAAGGCGGTGGCGCCGGTGTCGATCTTCTCGGTGATCGCGGCAGTGCGGGCGTCGATGGTATCGGTGAACGCGGTGGTGCGGCCGTCGATGGTCTCGGTGAAGGCCGTGGTGTGGTTGTCGACGACCTCGGTGAAGGCCGCGGCGCGGCTGTCGATCGCGTCCATGAAGGTGTGGGTGCGGGCGTCGATCGTCGAGGTGAAGGCGGCGGCGCGGCTCGCCACCGTGTCGCCGAAGGCGGCGGCGCGGGCGTCGAAGGAGACTTCCACCGCTTTCATGCGGTTGAGCACGGCCTCGTCGAGCGAGGCGATCTTGCCGACCAGCGAGGTGTCGAGATTGTCAACGCGCTGCTGCAGCGAATTCTGGAAGCCGCTCAGGCTCTGGTCGAGCCTGGTGTGAATCTGGTCGCTATGAGCGGTGACCCGGCCGTCGAAGCTGTCGATATAGGTCTTGAGATTGTCGGAGATGTCCTGGGTGTGCTGGCCGAGGCGCTCGACGATCTCGCCGCCATAGGTCTTCACGGTGCGGTCGAACTCGGCGATATGGCGGGTGATCAGCGCGCCCAGCGTGCCGCTGTCGCGTGCGAACTTCTCGGCCAGTTCGGCGCCCTGGTCCTTCACCAGTCCGTCGAACAGTCCGATCTGCTGGGTCAGCGCCTCGTGTGCGCTCTCGGTCTGGCTCAGGACCTTGGCCACCAGCGTGGTGGCGGTGACGTCGAGGGCTTCGCTCGCCTTGTCGCCGCTGGTGAGGACGCGGTCGGCGAGGCGGTTGCCGGCATCCTCGATCCGCTCGGCGGCGTGGTTGCCGCGCTGGTCGATCTCGGACAGCAGGGTGTCGCCGGCGTTTCGCAGCGACTCGAAGATCTGTTCGGTACGTTCGGCGACGCTGGAGACGATCACCTCCGAGCGCGCGGCGACGCCGTCGACGATCGCGCTCGATCGGTCGGCGAATTCCGCGGTCATGCGGTCGAGGCGCTCGTTGAGGACGTCGTGGACGCGATCGGCGAGATCGGCGAATTCCTCATGGACGTGGCCGGTCTTGAAGTTGAGGCTCGCGGTCAGCTTCTCGCTGGCGTCGAGCACGCTGGCGGCGGTCTGGGTGCTGGCTTCCTCCAGACGGTCGAGCAGGTCGCCGCCACGCTCGCCGAGGGCGATGATCATGGCGTCGCCGGCGGTGTTCATGGCGCGGGTGATGTGCTCGCTGCGTTCCTCGAGCGCGCCGGTGATGCTCAGCGCCACTTCGTCGACGCGCGCGGCGATGGCGTCGCTGATCAGGGCGATGTCCTGGCGAAGGTCGACCTGCACGCCGGAAATGGCGTTGCGGACCTGTTCGGCCTGGCCGACGAGGTTGTCGCGCTGCACGGCGATGTCCTGCAGCAGGGCGCGCATGCGCACTTCGTTGTCGCTGTAGGCGCGCTCCAGCGAGGATACTTCGTTGGCGACGAGAGCTTCGAGTTCGCCGGCGCGGGCGATGGCGCGTTCGACGCCGTCGCCCATGGCGGCGACCTCGCGGCGGATCGCCTGGCCGACGGTGACGATGCCGGCATTGGCGACGTGCTCGGGCTCGGAGAAGCGCACCGCCATGTGCGCCATCGACTGCGCGATCATGGTCAGTTCCTGGCTGCGCCAGGCGAGGCTCGCCAGCGCATAGAACAGCACCAGCGGCGCGACGACGACGGCGAGCAGGCCAAGCAGCGCCAGAATGCCGCCGGAGCCCTTGCCGATAATGGCTTCGAGCGCGGGCATGAATGCGAAGGCGAGGAAGCCCACGCCGAGAATCCACAGGCCCGAGAACAGCGTCGCGATGGTATAGGCGCTGCGCCGCGGCCGGCCGTTCTGAATGGTCTGGAGGATGGCGCCGATGGTGGCCTGGTCGTCATTGGCGGCCGGCCGGCCGAAATCCGGGGCATCGAGACTGTCGGCGGCGGGGCCTGCGGAGCGGCTGACGGGTCCGAGGGTGGGCTCGTGCGGGCTGGCGGCATGTCCGGTCCGGTCCCGGTCGGCGTCGGACGGGGGCAGATCGCTGATGTTGAGGGCTTCCTGGATCGCCGAAAGGGCGGCTTCGGTTGGGTCCTTGACCTTCGGATTCTTCGCCATGTGTCGCTTACGCCTTTATTTTTACGCACCCGAAGGCTGGCCGCGCTGATGGCCGTCGCGCGCCTCGAATGTTGCCCCGATACCTTCGATCACTGCGGAAGTTGAAGTCGCTGATCGTCCCGCTGCTTGTCCCGCACTTCCGCAAACATCCTATTGGCTCGGCCCCTCGAATGAAATGGGACCGGTTAATAGATTTTTAATCATCGTTAACGCGCGAAGGGTTAACGCTTTCAGAAATCAACAGTTTTAGAAAGCACTTCGGTATTTTGCGGCGTTGGCACGGCTAAAGAACGGCAGAATCATGGCGTGCGGGGACCATCGCGACATACGATCCGTTAACCATTGGCATGATTGTCTGACGACGCGACGCGCCGAAAACCGGTTCGCGCGCGCCAGCGATTTCGGGTTCGCCATGACAGTCCATATGGAGAGGTTGAGCTGGATGCCGTCGCCTCCGCTGGTCCCCGAAGACACCGCCATCGACGTCCAGCACCTCGGTCGCATGACCCTCGGCGAGCCCGCGCTCGAAACCGAGGTCCTCGCGCTGTTCGCCGCCCAGAGCCAGGATCTGGCGGCGCGCCTCGCCGTCGTTCCGGCGGATGCCGCCGCGCTGGCGCATACGCTGAAGGGATCGGCGCGGGCCGTCGGCGCGTTCCGGGTTGCGGAGGCCGCGTTGGCGCTCGAAACCGCGTTGCGCGACGGCGCGGAGCCGTCGGCGGCGCTGGCCGAACTGCAGCGCGCCGTGGCAGAGGCGCGGGACGAAATCGGCCGGATGCTGAAGCGCTCGTGATCTGACGCCTTCGCCCCGCAATCGCTGGCGTCCCATGAACTGACCCGTTATAGGTCAGCCCCATCGGAACAATTCACGGATAAATCGAGCAATCATGGTCAAGATCAACTTCACCGATCACTCCGGCACCACCCGCACCGTGGATGTGGACGTTGGAGCGACGGTCATGGAAGCTGCGATCCGCAACGCGATTCCGGGCATCGAGGCGGAATGCGGCGGCGCCTGCGCCTGCGCGACCTGTCACGTCTATGTCGACGAAGCGTGGCGCGAGAAGGTCGGTCCGCCGACGCCGATGGAAGAAGACATGCTCGATTTCGGTTACGACGTGCGGCCGAATTCGCGGCTGTCGTGCCAGATCAAGGTGACCGATGACCTCGAGGGCCTCACGGTGACGACGCCCGAGCGGCAGGCATAGCAAGCGCGCCAGAGTAGCGCGCCAGAGGGTGTTGGTTCGGACGCCATCAACTGCCGTCATTTCCGGTTCTATGCCGGACATCCACGTCTCGAGGATTTCGACGAAACAAGACGTGGATGGCCGGGACAAGTCCGGCCACGGCGGATCAATCCGCTTCCCCTAAAACATGACCGGCTTTAGCGGCGCAGCAGCCACGGCTGAAACCGCTCGATGATCTCCGGCGTCAGCGGCGTCGGCTTGCGGGTCTCGGCATCGACCAGAACCGTCACTGTCTCGGCGGACGCGGTGCACACCCCGTTCGCGAACACCACCTGTTCGAAGGTGGAAGAGGTCCGCCCCAGCTTGACGATGCCGATGCCGAGATCGAAGCGGCCCGGCCAATGCATCTCGGCGCGGAAATCGATGGCGAGATGCACCAGCATCCAGCTGAAGCCCCGTGGCATCAGGCCGCGGTCGCCGCTGCGCAGCAGGGTGACGCGGCTGGTCTCGAAATAGGTGGCGTAGATCGCGTTGTTGACGTGTTTGTTGGGATCGAGGTCGCTGTAACGGACGTTGTCGGCCATGCGGAAGGGATAGTCTTCCAGCCGGAAGGTGGTGCGGGTGCGGATCGGCGCGTTCAAGGGGTCGGTCTCCGGATCGCCTCCTGAATAGCGGGAAAACTCGCCGTCGCACAAGACGTTATGGCGGCTGCGCCGTGCTCAATTAGCTCTTTCCCAACCGGGCGGTCTTGGCTAGACAAACCTGCGGAAACGGCGTTTTTCCGGCCGCTCCCGAACGATCCCGTCCCATTCCCAACCGACGACGAGCGCGCATGACCGATACGATCAAGACCGACGTTCTCATTATCGGCGCAGGCCCCTGCGGTCTGTTCGCGGTGTTCGAGTTGGGCCTGCTCGATATGAAGGCGCATCTGGTCGACATTCTCGACAAGGTCGGCGGCCAGTGCGCGGAGCTGTATCCGGAGAAGCCGATCTACGACATCCCCGCCGTGCCCGTGGTGACGGGGCAAGGCCTCACCAATGCCCTGATGGAGCAGATCAAGCCGTTCAACCCGACCTTCCATCTCAACGAGATGGTGGAGACCATCGAGAAGATCGGCGATCCGCTGTTCCGCGCCACCACCGACGCGGGCACGGTGTTCGAAGCCAAGGTGATCGTGATCGCCGCTGGCGGCGGTTCGTTCCAGCCGAAGCGGCCGCCGGTGCCGGGCATCGAGGCCTACGAGGGCACCTCGGTGTACTACGCCGTGCGCAAGATGGAGCAGTTCCGCGACAAGTCGCTGCTGATCGTCGGCGGCGGTGATTCCGCGCTCGACTGGACGCTCAATCTCCAGCCGATCGCCAAGCGCGTCACGCTGCTGCACCGGCGCGACGATTTCCGCGCCGCGCCCCACAGCGTCGAGCAGATGCGCCAGCTCGTCGCCGCCGGCAAGATGGATCTCAGGATCGGTCAGGTCACCGGCCTCGAAGGCGACAACGGCATGCTGTCGGGCGCGCTGCTGAAGGGCAACGACAACCAGACCTTCAGGGTCGATTGCGACACCATGCTGCCGTTCTTCGGGCTGACCATGAAGCTCGGTCCGGTGGCGAACTGGGGCGTCAGGCTGGAGAACAACCTGGTCCCGGTCGACACCGAGGCGTTCGAGACCGACGTGCCGGGCATCTTCGCCATCGGCGACATCAACACCTATCCCGGCAAGCTGAAGCTGATCCTGTCCGGCTTCCACGAGGGCGCGCTGATGTCGCAGAAGGCCAGCCGCTATGTGTTCCCGGACAAGCGCGTGGTGTTCCAGTACACCACCTCGTCGTCGAGTCTGCAGAAGAAGCTCGGCGTGAACTGAGCGCGGCGGCGCAAATTCGATATCGTCTCCTTTCGCTTCGGCATTCACTGTCGTCATCACCGGGCTTGTCCCGGTGATCCACGTCTTGGCCATGAGTGAAAAGGAAAAAAAGACGTGGATGGCAGGGACCATAGGCGAGCGGAAGCGACGCCGTTCTTCGAACGGCTACGGCCCGGCGATGACGATCCAGGACTACTGCGCCTGATCCTGCGTCACCGGCGCCAGCGGTGCGCTGATCACCGCCGCGTCGGCGGGGACGAGGCCGAGCACCGACGTGATCGCGGGCAATGCCGCGTCCGCCATCGCCGCGTGGCCTTCGGCGGTCGGATGGATCGCGCCGCCATAGAGCGCCGATAGCACGCCCCACGTCGCATCGTGAATGTCGGTCGGCTGGTTGGTCGATTTCGCCGCTTGCGGATAGGTCATCGCCGCGAAATAGCTGTCGTTGGCGTCGCGGATCCAGCGCGCGCGCGGCGCATAGGCGCGGAAGTCGCTCGCGCCCTGGCCGCAGGCGAGGGGATTGGACGCTCCGGCGACGATGTCCGCCACGAAGCTGTCCCCGGTCGGGGAGAAGCATTGCCGGTCGAACGCCGGATCGCTGTCGGCGCGGGCGCAGAAGCCGTGATTGGCGAATTCGGCCTGATGCTGATCGACGAAGGTCATGCGGTCGGCGCGGCGGTCGCCGCACAGCACGCCGCCGCTGCACTGCGCGAGATTCTTGATCTGCGGCAGGAATTCGTTCTGCACGAAATTCGCCACCTCGGCGAGGCGCTGCGGATCGGCGCCGAACGACGGATGGATGTCGAAGCCGGCGCGGCCGCCGGGGCACGGCGCGCCGCCGACCAGCGCCGGATTGCCGTAGGAGACATAGATCACGCGCGACAGGTCGCCGCCCACCAGCGGCTTCAGCGCCTGCCGCAGCCGGCTGAAGCCTTGCGGCAGTTCGGTTCGCAACGTTGCGCGGGCCTCGTCCACGGTGCCGAGGACGCCGGTGCGGCGCGACAGCGTCCGCTCGGTGCCGCTTTCGAGGATCACATCGGCGACGAGGCCGGAGAAGTTGATGTCGTTGGCGCCCACCGACAGCAGCACGAGATCGAGCTGGCGCGACGGCTGGCGCTGGGTGGCCGCCGCCATCGCCTCGCGCAGTTCGGCGATCTGGGCGTTGACCGTGCCCTGGCAGGTCAGGCCGTTCTTGCCGACGACGCATTCGCGCGCGCGCTGCGCGCCGAACAGCCCTTCGGCGATGGTCGCGCCGGTGCAGGCCAGCGGCAGATAGGTTACCGCGATCTGCGGGTTCTGCACCGCCAGCGCGATGGCTGCGCGCGTCTGGTAGCTGTAGAGCGAGCGGTGGCAGGCGGGATTGAACCATTGCGCTCCGGCGCGCTGCCAGTTCTGCAGGCTGTTGCCGTCGGAGTCGCAGGCGCGGCCGCCCTTGAAGTTGGCGCGGCTCGGCCGGAAATAGGTGCTCGACGCGCCGCCGAGGTAGGAGCGGAAGCAGAAACCTTCATCGGACAGCGCCACCGGGCGATCGGGATTGCCTTCGCCGGAGGCGATCGAGTCGCCGAGCCCGGCGATCAGGACATCGCGCACCGCGATCTCGCCGGTGACATGCTGCACCGTCTCCGAACCGCCGGAGACATCGACGGTGACGGCGGTGGTGCGGCCGTAGCGCACCCGCAGGTTGATAGGCTCGCTGCAATCCGCCGTGGACTGCTGCGGCGGATCGCCGTCGTCGAACGACCAGGCGCACACCGCGCCGACCGGCACCGCGCCGGCCAGCCGCACGCTGACGGCATGGTCCACCGGCGCGAGATAATCCTCCTTCACCCCGTCGCGGGTGCAGGGCCGGCTGACCCGGCCGGCGGCGTCGATGCACAGCCGCCCCACCGTGTTGCGGGCCCAGCCGCGGCCGTCGCTCTGGGTCGCCAGCATCTCTTCGGCGGCGAGGATGCTGCGGCCCGCCAGCGCCTCGGCCTGCAACTTGAAATCGCGCTCCTCGCGAAACAGCCGGAAGCGGTTGCGGACTTCCCAGGAAATCTGCAGCGCGGGAGCGGAGGGTGCCGCCAACGGAGCCGGAACCTGAGCCGGAGTCTGGGCGATCGCGGTCGCGCCGGGCGCGGCGAGCAACGCTGCGGCGAGCAGGACGGTCCGGAATGGAAAAGCAAAGAAGTGCATGGAACTCATGCCTGTTTGAAACCGACGGATAAGGCCAAAATGAGGGGAATCCGGCGGAATCCGGCCCGGCCGCCGCGAACCCTTCAGCGCCGAGACCGGCGCGCGATCTCCAGGGCGGATACCGGCTGCGCTATTCGGCCGCCTGCTTGGTGCTCGGCGGCGGTGGCGGAGAGGTCTTGGCCACCGCGGGGGCAGGGCGCAGCTTGCGGCTTTGCTGCCACGGCACCAGCACGCTGAGCCACAATTCGCGCACGCCCATGATGGTGACCGAGGTGGCGAACGGGATCAGGAAATAGAGGATGCGGAACACCAGCAGCGACGCCAGCAGTTCCTCCTTGCCGAGCATCGGCAGGCCGATCAGCATCGCGGCGTCGAACACGCCGAGGCTGCCGGGAGCGTGGCTGGCGAAGCCGAGCAGGGTGGCGAGAATGAACACCACCGAGAGGGTGACGAAATCGAGCGCGGGATGCGACGGCGCCAGCAGATACATCGCCAGCGCGCAGAAGCCGAGATCGACCACGCCGATCATGATCTGGAGCAGCGTCAGCGGCGCCGACGGCAGCACCACTTTCCAGCCGTCCTTGCCGAGCTGGCGGCGGCCCTGGCCGGTGGCGATCCAGGCCAGATAGGCGGCGATGCCGGCCAGCAGGCCGGCGCCGATCAGCTGGTTGATGGTTTCCGGCAGCAGGTCCATCGACGCCGCGGCTTGCGGATGCCAGATCATGCCGATGCCGAGCACGAAGGTGTTGCCGAGCCAGAACGTCAGCCCCGAGATGAAACAGATCTTGGCGACGTCGATCGCGCTCAGCCCCCAGTCGGAATAGATCCGGAAGCGGATCGCGCCGCCGGTGAACACGGTGGCGCCGATGTTGTGGCCGATGGTGTAGCTGGTGAAACTCGACAGCGCCGCGATGCGATAGGGCACGTGGTTTTTGCCGATGGTGCGCAGCGCGAACAGATCATAAAATGTCAGGGTGAAGAACGCGCACAGCACGCACAGCGCGGCAAGCGCGATCTGGCCATGCGACTTCTCCGCCAGCGCGCTCAGCACGATGGCCATGTCCACGCCCCGGAGTGTCCGGAACAGATGCATGATCGCCACGGTGACGATCAGAACGCTCGCTGCAATCCCGACTGCCTTCCAGCCGATTTTCTCTCGAAAGACGAGCCCGAGCTTGCTCAACAAGTGCTGCATTGATCCTCCCGGCGGGGCGCACAAACCATAGAAGCCGATTGAGGCGACAGTGAGCAAGCGGCTGCGGGGGGACTCATACGCCAAATCCGGTCTTCGGAAAACAGCTCGTTGTGCGGCGCAAAGAAGGCAGGGAATGGCCCGCTGTCATGTCTGCTTCACATTATAAGGGTCGTTTATAATTGTCGTTTCACAATGATCTGGATCAGTTTCGCGATCACGCATGATCCGCGTCGCCGCCTGCCGTCCCGTTAACTGTGTCGTCTCAAATCATGTAGTCCTGCGAGCCCATGTTTTCAAAGGGCGGGTGTTCCGTTCCGACGGTCGCGGCCGGCGCAGCATGATCCGGCGTGGCGCCCCGTGGCCATGCGACGTTTTGCCGTCAGGCGCGGCGCAACGCGAAATGCGCGCCGCAGAACGCCAGCCCGGCGCCGAGGACGAGGGCGGCGAGCCCGGCCGCCACGCCCGGCAGGGATGGCATCGGACTCGGCGCCGACGCCGCCTGCCCGGCGGCCGCCGCCAGGACGACGCCGACCACGATCAGGAACCGGCGCATGCGCGGAGACATCTGGCCGGCGATGGCGCCGTCCATCAGGGTAGCGGCGATATAGCCGGTGACGAAGGCCGCGGCCGAGATCAGCCACCACGCCAGCGCCGCGCGGGCCGGGATCAGGTCCGCCGCATCGGGCCGCCACAGGTCGGCGATGTTGAGGTCGAAGCGCTGGATGATGACGTGCAGGCCCAGCGTCAGGAGCACGCCGAGCAGCATCGCTCCGGCGAGAATGAAGTGGCGCGGAAATCGGACGGGTTGGGCCATGCTGCGACGATCGGTGAGGCCGGGACATGCGCGGTTCTTCCCGCGCCTGCGATCTTGTAGGATACAGTCGCGCCCGCGCGCAAGCGGCGCAGGGGCGTCGCGCGCGGCGCGATGGAAAATGGGGATGTGTCGATGCCGGCGCGGTCGAAAGCCAAGGGCAGGAGTGTGCGGACCACAGAGGCCGCTTCGGGCGATGGCACGCACTATATCTTCAAGTCGTCGCTGGCGGGCGGGGCGCGGCGGTTCGAACTGACCGAGGCGGGATTGCTGTGGCAGGGCACCCGCTCGCAGGTGTGGCCGCTTGCGACCATCGCCGCCGTCAGGCTGTCCTATCGTCCCGCGTCGATGCAGCCGTGGCGCTTTCGCATGGACATCGAGGATACGTCCGGCCAGCGCGCGACGCTGTTCTCCACCACCTTGCATTCGATCGCGATGATGGCGCGGCAGGACGACGACTATCGCGCCTTCGTGGTCGAACTGCACCGGCGGCTGGCGACGGCGGGCGGCCATGTCCGCCTCACGGCGGGCATCCATCCGCTGCTCTATGCGGCGGGGCTCGTGGTGATGGCGCTGATTGCCATCGCCCTTGCCGGCCTCATGGTGCGGGCGCTGCTGACGGCGCAATTGGCCGGGGCGCTGTTTCTCGCGGGGTTCGCGGCGTGGTTCATCTGGCAGGTCGGCAACTTCCTGCGGCGCAATCGGCCGCGAAGCTACACCTTCGACGCACTGCCCGCCGACCTGCTGCCTTAGGGCCGCACCACCAGCACCGAACATTTGGCGTAGCGCACCACGTGCCCGGCGTTGGAGCCGAGGAAATAGCTCTGCATCGAGGGCCGGTGCGAGGTCATCACGATCAGGTCCGCGCCGATCGCGGCGGCCTCCTCGAGTACCTCGTGATAGATGCCGCCCTGCCGCACCGTGACGGAAATCCGTCCGGCGTCGACGCCGGATTCGGCGGCGACGATGGCCAGCGCCTCCTCGGACGACTCCCGCTGCTGCGCGTCGAAATCCGGCGGCACGTATTCGGCCAGCATCACCGGCGTCATCGGCATGACGTTGACGAGCCGCACGGTGCCGCCTGAAGCACTAGCAAGCGATACCGCCGTCTCGATGGCGGGCTTGGCGAGATCGGTGTCGGCGAGGTCGATGGGGACTAGAATGCGCTTGAACATCGGTCGCTCCGGGTCGGGGCCGCGATGACCCACGATGCAGACAGGACCGCGTCGATGCAAGCCCGCGCGCCGCGCGTGCTCAGTCGCCGCCGCCGGATTTGTCCCGGAGCAATTTCGGGCTGGCGAAGCAGATCAGCCGCCCGCTGCGGAAGCCGACATCGTTCCAGTCGTCGATGGCGAAATCGATCACCGCGATGCCCGAGGTCGGCAGGTTCGAGGCCAGCGCCTGCAGGCCGGCCGCATCGCCGCTCGCGGTCAGCGCCAGCGCCAGTTCGTGCAGGCCGGGATTGTGGCCGATCACCAGCACGGTCTTGGTCATTGGCGTGGTCTCGGCGTGAACCGCGTGCAGCAGGTCGGAGGGACCGGCGCCGTAAAGTTCCGGCAGGTGCTCGGCCTGCAACGACGGAATCGCGGCGTTCACCTGTTGCCACGTCTCCTGCGCGCGCGTCGCCGTCGACACCAGCACGAGATCGGCCATATATCCGCTCCGCGCCAGCCACGTCGCCATCTCCGCGCAATCGGCGTGGCCGCGCGCGTCGAGGCGGCGGTCCTGGTCCTTGCCCGAGGGCGCGTCCCGTTCGGTCTTGGCGTGTCGCATCAGGATCAAACGGCGCATGGGGCAATCCCGTGTCGGAAGGCTGGAGCAGGGTCCGGAATAGTGTACAAGACGGGGAGGGACAAGGTGGCGGCCAGTCGCGCACCTAAACATTCCAGAACGAAGACGTTCCAGCACCCGAATATGGCGGACTCCCTTCCAGACCCGAACGGCATCGACACGGCGGCCCCGGCTGCGGTCTCGACTGCGACACCGACCATGGCTGCGGCGGCGGACGAAGCCGGCCGGCCGCGCCTCGCCTTCGATCTGGACGTCGATGTCTGCGTCATCGGCGCGGGGCTCGCCGGGTTGACAGCGGCGCGCGAGATCGCGCGAGGCGGCGTCAGCGTCGCGGTGCTGGAAGGCCGCAGTATCGGCTGGAATGCGTCGGGCCACAATCTCGGCAGCGTGATGCCGGGCTACGGCCTCGCGCCCGCCGATCTGATCGAGCGCGTCGGGTTCGACGACGCGCGCGCGCTATGGGCGCTGGCGCAGGAGGGCGCCGACTACGTGCGCGCCACCGCGACAGATGCCGCCATGCCGCCCCTTGCGCTGACCGGGGGTGCGCTCGAGGTCTCGACGGTCGATATCGGCGACCGCATCATCGGCCGGCTGCAGATGCTCGGCGAGGACTTCGCCACCGAGGTCGAAGGCTGGCAAACCGAGCGCGTGCGCGCCACGCTGAAGTCCGACCGCTATTTCCACGCCATCCATTATCCGCAGGCGTTCCAGATCGACGGCCGGCGCTACGTCCATCGCCTCGCCGCACTCGCCGAGTCGGCGGGCGCGCGGATCTTCGAGGACACGCCGGTGGTCGGCATCGATCCCACCGGCATCCGCAAGCGCGTGGTGACGCCCTCAGCGAAGCTGCGCTGCACTCACATCGTGCTCGCCGGCAACGTCCACCTCGGCGAGCCGGGCCGCCGTCTTGCTTCGACGCTGCTGCCGCTGTGGCGCTACGTCGCTGTCACCGCGCCGCTCGGCGAACGGCTCGCGGAGGCCATCGCCTTTCAGGGCGCGGTCACCGACGGCGACGGCATCGACCAGTTCCGCGTGGTCGAGGGCGACCGGCTGATGTGGTCCGGCCCGGAGACGGTGTGGCAGGGCGATCCCGCCCGCCATGCCAAACGCATCCGCCGCCGCATCGCCACGGTGTTTCCGCAACTCGCGCCGGTGGAGATCACTGAGGCGTGGAGCGGCGTGTTCGGCCAGACCGTGCATGCCATGCCGCAGATCGGCGAATTCCAGCCCGGGGTCTGGGTGCTCGGCGGTTTCGGCCGACAGGGCCTCGCCACCACCGCGACAGGCGGCCTGCTGGTGGCGCGGGGTATCGTCGATGGCGACCGGAACTGGCGGCAGTTCGCGCCGTTCGAACTGGTGTGGGCCGGCGGCACGGCGGGGCGGATCGCCGGGCAGGCGGCCGACGCGTGGGCGCGCGGACAGTCCGCGGCGGCGGGCGCGCTGTCGCGGCTGCGCGAGCGGTCGCGCCACCGGGAGCAGGTGCGGGAGACGGCGCGGGCCGCGCGAATGGCGGCGGTGAAAACGGACCGTCTCGCGTGAAAGTGAGCAGGCTTCCGCCGCGGCCGCGTTAATTTCGATCCGCACTGACGTATGACCGGAGCCGAGACCATGATCGACCGTCGAATTCTGCTGGCTTCCGCCCTCGGCCTCGCCGCGTTGCCGCTGGGACGCCGGCTCGGGCTCGGCGGCGATGCCCGTGCTGTCGAGGCGACGGACGCGACAAAATTCGAAATCGTCAAGACACCGGACGAATGGCGCAAGCAGTTGTCGCCCGCGCAATATCACGGGCTGCGCGAGGCCGGCACCGAGCGGCCGTTCTCCAGCCCGCTCAACAAAGAAAAGCGCAAGGGCACCTTCGCCTGCGCCGGCTGCGACCTGCCGCTGTTCTCCTCCGACACCAAGTTCGACAGCGGCACCGGATGGCCGAGCTTCTATCGCGCGCTGCCGGGCGCCATCGTCGAGAAGCGGGACACGAGCTTCATGATGGTGCGGACCGAAACCCTGTGCCGCCGCTGCGGCGGCCATCTCGGTCACGTCTTCGACGACGGCCCGCAGCCCACCGGCCTGCGCTATTGCATGAACGGCCTCGCGCTGTCGTTCCGGCCCGCAGGCGTCACGCCGAGCTGAGCGCGACGCGTCCTCCCGTCCCGGCAATTCTTGCCCGCTAGGCAATTGTGCCCCGGCTTCCGCGCCGGGGCATTTCGTTTATCGCATTGATTTCATTGCGTGCGCTGCTCTGGCACGGAGCTTGCGATCTCCCCTTCGCATGCGGCCATCAAGATCGACATCCCGGCGGGCCGCCCCGGATCGAAGTTGGAGACAACGTAATGGGTATCTTTGGCGCTCTCACCACGTCCGTTGCCGGCCTGCGCGCGCAGTCCTACGCGCTGGAGAACATCTCCGGCAATATCGCGAACTCGCAGACCACTGCTTTCAAGCGCATCGACACCAGCTTCATTGATCTCATTCCCCAGACCGGTGTCACCAACCAGCTCGCCGGCAGCGTCGCCACGGCGTCGCGCGAAACCAACACCGTGTCCGGCGACATCCAGAACGCTTCCGTCGCCACCTACATGGCGATCAGCGGCGACGGTTTCTTCGTGGTGCAGAAGCCCGCCAACGTCGCCGACAACACGCCGGTCTTCAACGGCGTCGACAACTATACCCGCCGCGGCGACTTCACCCTCGACAAGAACGGCTATCTGGTCAACGGCGCGGGCTATTATCTCGAAGGCATTCCGATCGACCCGACCACCGGCAACCCGACCGGAAGCAATCCGCAGGTGCTGAAATTCGGCAGCGACTTCCTGCCGGCGCAACCGACCACCACGGTGTCCTATCGCGCCAATCTCGCGAGCTATCCGCTGACCTCCAAGCACGACAAGTCAGTGCCCGGCTCGGAGCTGCTCACGGTCGCCGACTTCACCGTCGATCCGACGGTCGCCGGCGCGGGCACGGTGATCGGCTCCGACAGCCAGAATTTCATCGCCGAATCGATCGCCGGCGGCGCCACCACCGCCTATGACATCTCCGGCTCGCCCGTGAGCCTGCAATTCCGCTGGGCCAAAACCGACAGCGCCACGCTCGGCGCGGGCCACACCGATACCTGGAACCTGTTCTATCAGGTCGATCCGAACGCCACCGGCACCGACGTGGCGTGGCAGAACGTCGGCACCAATTTCACCTTCGCCGCCAACGGCCAGATGTCTCCCGCCGTGGCCTCGGTGACGCTGAGCAGCCCGACCGTCAACGGCATCGCGCTTGGCAACATCACGATGAATTTCGGCGCGAGCGGCCTGACGCAGTTCGCCGACACCAACGGCAACGCGCAGGTCAACGACGTCCATCAGGACGGTTTTCCGGCCGGCTCGTTGCAGACGGTCGCCGTCGGCGACGACGGCCGCGTGGTCGGCAGCTATTCCAACGGCCGCAACATCGATCTGGCGCAGATCGTGATCGCGACCTTCAACGGCGCCAACTTCCTCAAGCGCGTCGATGGCGGCGCGTTCGAGATGACCGACCAGTCGGGGCCGGCGATCTTCGGCAAGGGCGGCACCATCAAGGGATCGTCGCTGGAGGGATCGAACAGCGATATCGCCGACGAATTCACCAAGCTGATCGTCACCCAGCAGGCCTATTCGGCGAACACCAAGGTCATCACCACCGCCAACCAGATGGCGCAGGATCTGCTGAACGTGTTGCGATGACGGCATCGGGCCGTCGCGTGTTTCGATCTGAGATGGACTGCGTATCATGGGTCTGAGTCAGGCGCTTTCAACGGCGATGTCGGGCATCCGGGCGAACCAGGCGGCGCTCGCGCTAGTGTCGTCGAACGTCGCAAATTCGGAAACGCCGGGTTACGTCCGCAAGACCATCAATCAGGTCGCGACCACGGCGGGCACAGGGGTGCAGACCCTCGGCGTCAACCGTACCCTCGACGAATACGTTCAGACGCAATTGCGCACCGAGACCTCGGGCGCGTCCTACGCCAGTGTCCGCGCGAACTTTCTCAGCAACCTGCAAAACGTCTACGGCGATCCGAGTTCAACCAGCACGCTGGAGGCGGCATTCAACACGCTGACCACGTCGCTGCAGGCGCTCTCGACCAGCCCGGACTCGCATTCGGCGCGCACGACGGTGCTCAACGCCGCGCAGGCGATGGCGCAGCAGCTCAATTCCGCCAGCCAAGGCATCCAGAGCCTGCGCGCCAGCGCCGAGAGCGGATTGAACAACGCAGTCGCCGTCGCCAACAACGCGATGGCGCAGATCGCCGCCATCAACAAGCAATTGCAGGGCACGACTACCCTCGATGCCGCCTCGGCGTCGCTGATGGATCAGCGCGACCAGTATATCACGCAGCTTTCCAGCCTGATGGATGTTCGCGTCGTCACCGACAGCAGCAATCAGGTTCAGGTCTACACCGGCAGCGGCGTGCAACTCGTCAGCGGCATGAGCGCGGCGCAGATGTCCTTCAACGCGCAGGGCACGGTGACGCCGAACACGGTGTGGGATGCCGATCCGGCGAAAAGCAATCTCGGCACCATCAGCCTCAATTTCCAGGGTGGCGGCAGCATCGATATGATCGCCACCGGCGCGATCCGGTCGGGCGCGATCGCGGCCTATCTCGACATGCGCGACAATACGCTGGTGCAGGCCCAGGCGCAGGTGGATCAGCTCGCGTCGGCGATGGCCGGCGCGCTGTCGGACAAGACCACCAGCATGGCGCCCGACGGCGCGGGTGCCTACAGTGTCGATACCAGCACGCTGCAGCCGGGCAATGCGATTCACATCACCTATACGGACACGATCACTGGCCAGCAGCGCAATCTGTCGATCATCGGCGTCAGTGATCCGTCGGTATTGCCGTTGTCGAACAATGCGACGGTCGATCCCAATGACGAGGTGATCGGCGTCGATCTGTCGGGCGGCGCGGCGTCGATCGCGGCGCAGTTGAATGCCGCGCTCGGCGGCACCGCGCATCTGCAATTCAGCAATCCGTCGGGAACGACGCTGCAGATCGAGGATGACGGCGCGGCCGGCCTCTCCGATGTCAACGCCGTCTCGACCACGACCACGGCGACTTCGCTCGTGAGTGGCGATCCGCAACTGGCGCTGTTCACCGACGGCGGAAATCTCTACACCGGCGCGATCACCGCGGGCGGAGCGCAGCAGACCGGTTTTGCCGGGCGCATCACGGTCAATGCGGGGCTGATCGCGGATCCGTCGCGGCTGATCGCCTTCAGCGCGACCACGGCGTCCGGCGACACCACGCGCTCGGACTTCATCCTGTCGCAGCTCACCTCCGGCTCCTCCATCTATTCGGCGAGCACCGGCGTCGGCTCGAAGTCGTCGCCGTTCAAGGGGACGCTGCTGAATTTCACTCAGCAGTTTCTCGGCATGCAGGCCAATGCGGCGAGCACGGCGCAGCAGGTTTCCGACGGTCAGAATGTGGTGCTGGCGACGTTGCAGAAGAAGATGGATTCGACCTCGGGCGTGAACATGGACGAGGAGATGGCCAATCTGCTGGCGCTGCAGAACGCCTACGCCGCCAATGCGCGGGTGATGTCCACGGTGAATTCGATGTTCCAGTCCTTGATGCAGGTGCTGTGAGGCTTCCATGACAATCGATGGCGTCAGCGGGCGGACCGCATATATCGCGAGTTCGCTGTCCGGTCTCAAATCGCAGCTCGAGACGCTGACGGAGCAGCTGTCCTCCGGCAAGAAGTCAACCACCTATGCGGGCCTCGGCGACGCCGCCGGCACCGCCACCGGCCTGCGCGCGCAGATTTCCACCATCGCCGCCTATTCCGACACCGCGACGATTCTCAACACCCGGATCAATGTCGCAAACCTGTCGTTGCAGGGTATCAGCAACGCGGGAAAAGAGGTGAAGGCGGCGGCGGCTGGCGCGACGCTGACGCTCGACAACACCGGCAAGACAGCGGGGCAGGCGACCGCCATGGCCTCGTTCACCCAGATGATCGCGCTGCTCAACACCGAGGCGGGTGGGCGTTACCTGTTCTCCGGCCGCGCCACCGACACGCCGGCTACGCAATCGGCCGACGTGATTCTCAATGGCTCGGGCGCGCAGGCGGGATTGAAGCAGCTCATCGACGAGCGGGCGCAGGCGGACGGCACCAGCGGGCTCGGCCGTCTCGTCATCACCTCGCCGTCGCCCACCGCGGTGACCGTCGCCGAGGATGCGGCGGGCTCGCCGTTCGGCCTGAAGCTCAGCGCGATCACCACCACGTCGTCGGGCGCGACAGTGAGCGGCCCGGCCGCGCCGGCGTCGCCGCCGGGCGCCGCACCGGAAATGTCGGTCGATTTGGGCAGCACCAATCCGAGCAATGGCGACAAGTTCCGCTTCACCTTCAATCTTCCGGACGGCACGTCGGAGACCATCGAGCTGACGGCGTCGTCGACGACGCCGGCTCCGGCGGGAAGTTTCGCCATCGGCACTGATCCGACCGCCACGGCGGGCAACCTCAACGCCGCGCTGACCACCGCGGTCGGCAAGCTGGCGAACACCTCGCTGGTGGCCGCCTCCGCCATCACCGCATCGGACAATTTCTTCGGCTCGCCGCCGCAGCGTGTCGATACCTCATCCAACCCACCGGTCGCGCTGCGTGACGGCACGGCGGCCGATACCGTCACGTGGTACACCGGCGAGAACGGCAGCGATCCCGCGCGCGGCACCGCAGTCGCCGGCATCGATCAGTCGATCTCGGTGCAGTATGGCGCGCGGGCCAACGAGGACGCCTTCGTCAACCAGCTCAAGTCGATCGCGGTCTATGCCGCGGTGTCCACGGACGCCAGCAACCCGAACGCCAACGGCCAGCTCACGGCGTTGAATTCGCGCATCGTCGATAACCTCGCGGTGCATCCGGGCGCGCAGTCGATCCAGGACATCCAGTCCGATTTCGCCGGCGCGCAGGCCGCCATCAAGACGGCGACGACCCGCCAGACCCAGACCGGCGCCATCGCCCAGTCGATGCTCGATTCGATTCAGGGCATCAACGACAACGAGGTCGTCACCAAGATTCTGGCGCTGCAGACCAACCTGCAGGCGTCTTATCAGATGACGTCGTCGCTCTATCAGCTCAGCCTGCTGAAATATCTGCCGGTGGGCTGAGCGACTTCAAAATCGAGCATCGTCCGACGCCTGCGCCATGGCCGGATTGAGACCGGCTATTCACGTTTTGCTCTCTTCGCCAGACAGAAGACGTGGATGCCCGGGACGAGCCCGGTCATCACGGAAACGAATTCCTGTTCGACTTTGAAGCGTGTCAGGCGGCGGTGGAGAGGCCGGCGCGGACGTCTGGGCCACGCGCGTTGTCGAGAAGCTGCTTCTCATAGGCGATCAGCTTCTTCGATTCCTTCAGCGCCTTGTAATAGTCGCCGCAGAGGATGTGATTGTTGATTTCCGCCACCATCGGCGCGGCGCTCGGGATCACCAGCAGAAGATCGCGCATCAGGTCAAAATAGATCGCGTGCTGGTCCTGCGGGTAGTCGGAAATGTACATCAACTGCACCGCCAGATAGATCAGCTTCGACGGCGTGTCGGCGGTCGCCGGCGTCAGGATGTCCTTCTCGCGCAGGACCGGAAGCCTGTCGCCCTCGATCAGGAATTTGGCGCGCTGGTCGGTGTTGGTGATGACGCAGGAGCCGACGATGATTTTCTCGTGCGGCTTGAGTTCGACCTTCAGAGCCATCGGATAGTCTCCACTGCGCGCGGTGCGCGGATTCGTTGCCAGCCTCCGCAATCCTTTCCCATGATGGTTAACGGCGGCTTAACGCGCGGGCCCGGGCGGGCGCTGCTCGCTCGCAAATATTGCAGTTATTTCAAGCGCGTCGGTGCTTTCTTCAGGGCGGGTGCGGACCGTGATGCGGGACATTTGCCCGGTTCCAATTCACATCTTTTTAGCGGGTTGGGTTCCAAGGTGACCCGGTCCGCTGATCGAAAGTCAGCGTCACGCTTGTACACGTTGCGTCAGTAACACCAGAAAGGTTGCGTACAATGTCTGATATCGTTCTCTCCTCCTCGGTTCGCCAGAACCTGCTCTCGCTGCAGTCCACCGCCGACCTGCTCTCCACCACGCAGACCCGCCTTGCCACCGGCAAGAAGGTCAACTCGGCGCTCGACAACCCGACCAACTATTTCACCGCCGCCGGCCTCGACTCCCGCGCCAGCGACATCAACAACCTGCTGGACGGCATCGGCAACGGCGTGCAGGTGCTGCAGGCCGCCAACACCGGCATCACCTCGCTGCAGAAGCTGGTCGACAGCGCCAAGTCGATCGCCAACCAGGCTCTGCAGACCACCGCGGGCTACTCCTCGAAGGCCAACGCGACCTTCACCGGCGCCGGCACCGGCACGGGCACGGCGACCGCGGACGACCTCACCGCGGGCGGCGGCGCCACCGGCAGCAAGCTCACCGGCGCTGCGTTCACCTTCAGCATGGCCGGTAAAACCGCCGTGACGGTCACGATCGGCGATGGCACCGGCGGCACCTCGAAGTCGCTGGCCGACGTCAACAAGGCGCTGTCCGATGGTGGCATCTCCCTGACGGCGTCGCTGGACTCCGCCGGCGGTCTGACCTTCACCTCGACCAACGACTATGCCAGCCAGTCGATCAGCGCGGCGACGACGGCGACCGCGGGCTTCAGCACCGCGAACACGGTGGAAATCGCCGTGGCGGCGTCCGCTGCGACCACCAGCGGCGTCAATGCCGCGGTTGCGGACGTCAACTCGCAGAACACCCGCGCCAACCTGATCTCGCAGTACAATCAGATCATCGATCAGATCAAGACGACGGCGCAGGATTCCTCGTTCAACGGCACCAACCTGCTGAACGGCGACCAGCTCAAGCTGGTGTTCAACGAAACCGGCAAGTCCACGCTGAACATCACCGGCGTGACCTTCGATCCGGCCGGCCTCGGCCTCTCCACGCTGACCGGCGGCACGGACTTCGTCGACAACGCCTCCACCAACAAGGTGCTGACGTCGCTGAACAACGCGTCGAGCACGCTGCGTTCGCAGGCGTCGACCCTCGGTTCGAACGTGTCGATGGTGCAGATCCGTCAGGACTTCAACAAGAACCTGATCAACGTGCTGCAGACCGGCTCGGCCAACCTGACGCTGGCCGATACCAACGAGGAAGCGGCCAACAGCCAGGCGCTGTCGACCCGCCAGTCGATCGCGGTCTCGGCGCTGGCGCTGGCCAACCAGTCGCAGCAGAGCGTGCTTCAGCTCCTGCGCTGATCCGGCAGGCACTCCATTTCGGCGGAACGGCGGGGGAAACCCCGCCGTTTTTGTTTTCGCGGTTGCCGTTCGGGCGGCCGTCACATCTTTACGCTCTGTTCATCACATTATTTAAGCGGGCTTTAACCATAATTTAAACGGTGCCTTCTAGAAATCGATGACAAGACGGCCGCCTCGGAAGTCGCGCGGACCGTGTTGTCGTCGGCTCTTGTTGCAGGAAGGTACCCCCATGTCCGATATCGTTCTCACGGCGTCAGTTCGCCAGAACCTGCTGTCGTTGCAATCGACGGCCGACCTGCTGGCCACCACCCAGAACCGTCTCGCCACCGGCAAGAAGGTCAACACGGCGCTCGACAACCCGACCAATTTCTTCACCGCGGCGAGTCTCGACGCCCGTGCCAGCGACATCAACAACCTGCTGGACGGCATCGGCAACGGTGTGCAGGTGCTGCAGGCCGCCAACACCGGCATCACCTCGCTGCAGAAGCTGATCGACAGCGCCAAGTCGATCGCCAACCAGGCGCTGCAGTCGCAGGTCGGCTACACCAAGTCGTCACTGACGACGGCCGCCAATCCCGGTGCCAACGGGGCGAACCTGCTCGGAACCTCCACGCCGGCGACGGCGGCCGCGCCCTTCACGGGCTCCGGCTTCTCCGCTGTCAATCTCAGCTCGGGGACCGTTTCGTTCAACCTCAATGTCGATGGTACCAGCCAGGCGATCTCGCTCGATGCGGCCGCGGTCACCGGCTACAACACCGCGCACGGCACGTCGCTGAACGCCGCTTCGCTCTCGACGCAGGACATGGCCGACCTGATCAACGATCAGTTCGGCTCCGCTGCGGCCACCGTGAGCGGCGGTCAGCTCCGCATCGCCTCGGCCACCACCGGCGCGACCTCGCAGGTCACCATCTCGGGTTACAGCAGCACCGCGGCCGGCGGCGCCACCGGCCTCGCCAACGTCAACACCGCCGGCACGGCGGCCACGGGCGGTCTTGCGGGCCAGACCCTGACCATCGCCTCGACCACCGGCGGTCCGGCCACCAGCATCACCTTCGGCACCGGTACCGGCGAGGTCTCGACCATCAATCAGCTCAACGCCGCGCTGCTGTCGAACAACCTGCAGGCCAGCGTCGATTCGACGGGTGCGATCACCATCACCACCGCCAACGACGCCGCGTCCTCCACCATCGGCGCGCTGGGCGGCACCGCCACCAATCCGGGCGGGCTGTTCGCAGGACTGTCCGGTTCGACCCCCGTCGCCGATCCCAATTCGCAGGCGACGCGCGCCAACCTGGTGTCGCAGTACAACAACATCATCAACCAGATCAAAACCACGTCGCAGGATGCGTCCTACAACGGCGTCAACCTGCTCAATGGCGACCAGCTCAAGCTGATCTTCAACGAAACCGGCAAGTCGACGCTGAACATCACCGGCGTCAATCTCGATCCGGCCGGCCTCGGCCTCGGCACGCTGAATGCCGGCACCGACTTCGTCGACAACGTCGCCACCAACAAGGTGCTCGACTCGCTGAACTTTGCCAGCTCCTTCCTGCGCTCGCAGGCCTCGACGCTCGGCTCCAACCTGTCGATCGTGCAGATCCGCCAGAATTTCTCCAAAAACCTGATCAACGTGCTGCAGACCGGTTCGACCAATCTGACCATCGCCGACACCAACGAGGAAGCGGCCAACAGCCAGGCGCTGTCGACCCGCCAGTCGATCGCGGTCTCGGCGCTGGCGCTGGCCAACCAGTCGCAGCAGAGCGTGCTCAAGCTGCTCCAGTAAAGGGGCAGGGCATCGACGTCACGGCGGCGGGGCTGGTCCCCGCCGCTTTTTTGTGTTGCGAATTGCTGCTGGTTTTAACGCGGAGTTGAACAGGCGCGCGCTAGAATTTTGTCGCAGCCGGTCCTGCTGGCATCGAGGGAGACGGAACGTGCCCCTGAGAGTCGAATTGAAGCCGTTTGAGCGCATCGTGATCGGCCAGAGCGTCATCACCAATTCCGAGACGCGCGCGATATTCCTGATCGACGGCGAGACGCCGATCCTGCGCGAGAAGGACATCCTGACGGCGGAGACGGCTAACACGCCGGTGAAGCGGCTCTACTTCTGCATCCAGCAGATGTATCTGGAAGACGACATTCCGAAATATCAGGATCTCTACATGGATTTCGTGCGCGACCTGCTCGGCGCGGTGCCGAGCTTCCGCGAGTCCATCGAAACCGCAAGTAATCATATTTTAAGCGGTTTTCTTTACAAAGCTCTAAGAGAAATCCGGACTCTCATCAAACGCGAAGACGAACTCCTGTCGAGGTAATGCATGTCTTACGGCGCCCAGGCCTACGCACGAACCGCTCAAACCACGGCCTCGCCACGGGAGATCGAAGCGCAGGCGCTTCTGAAGGCCGCCAACAAGCTTCAGCACGTGATGGCGAACTGGGATGATCCGGACACCGATTTCGCCGCGGCTCTGTTGTTCAATCGCAAGCTGTGGGCCATCCTGCTCAGCGCGGTGACCAGCGACGACAGCCAGCAGACCATCGAGGTGCGCCAGAACATCGCTAATATCGGCACCTTCGTGCTGACGCAGACTGCGGAGCTGCAGCTTCATCCGCAGCGCGATAAGCTGAAGCCGCTGATCGACATCAACTGCAATCTGGCGGCGGGACTGTCCGGGCGCGCCTGAGGCGCGGCCGCGGTAAGCCCGAGGGAGAGCGACCATGGCCGATCTTCTCAGCGCGATATCGTCGAACTACGTCGCCATGGGCTCGCTCTACGCCAGCTCGAAAGGGCCGTACGTCCCCGTCGATGCGACGCTGTATCAGGGCACGTGGTCCGGCAAATACGCCAACAACGACACGTTCACGATCCAGGTGTCGAACGTCACAGGCTTCCGCGCCAAGGTGCGCTACCAGAGCGGCGCGACCATGAAGTATCAGGATGTCCTCATCCGCGACAATTCGTTCCGGATCGGCGATTCCAAGTTCACGCTGACCAACACCGGCAAGGCGCAGATCAAGACGGTCATGACCAATGCCGCGACCGGCGCGCAGACGCTGGAAACCGCTTACGCCACCCAGAGCTGAGGCGCCGCCCGCCGGTTCACGCCGTCACGTCGGTGTGCTCGCCGTTGTCGCGCCGCGCGTCGCTCTGCCGCGCCAGGTCTTGGGCGCGCAGATAGGCCAGGGTGCGCAGGCGCGCCTGATCGGGATATTGTCGCACCACATAACCGCTGGGACCGTCCACCACCTTGTACACGATCGCGGCGGCGTCGCGGTCGATCGCCACCTGGCGCGACAGCCGGGAATCGTCGGCGCGCGGATCGTTCCGCGCTGACAGCGCCGGCTCGGTGGCGACCACGGCCTTGCCGGCTGGCAGGTGTGTCGGCACGGCGTGGCGCGCCGCGCCCGGGGCGGGCTCGATGACCGGTGCCGCAACCGGTGCGCCCATCGGCCTGATGCTGAAATCCGCGCTCATGACGACGCCTCGCCACTCCGGGGGTGAAACCCGGTTCTGTGGCGATCATGAGCGGTATCGTTTGAAGGCCGGCCTTACGCGGGCACCGGCATTTGAATCAAAGGCGGCGCTTTGTCAGAGCGAGCGGCTGACGGACAGCGGCGTGGCATGGCGGGCCGTCGGCGCGGCGTGCTGGCCGGCCGCGGTGTAGCCGTTGGGCAGCGCGCGGCGCTGCATCTCGCGATTGACGCCGCGCACGATGCCTTCCGAGACGGCATGCGCGGTCGCGAGCACGGTGAGGTTGACCTGCAGCATGGCGCGGAAGGTCTCGTGATGGCGATGCAGCGCGCTCAACAAGTCGGGCGTGGCCTGCGCGAGATAATCGCGGCTGCTGGTCAGGCGCGCGATGGCCTGGGTGTACTGCCGCGAGGCTTCGCTCTTTTCCGGCTCCAGCGCCATCGCTTCGCGCACCTGTCCGGCGCGCACCAGTTCGGTCTCGCGCTCGACGATACCGAGCAGGGCATTCATCAGCGTCATCAACCCTTCGGCCAGCCGCCGCGCGTCGGGCACGGTGGAGACCTGCGCCGGCGGCGCGGTCGGGGCGGAGCGGGGATGGTGCATGGTCATCGGAGGTCTCCCGACCGGGCTTAGCTGGCGCGGTTGGCCTGCTGGAGAATCAGGGTGCGATATACGTCGCTGGAAATACCGACGCCGCCCGCCTTGGCGAAGGAGCGCGAATATTCGTCGACCATCATCGAGCGCCACACGCCGGTGCCGGGCGTGTTGCCGAAGGGGCCGTCCTGCTTAATGCCGCTGCTCATCTGCGAGAACATCGAGTTCAGGAACACCGCTTCGAAATCCTCGGCCTTGGCGCGGGCTTTGGTCTGCGCCTCGGGCGAGACTTTCGTCAGCGCCTCCTGTAGCGCGAGGTCCGGGCGGCCGCCGGTGAAGGTCAGCGGCGGCTTGTATGCGGTGGCCACGGCGGTCATCACATCACCTCGATGTCGGCCTGGATCGCGCCGGCGGCCTTGATCGCCTGCAGGATGCCGATCAGGTCGCGCGGACCGATGCCGAGGCCGTTGAGGCCGTCCACGAGTTGCTGCAGCGACACGCCGGCCTTGACCAGCGCGAGCTTGCGGCCGTCCTCCTGGACGCCGACCTTGGTGTTCGGCGTCACCACGGTGCGGCCGCGCGCGAACGGCTGCGGCTGGCTGACCTGCGGACTTTCGGAGATCGATACGGTGAGGTTGCCCTGCGCCACCGCCACGGTGGCGACGCGCACGTCGCGGCCCATCACGATGATGCCGGAGCGCTCGTCGATGATGATCTTGGCGCTGAGATCGGGCTCGACCTGCAACTGCTCGATCTCGGTGAGCAGGGCGACGGCGTTGCCCTTGAACTCCGCCGGGATGCTGAGCTGCACCGTGGAGGGGTCGATCGGCTCGGCGGTCTTGGCGCCGAGATAGTCGTTGACCGCGGCGGCGATGCGCTTGGCCGTGGTGAAGTCGCTGTTGCGCAGGGCGAGGCGCACGTTGGGCATGCGGTTCAGCGCGAATTCGATCTCGCGCTCGATGATCGCGCCGTTGGCGATGCGGCCGACGGTGGGCACGCCGCGAGTGACGCTGGCGCCGGCGCCCTCGGCGGAAAAGCCGCCGATGGCGAGCGAGCCCTGGGCCACGGCATAGACGTTGCCGTCGGCGCCGAGCAGGGGGGTGACCAGCAGGGTGCCGCCCTGAAGGCTCTTGGAGTCGCCCAGCGCCGAGACGGTGACGTCCATCCGCGTGCCCTGGGTGCCGAAGGCGGGCAGGTTCCCGGTGACCATCACCGCGGCGACGTTGCCCGTGCGGATGGTGGAGCCGCGGATGTTGACGCCCATGCGTTCGAGCATCGCCTGCAGCGACTGCTTGGTGAAGGGAATGTTGTTGAGGGTGTCGCCGGTGCCGTTGAGGCCGACCACCAGGCCGTAGCCGATCAACTGGTTCTGGCGCACGCCCTCGAAGTTCGCGAGATCCTTGATCCGCGACGTGGCGTGGGCCGGCGCGTCCGGCGCGCCGATGGCGGCGACCAGCATGGCGATGGCCATGCAGGCGGCCCGAGACATCCGAAACATCCTCTGCTCCCCGCTGAGGTCCTTGAGCGGTCCGTCCCCGTGCTCCCCACGAGGCTGGTCCGCCGTTAACCATGCGAGCCGCGTGCCAATCCGCGAAAATCAATAAGGCGCTGAATTGTATTATCTATTTTCTAGCGCGCAGGACGGGGCGGCCCGTCCCCGGGCGCCGGATTTGCCGCATCCGGCATAAATTGCCGGGTCGTTTACCGGCCGTTAACCATAACCGGCGACCTTGGCGCAGCAGCGTCACCGGCGGCGAGGACGGAACCCGGCGATGCCATCGCCGTCCCGCGAGACATCCCATGCGAATCTACGGCCCCAACGGCACCAGCCTGGCATCCCCCGCCGCCACCGCGCGACGGTCCGGATCGACCGGCTTCACCCTCGGCGACGTCTCGACGCCGGTGGAAACCCGCGCCGCCACCGCGCCGCGGGCGGCGGGCGGGATCGACGCCTTGCTGGCCATGCAGGGCATCGAGGATGCGGTGGAGCGGCGCCGGCGCTCGGTGGCGCGGGGGCGCACCGCCCTCGACGTGCTCGACGCCCTCAAGATCGGCCTGCTGGCGGGTTCGCTGGATTCGGCCACCGTTGGTCGGCTGCGCACGGCGGCGGCCGACCTCAAGACCACCTCCGGCGATCCGGGGCTGGACCGGGTGCTGTCCGAGATCGAACTGCGGGTCGAGGTCGAACTAGCCAAGGCGGGACAGTAAGGCCGGACGATAGGCCCCAAACCGCCACCCGTGCGGCCGGACGGGGCGTTCGGGTTCCGCCAAAGGTATTGTGGTCAGCCGCGTTCAGGCCTCTTCCCGATATTGTTTGTCATAGGCCATCGCTATATAAGCTCCGGCGCTGGCGGGCCTTTCGCCCCCTTACGTCTGCATGATCGCATTTGGAAGGCCGCACTTGGAAAAGCTCAAGAACTACAGGCCCTCGGACAAAGAGCCTTTCATGAACGAGCGTCAGCGGGATTATTTCCGCCGCAAGCTGCTCGACTGGAAGGATGAAATCCTGCGGGAATCGAAAACCACGCTGCAGCAGCTTCAGGAGGAGAACGTCAATCTTCCTGATCTGGCCGATCGCGCCTCGTCGGAAACCGACCGCGCCATCGAACTGCGCGCGCGCGACCGTCAGCGCAAGCTGATCTCCAAGATCGACGCCGCTTTGCAGCGGATCGAGGACAATACCTACGGCTATTGCGAGGAGACCGGCGAGCCGATCTCGCTGAAGCGGCTCGAAGCCCGCCCCATCGCGACGCTGTCGGTGGAGGCGCAGGAGCGCCACGAGAAGCGCGAGAAAGTCTACCGCGACGAGTGACCGGCGAGTGGCCTGCCGGCTCTGCCCCGCGGCGCCGTTATGGCCGAGGCCGCGGGCGCGGACCGGCGGCATCCGGCCATCGACGATTGCATTCACAAAAGATCACGGCCCGCGTCCAGGGGAGCTGGCGCGGGCCGTGTCTTGTGACATCCGGTTGCGCCTAGGTTCGCCGCCGGATGTGGGAGCTGGGGAGACAGCCCGGGAGATGGACGGGGGAGAGCCGTCCTGGGGTCGCTGCGATCCCGAAGGATGCGGCGGGGAGGGGAACGCTGGCGTCCGTTAGAAGGGCAGCAGCACGTCCATGACCTGCTGGCCGTAGCGGGCCTGCTGCACGTCGGTGATCTGGCCGCGGCCGCCGTAGGCGATGCGGGCCTGCGCGATCTTGCTGGAGTCGATGGTGTTGTCGCTCTGGATGTCCTCCGGCCGCACGATGCCCGCCACGATCAGTTCGCGGATCTCGAAGTTGACGCGGACTTCCTGCTTGCCCTCGACCACGAGGTTGCCGTTCGGCAGCAGCTGGGTGACCACGGCGGCGACGTTGGTCTGCAGCGCTTCCTTACGGTTGACCGATCCCTTGCCGTCCGTGGAGGCGGTGGAGTCGGTGTTGAGCATGTTGCCGGCGGCGTTGGTGAGCGGCGTCTTCTTCAGGCCGAAGAAATTGTAGATGTTGGAGTCTTCGCTGCCGGCGCGGCTGCGCTGGGTCTCGTTGGCGATATTGGCCTTGTCGGTGATGTTGACCGTGACGGTGAGGATGTCGCCGATCTGGTGCGCGCGCTGGTCCTTGAAGAAGGCGCGCGAGCCGTTCCGCCACAGCGAGTTCGGATTGAACGAGGCCGGCTGCGGCGCGGGCATCGGCATCGAGACCGGCTTGTAGCCGGCCTGGGCGGTCGGATTGTCGATCGCCGACAGCTTCGGTTGTTCGCCGATGTTGGCGAGCCGGTCGAGGGACGAGCAGCCGCTGGCGAGGCAGCCGAGCGCGAGGAGACCCGAGACGACGGCGGCGCGGCGGAGACTGGGGAACTTCGACATGATGTTACTCGGCTGTGCTGGGTTCGGTGGCGGCGAGCGCCGCAGTGCTGACGACGGTGGACGACGTGGCGACGATGACCGCGACCTGGCCGGGGCCGGTCACGGTGCCTTGCACCACGCGCTTCGACTGGGTGTTCATGACGTTGACGGTGTCGCCGAGGGTGCCGCTGTCCACGGCCTTGCCGCGGCCGGTGAGATGCACGCCCGGCGCGTCGTAGATCAGGGTGACGTTCTGATCGCGGGTCACCAGATCGGGCTTGCCGAGATCGGCCGCCTTGATCACCTGCCCGGCGCGCATCTGCCTGCGCATCTGCAGGCCCACTGCGCGCTCGCGCAGGGTGGCGTCGGGGCCCGCTTCGGTTTTCGGCCGCCGCTCGACGGCGATATCGGAGGCCTTGAGAATGTCGTTGCGCTCGACACTGCGGGTCAGCACCGCGGCTTCCACGGTTTCCACCGCTGTTCCGGTGAAGCGCAGCCGGGTCGGGCTGTAGGTGTCTTCATTGGGAATGTCGAAGGTGATGTCGAAGCGGCCGCTGCGCGGATCGAAGCGGATCGCCGAGGCACTCAGCTCGCCGGAATTGGCGGCGTCGAGATTGAGGTCGCGCAACTCGCGATCGAAGGTGATGGCGAGATTGGCGGCGTCGCCGAGGCCGTTGCGGCGCTCTAGCACCCGGGCGATCTGGCGTTCGATGTCCTTGGTCAGGAGCGTGCGCGCGGTCCGCGTCACCGCCACCTCGCGCAGGTCGCGAGTGTTGACGCCGATCACCTGATGCGCGCGCAGCGCCGCGAGCACCTGCGACACCGGCACCGCGCCGGTGGTGCCGAGGTCCGGCGCGCGGAAGATCGCGATCTGCGCCGCCGTGCCGGCGTTCTCGACCACGTCGCCGATGCGGACGATATCACTGCTGACGGTGACGCTGGCGCGCAGCACCGGACCCGCGGTGACGTCCTGCTCCGGCTGCGCAGCGGCAAAGCCGGCGGTCGCGGCGAGGAGGGCGGAGGCGATGAGAAGCGAACGCAACATGGTCATTCTCCCTCAGCGGAACATGCCGGTGGTTGCTTGCATCATCTGGTCGGCGGCGCTCACCACCTTGGCGTTCATCTCGTAGGCGCGCTGCGCGGCGATCAGGTCGGAGATTTCCGACACCACCTCGACGTTGGCCTGCTCGAGATTGCGCTGCTGGATGTCGCCGAAGCCGTCGGCATTGGCGATGCCGTCCTGCGGCGGGCCGGAGGCCGGCGTGTCGGTGAACAGGTTGTCGCCGATCGACTGCAGGCCCGACTTGTTGATGAAGCGGGTCAGGCTGATCTGGCCGATTACGCTCGGGGTGGTTGATCCGGGCAGCATCACCGAGACCTGGCCCTGCTGGTTGATGGTGATCTGCGAGGCGTTCTGCGGCACCGTGATGGTCGGCTGCACCAGATTGCCCTGCGCGGTGACAATGCGGCCGGTGCCGTCGGTGGTGAACGAGCCGTCGCGGGTGTAGGTGAAGGTGCCGTCGGTCATCTGGATCTTGAAGTAACCTTCGCCGCGGATGGCGAGGTCGAAGTCGCCGCCGGTCGGGTTGAGCGTGCCCTGGGTCATCAGGCGCGGGGTGCCCACGGTCTTGACGCCGCCGCCGATATCGATGCCGACCGGCAGGATGGTGCCCTGGTCGGACGCCTGCGCGCCGACGCGCTTGACGTGCTCGTAGATGAGGTCCTGGAACTGCGCCTGCTGCTTCTTGTAGCCGGTGGTGCGCATGTTCGCGATGTTGTTGGAAATGACCTGGACGTTGAGTTCCTGGGCCGCCATTCCGGTCGCTGCGGTGTAAAGGGCGCGCATGGTCTGGTTTCCTTAAGCCTGGGGATCGGCGAGCGTCTGGATCGCGCTCTTGCGCAGGTCGCTCTGCTGTTGCATCAGCGACGCCACCGACTGATAGGTGCGCATGACGTCCATCAGGCGGGTCATCTCGGTCACCGCGCTGACGTTGGATTTCTCGACGAAGCCCTGATTGACGCGCGAGGCGGTGTCGGGCTGGGCTGCGGTGCCGGCCGGTGCGGCATAGAGATTGGCGCCGTCCTTGCGCAGCGCCTGCGGATTGTCGAACTTCACCAGCTTGATGCGGCCGCGAATGGAGTCGAACTGGGTCACGTTGCCCTCGCGCACCGTGATCAGGCCCTCGCTGGAGATGGCGATGTCGTGGTCGGTCGACTGGAACACGATCGGCCCGTTGGCGCCGAGCACGATGTTGCCGCCGGTGGTGACGAGCTGGCCCTTCGAATTGATCTGGAACGCGCCGTCGCGGGTGTAGCGCTCGCCGGCGGCGGTCTGCACCGCGATGAAGCCCTTGCCGTCGATGGCGACGTCGAGCGGGTTGCCGGTCTTCTCGTTCGGGCCCTGTGTGAAGTCGTGATAGGCGGTGCGGTCCTGCACGAAGGAGACGCGGCGGTCGCTGGCGGCGAAATTGTCTTCATGCGCGCCGGTGTTGAGGAACTCCTCGAACAGCGACTGGTTGGCCTTGAAGCCGTTGGTGTTGACGTTGGCGACGTTGTTGGCGATGACGTCGATCTGCCGCTCAAGCGACATCTGTCGCGACAGCGCGACGAGAAGCGTATTCTCCATCGGTCATTCTCCCCTTGAAACCGCCGCGGCCTGCCTCTCCCAAAGCCGGTCGCGGAGCGAGCGAACCGTTGAAGCTCTCCCAAGCCGCGGTTCGCACCTCCTTCAAAGCGAAAGCCGTGCCAATTAAAAAATCGATGTATTTTCAGAGGTTTATGATTTTCGGCAGCGTGCCGGAGCCCGGCAATAACCTCTTGTTGACCATATTGCCCCGGCAAAATTTTCCCACCCGCGGAGCAAAAGAAAGGTTCCGTTAACCATTCGCTCACTACGGTCGGAACCACAGGCGCCTGGGGCGCCGACGGCCTTCGTTCCGCGTATTTCAAAGCCAGTTCGGCAGCATCGGGCCCATCCGGCAGACAGTGGCGGGGGCCATGGCAGACGACGATCAGGGCGAACAGGGCACCGAGGCGGCAGCTCCCAAGAGCAGGCGCAAGCTCGTCATCATCGGCGCCGCCGCGGCCGTGGTGCTGGCGCTCGCCGGCGGCGGCTGGTTCTTCTTCCTGTCCGGGGGACATGACGGCGACAAGCACGCCGCGGCCGCGCCGCCGCCGAAGCCGCCGGTGTTCGTCGACGTGCCCGAGGTGCTTGTCAATCTCGCCAACGCGCCGGGCGAGCGCATTCAGTATCTCAAGGTCAAGGTCGTGCTCGAAGTGAAGGATCAGCCCCAGGTGGCGCAGATCCAGCCCAGCATGCCGCGCGTCACCGACATGTTCCAGACCTACATGCGGGAGTTGCGCCCCACCGACCTCAACGGCTCGGTCGGCCTGTTCCGCCTCAAGGAGGAGCTGACGCGCCGCGTCAACGCCGCCATCGCGCCCGGCGAGATCAACGCCGTGCTGTTCAAGGAAATCGTCATTCAGTGACGGACGGAAGCTGACGCATGACCCCCGCCGATATCGATGTCGATCAGGACGCGCTGGCCGCCCAGTGGGAAGGCGCGCTCGATTCCGAGGACCCGACGGCGGCGGCCGCCGAGGCGGAGGCCAACGTTCTCTCCGAAAGCATGGCGGAGCAGTGGGCCGCCATGGTCGACGACGGCAGCCGCCAGCTCGAAGCCGGCAAGGGCGGCGGCGAGCGCGTGCTGTCGCAGGAAGAGATCGACAACCTGCTCGGCTTCAGCGACGGCGAGGTCAATCTCGACGACAATTCCGGCATCCGCGCCATCATCGATTCCGCGATGGTGTCCTACGAGCGTCTGCCGATGCTCGAAATCGTGTTCGACCGCCTGGTGCGGCTGATGACCACGAGCCTGCGCAACTTCACCTCCGACAACGTCGAGGTCTCGCTCGACCGCATCACCTCGGTGCGGTTCGGCGACTATCTGAATTCGATCCCGCTGCCCTGCGTGCTGTCGGTGTTCAAGGCGGAGGAGTGGGAGAATTTCGGCCTGTTCACCGTCGATTCCAGCCTGATCTATTCGATCATCGACGTGCTGCTGGGCGGCCGCCGCGGCCAGGCCGCCATCCGCGTCGAGGGCCGGCCCTACACCACCATCGAGACCAATCTGGTGAAGCGGCTGGTGGAAGTGGTGCTGGCCGACGCCGAGCAGGCGTTCCGCCCGCTGTCGCCGGTGACCTTCACCATCGACCGGCTGGAGACCAATCCGCGCTTCGCCGCCATCAGCCGTCCGGCCAACGCCGCGATCCTGGTGCGGCTGCGCATCGACATGGAAGACCGCGGCGGCAATGTCGAACTGCTGCTGCCCTACGCCACCATCGAACCGATCCGCAACGTGCTGTTGCAGATGTTCATGGGCGAGAAGTTCGGCCGCGACCCGATCTGGGAAAGCCATCTCGCCACCGAGATCGCCAAGGCGGAAATCGCGGTCGATGCCGTGCTCTACGAGGCCGATATTCCGCTCAAGCAACTGATGATGCTCCAGGTCGGCGACACCCTGCCGCTCAACGTGCGCCCCGACGCGCTGGTGACGGTGCGCTGTGGCGACGTCACCTTGAGCGAGGGGCGAATGGGCCGGGTCGGCGACCGCGTCGCCATCCGCGTCACCAAGCCGCTGCGCAAGCCGCACACATCCTACGCCATGTTCGAGAAGGCCGACGAGCGAACCAAACTCATGGAGGCACAATGAGCCACGCATTTGGACTTACGATCGAGAGTTTGGTTGCCGTTCTTCTGGTCGTCACGATCGTGTACTGCACGCTGCTGAACCGCCGCCTGAAGCGGCTCAAGGCCGACGAGCAATCGATGCGGGCGATGATCGGCGAACTGATCACCGCCACCGAAATCGCCGAGCGCGCCATCGGCAGCCTGAAGCTCACCGTGCGCGAGTGCGACGAAGGCCTCGGCGCCCAGCTTCAGTCCGGAGCGGCGCTGTCGGCGAAGCTGTCGAAGCAGGTCGCGAGCGGCGAAGAGGTGGTGAACCGTCTGGCGCAGATCGCGCTGGCGGCGCGGCCGTCCCGCGCCGAGGCCATGGATGAGGATGCGGAAGCCGAGCTCGATGAGATCGAAACGCCGGCACCGGTCGTCTCCAGGGCGCGTTCGGCCAACGCCAAGGCGCTGCTCGCCGCCGCGCAGGCGTTCTCCGAGCGTCAGCGGGTCAGCGGTCTCGCCGCATGACGAATCTGCTCCGCGATATCCGGATCATCCCGACGCTGCTGATCGCGATCGTCTGTCTGGTCGTGCTCAAGGTGTCGGGTCTTGTGCTGGAGGGCGGATACATCCTCAACCGCGACGCGCCGCCGGCCCCGAAATCGTGGGCGCAGGAGAATCTCGGCTATCCGGCGCCCGGCCGGGCGTCGGAGCCGGCCGACATCACCGGCTCGGTGTCCGCGAAGAAGGAAGAAGAAAAGAAGCCGGTGGTGGAGGCGCCCGAGGCGCGTCCGGTTGACGGCGAGCAGGTCTATCCCGATCCCAAGCGTCCGATTTCGACTTCCGAGCGCGCGCTGCTCGAACGCCTGCAGGCGCGGCGGCAGGAGATCGAGGCTCGCGCCCGCGAGGTCGATATCCGCGAGAACCTGATGAAGGCCGCCGAGAAGCGGATCGCAAGCCGCATCGAGGAACTGAAGGCGACCGAAGCCCGTATCTCCGTCGCCAACCATCAGAAGGACGAGGCCGAGGCGGCCCGCTTCAAGGGGCTGGTGACGACCTACGAGGCGATGAAGCCGAAGGACGCCGCCAAGGTGTTCGACCGGCTGGAATTGCCGGTGCTGTTCGAGATCGCCTCGCAGATCGCGCCGCGCAAGATGTCCGACATCATGGGGCAGATGACGCCGGAAGCGGCCGAGCGGCTGACCGTTGAGATGGCGCGCCGCGCCAGCGGCGACAAGGCGGGAGCAACCGGCGACCTGCCGAAGATCGAGGGCCGGCCGACGCCGCAGGCGCGTCCGTGACGGTCGTGTTTAACAAGAGCTTAATCGGGGACTTCTAGAATAGAAGCCGCACCCGGGTGGCGGCCGATCCGGAACGAACCGAGTGAAGTGTCGCTGGCGCGTTGCAAGAGAGAAGATCTGGGAATGTCCTGTACGGCCGCCCGTACCGACAAGACCGCCCGAGCATGCCGGGCGAGGGTTTCGTCCGTTGCGGGCGCGATCGGTCGTGCGCTGCGCGTGGCTTTCGTCGCCGCCTGTCTCGCGGTGGTCTCCGTGCCGTCTCATGCGCAGGCGGTGCGCGGCGAGGCGCGGCTGTCGGCGCAGCCCGGCTACGCGAGGCTGGTGCTGCGATTCCAGAATGAAGTCCCCACTGACATCGACGTCGCCGGCTCCATCCTGGTGATCCGCTTCAAGCGTCCGGTGGACATGCCGGTCGATCAACTGGCCGACGCCGTGCCCTCCTATGTCGGCTCGGTGCGGCGCGATCCGGACGGCATGGCGTTGCGGCTGGCGTTGATGCAGAAGGTCCGCGTCAACACCATGACCGCGGGCGAGCGCGTTTTCATCGACCTGCTGCCCGAGACGTGGAGCGGCCTGCCGCCGCCGCTGCCGGCCGAGGTGGTGAAGGAATTGTCGGAGCGGGCGCTGGCGGCGGAGCGCGCGCTGCGGCAACAGAAGCAGGCGGACGAATCCAGCAAGCGGCCGCCGGTGCGCGTGCGTGCCTCGGTGCAGCCGACCTTCGTGCGCCTGGTGTTCGACATGCCGCCCGGCGTCAACGTGTCGTCGGCGCTCAGCGACAATCGGTTTGTCCTGTCGTTCACCGCGCCGCTGACGTTCGATCTCGCCGACGTCAAGATCGCGATGCCCGCCAACGTCCGTACGGTCGATCAGACAATCGAAGGCGATACGTCGCGCGTCGATATCGTGCTGGTCGGCGAGACCGACGTGCGCGCCTTTCGCGAGGACAAGACCTACGTGGTCGATATCGGCTTCGAGCAGGCGCAGAAGCCGCAGGCCGCCGTTAAGCAGCCGCCGCAGGCTGACAAGCAAGCGAATAAAGAGAAGTCCGCGCCGCGTGAAGCCGCCGCCAGCGTGCCGCCGATCGCGGAGCAGATCGCGCGCGAGGCAGCACAGCCCGAGGTGGCGCCGCTGGTGAAAGCGCCGGAGACGAAGGCCGCGCCCGAAGCCGCGAAGGCTGATGCTGTGCCGCCGCCGTCCGCGCCCGCCATCGTCCCGCCGCCGCCGCAGACAGCCGCCGCTCCGGTATCGGCGATGACTGGCAGCGCGCCGCTGACGCCGGAGGTCAAGCGCTCCAGCGAGGACGTGCGCATGACCTTCGCGTTCGACGGCCCGACGCCGGCGGCGGCGTTCCGCCGCTCCGACTCGATCTGGCTGGTGTTCGATACCGACCGGGCCATCGATGCCGCCGCCATCCGCCGCGATGGCTCCTTCATCGTCGCCGACGCGGTGGCGCTCGATCTTCCCCATGGCCGGGCGCTGCGGATCCGGCTGCACCGCCCGCAGCTCGCGACGCTGGCCGCTCACGACTCGGCGTGGACCCTGATCCTCGCCGACAAGGGGGCGTTGCCGCCGCAGCCGCTCACCGCCATGCGCAACATGGCGGAGCCTGGCCGCGGCAGCGTCAGCATCGCGCTCACGAGCCCCGGGCAGGTCCATCGCATCCGCGATCCGGATGCCGGCGACGCCCTGCTGGTGATGACCGCGGGCGCGCCGGCGCGCGGCTTCATGCGGCGTCAGGATTTCGTGGAGTTCTCGCTGCTGGAATCGATCCAGGGCGTGGTTATCCAGCAGGCTGCCGACGATCTCACCTCCACCGTCCTGTCGGATGCGCTGACGCTGAGCCGCCCCGGCGGGCTCACGCTGTCCACGGCGATCGTCACGCCGGAGCGCGCGGCGGCGACGATGCGCCCGGTGTTGGACGCCGCCGAATGGCGCGATTTGCAGGCCGGCGATTTCATGGCCACCCGCAACCGGCTGATGACCGCCGCGGCGCAGGCCAAGGGCCCGGCGCGGGCGACGGCGCATGCGGACATGGCGCGGTTCTATCTGGCGCGCGGGCTGTATCCGGAGGCCAAGGGCATCCTCGATGTGCTGCTGTCCGAGATGAAGGCAGGCGAGGAGGACCCGGCCGCGCTGACGCTTCATGCCGTGGCCAGCGCGCTCGCCGGCCGCCCGGAGATCGCGCTCACGGATCTGGCCAATCCGGCCGTCGCGGCGAATGTCGATTCTCAATTGTGGAAGGCGATGGCGCTGGTGCGGCAGGAGAAGTGGGTCGAGGCGCGCGAGAAGTTCAAGAACGCCGAACTGGTCGTCACCGCGCTGCCGCTCGATCTGCAGCGGGCGATCCTCGCCGATGCCTTCCGTGCTGCGCTCGAGGTGAAGGACTATCCGGGCGCGACCGCGCGCGACAACGATCTCGCGGTGATCGGCCTGTCGCCCGAACAGGCCGGGTCGGTGGCGCTGATGCGCGGGCGGCTCGCCGAGGCGCTCGGACGCGAGCAGGACGCGCTGACCGAATTCCAGCGGGCCATGACGTCGCCGGATCGTCCCGCTGCCGTCGAAGCCCAGCTTCGCGCCATCGCGCTGCGCCAGCAACGCGGCGAGATCGCCGACGACGATGCGCTGCGCGAGCTCGAAACGCTGGCGGTGACGTGGCGCGGCGACGCCATCGAGGTGCGCACCCTCGACCTGCTGATGACGCTCTACATCGCCAAGGGGCGCTACGCGGAGGCGTTTGCCGCCGAGCAGATGGCGACGCGCCTGCGGCCGAATTCTCCCGCCGCCCGCCGGATGCAGACGGCGGCCGCGGCGCTGTTCGCGCAGCTGTACAATGGCGACAAGGCCGACGAACTGCCGCCGGTGGAGGCGCTGGCGACGTTCTACGAATACCGCGATCTCACGCCGATCGGGCGGCGCGGCGACGAGATGATCCGTCGGCTGGCGGACCGGCTGGTGGCCATCGACCTGCTCGATCAGGCCAGCGAACTTCTGCAATATCAGATCGACCATCGCCTCGAAGGCGCGGCGCGGGCGCAGGTCGCTTCGCGGCTGGCGACGATCTATCTGATGAACCGCAAGCCCGACCGGGCCATTGCCGCGCTGCGCTCCACCCGCATCGGCGATCTGGCCGGCGAACTGCGCCAGCAGCGGCTGTTGCTGGAGGCGCGGGCGCAGAGCGACATCGGTCGCCACGACCTCGCGCTCGACATCATTTCCAACCTCGTCGGCCGCGAGACGATCCGGCTGCGCTCGGACATCTACTGGGCGGCGCGGCGCTGGCGCGAATCGGCCGAGCAGATCGAACTGCTCTATGGCGAGCGCTGGCGCGACTTCCGCCCGCTCACCGATCCCGAGAAAGGCGACATCATCCGCGCCGCGATCGGTTACGCGCTGGCGGAGGACGCCATCGGGCTCGCGCGCTTCCGCGAGAAGTACAGCCCCAAGATGGAAGGCGGCGACCGCACCGCGTTCGATCTCGCCAGCAAGCCGGCGTCGGCGGACAGCGCGGACTTCGCGCGCATCGCCAAGATGGCGGCGGGCATCGATACGCTGGACGGTTTCCTGCGCGAGATGAAGGCGCGCTATCCGGACGCCATCGCCCGCGCCAAGCTGCCGCCGGACATCAAGGCCGATCCCGCGCCGACCGGATCGCTGCCCGAGATCAAGGGGCTGAGGCCGGCGCGCGCGGCGCGCTGAGCTACCCGCCGTAGCTCTGCACCAGGCTGCCGGCCACCAGCGACCAGCCGTCCACCAGCACGAAGAAGATCAGCTTGAACGGCAGCGACACCACCACAGGGGGCAGCATCATCATGCCCATGGACATCAGTACCGATGCCACCACGAGGTCGATGATCAGGAACGGCAGGAACAGCAGGAAGCCGATCTCGAACGCCCGCTTCAGTTCGGAGATCATGAAGGCCGGCACCAGGATGCGCAGCGACATCGCCTCCGGCGTGGCCGGCGGCGGCTCGCCCGACAGGTCCATGAACAGCTTGAGGTCCTTCTCGCGCACGTTCTTCTGCATGAAGGCGCGCAGCGGCACCACGGCGCGCTCCATGGCCTGCTCGACCGTGATCTGGTTGGCGACCAGCGGCTTCACGCCGTCGTCGTAAGCCTTTTGCAGCACCGGCCCCATCACGAAGCCGGTGAGGAACAGCGCCAGCGCGATGATCACCGAGTTGGGCGGCGCGGTCGCGGTGCCGAGCGCGGTGCGCAGCAGTGACAGCACCACCACGATGCGCGTGAACGACGTCATCATGATCAGCACCGACGGTGCGACCGACAGCACCGTCAGCAGCGCAATCAGCTGAATCGCGCGCTCGGTCACGCCGCCGTTGCCGGAGCCGCCGAGGTTGATGCTGATATCCTGCGCGGCCGCCGGGTCGATCAGGACACCGGCGGCGGCGACAAGGCTGAGAAGGAATAAAACTCTACGCGGCGGTCGGGCTGCGCTCACGCTGGCGGCTTGGGGCGGCCGAGCAGGCTCGCCATCTCGTCTTCCAGGCTCTCGAACGCGGTGGCGTCCGACGACGGCGGCGCCGAGGCCGGACTAGCGGCACGGGGCGCAGGCTCGGCGCGGCGCTGAGCAGCGCTGTGGGTCGGGTCGAGGGCAGGGGAGGACGGTCGTGGTTCCGGCGACGGGCTGCGCAGGTCGGTGCCGGGATGGCGCAGGGCCTGTTCCAGCCGCTTGGCCATGTCGGCCAGGTTCTGATCCGCCGAGGACAGCGGCGCGTCAGTGGCGCGCGGCGTGTCGGCGGGGCGCGGCGCGGCAGGGGCCGGCCGGGGCGGCAGCGGAGGCAAGGGAGGTGCCTTGGGCGCGACATCGCTCGGGCGCGGCATGCGCGGCTCGTTGCGTTCGCTGCGCGGCAGGACGCGGGCCGGGGCATCCGGCCGCAACGGCGGCTCCGAGCGCAGCGGCGGTTCGGGCCGCAACATCGGCTCCGGCGCGAAGTTCGCTATCGGGTCCGCGGCGTGACGGTCCGCGGCGTGACGGTCCGAACCGTGGCGGTCCGCCAGCGGCGGCGCGGCGCGGCGCGGTTCGTCCGGGAATGTACTGCGAGGAGCGGGACGCGGCGGCAGCTCCGGCACCGGGGGCTCGCGATGATCGAGCGGCTCGGCGGGGGCCAGCTCGGTCTCCGGCCAGACGTCCGGCGACAGCCGCGCCGGCGTCGGCAGTTCGGTGCCGACAGGGCCGCGCTGCGGCGCCTGATCGCGCTGCGAGGTGCTGCGGACGATATTGGGCTCGACCACCACGTCGGTCGGTCCGCCGATCATCAGCAGGTGTTCGACATTGTCGCGCCGGACCAGCACCAGCTTGCGGCGGCCATCCACCGCCGCCGCATCGATGACGGCGAGGCGAGGCATCCGGCCCCGGCTGGCATTGGAGCCGATGCCGCCGCTGCCGAAGCGGCGGACCAGCCAGGCCGCGGCTCCGATCAGCACGAGCACGAAGATGAAGGCGATGATAATCCAGAGCGTTTGCGGCATGTGGTGTCCCCGTCAAACAACGCTTTCTTCTATGCCAGATTCGCCGGTCGCGTGGCCGCGAAACCGGCAGCCTGCAGCAAAACCGGCGTGAAGCGCGCTATTCGTTAAATCGTGCCGGCAACATCTGCCGCCCGGCTCATCCAGTATCCCATGAATCGCCCCGGCCCAACACCATATCTTGCGCCAGAACTTCAATGACTTGCCCGGTTATGGGGGAATTCGTGGCGAAAATGGGCCCATGCCGCTTTTAACCGGTTGTTAACCATACACGCGGCAAATTCTGCCTACCTCGGGGCATCGCGCCGCGAGGCTGAGCGGAGCGATCCGATGCCGATCACCGACCTCCCCATGCTGTCCGCGCTGCGCACCCGGATGCAGTGGCATCAGGAGCGCCAGCGCGTGCTGGCCGAGAACGTGTCCCATTCGGACACGCCGAACTACAAGCCGCGCGACCTCGTCGAGCCGAAATTTGACGCCTCCGGCCGCGGCCCGGTGGCGGGGGCGATGCCGTCGATGGCCATGGCGCGGACCAGCGCCGGACACATCCAGGCGGCCGGCGTCAGCGAAAGCTTCGGCACGGGCCACGGCGGCGGCTACGAGACCCGGCCGGCGGGCAACGCCGTCAACCTCGAGGACGAGATGATGAAGGTCGCGGCCAACCAGACCGACTATGCCGCGGTGACCGCGCTCTACACCCGCAGCCTCGGGCTGCTGAAGACCGCCATCGGCAAGCGCTGACGCATGATTTCCTGACGGAAGGACGACGAGCATGAGCGACGGCAGCGACTTTCTTCGATCGATGGGCATCGCCACGTCCGGCCTGCGCGCGCAGGCGGGGCGCATGCGGGTGATCGCGGAAAACATCGCCAACGCGGATTCGACCGCGAAGACCGCAGGCGGCGATCCCTACCGGCGCAAGGTGCCGACGTTTTCCTCCGAGCTCGACCGCAGCCTCGAGGCGCGGGTGGTGACGCTCGGCAAGATCAAGCCGGACAATTCCGACTTTCGCGTCAAGCACGAGCCGGGCAATCCGGCGGCCGACGCCAACGGCAACGTCAAATACCCCAACGTCAATTCGCTGATCGAAATGACCGACATGCGCGAGGCGCAGCGGTCCTACGAGGCCAATCTCAACATCATCTCCGCCACGCGCCGGATGCTCCAGCGCACCCTCGATATTCTCAAGGCCTGAAGGAATCTGAGCCATGGCTTCGCCGACTGTCGCCGCCAATGCCTATGCCAGCCTTGCCAAAATCATGGATGCGAGCGGGGGCCTCGGCCGTCCCGGCGAGAGCAACGGGCCGTCGTTCGGCGCGGTGCTGAAGGACGTGGTCAACGGCGTGCTCGAAGCCGGCAAGAAATCGGACGCACAGACCGTCGCCATGGCGCAGGGCAAGGCCAACGTGATGGACGTGGTCACGGCGGTGGCCGAAACCGACGTCGCCGTCTCGACCCTGGTGTCGGTGCGCGACCGCGTGATCCAGTCCTACGAAGACATCATGAAGATGCCGATCTGAGGCGCTCACTTCTGGAAAGGCCCGCAGGGCAGGAGACAACATGACAGGCGCTGAAGTTCTCGACGTGTCGCGCGATGCGATCTGGACCATCGTCAAGGTGTCCGCGCCGCTTCTGGTGGTCGGCCTCCTGGTCGGCGTCGCGATCTCGCTGATCCAGGCGCTGACCCAGATTCAAGAGCAGACGCTGGTGTTCGTGCCGAAGATTCTGGCGATCTTCATTACCCTGGTGCTGGCGCTGCCCTACATGGCCGACGCCCTCAACAGCCAGATGCTGCGGATATCGTCGCGAATCATCGGTGGCTAGCGCATGATGATCGGGAGCCTCACGACCGTGGCCCGGACCGTTCCATGCGCATCGACATCTCGTTTCTTCCGGCGCTCGCCGCTGCCTTCATGCTGGTGTTCGCCCGCATCGGCGCCATGGTGATGCTGCTTCCGGGGTTCGGCGAGGTCAATATTCCGGTGCGGGTGCGGCTCGGCATCGCGCTGGCGCTGACGCTCATCGTGCTGCCGCTGCATCGCGCCGCCTTTCATGTCGACATGTCGTCGGTGGCGCCGCTGGTGGTGCTGATGCTGCAGGAGATCCTGATCGGCGTGGTGCTGGGGGCGACCGCGCGCGTCACGCTGTCGGCGCTGGCGGTGGCGGGATCGGTGATCGCCCAGCAACTGGGCCTCGGCTTCGTCACCACGATCGACCCCACCCAGGGCCAGCAGGGCGCGCTGATCGGCAACTTCCTCACCATTCTGGCGCTGACGCTGCTGTTCGCCACCGACATGCACCATCTGGTCATCGCCGCGCTCAGCGAGAGCTACCGCATCTTCGCACCCGGCGAACTGATGTCGAGCGGCGACATCGCCGCTCTCGCCACCCGCGCCTTCGCCACCGCCTTCAAGATCGGCATCCAGCTCGCCGCGCCGTTCATCGTGTTCGGCCTCGTCTTCAACCTCGGCCTCGGCGTGCTGGCGCGGCTGATGCCGCAGATGCAGGTCTATTTCGTCGGCGTGCCGCTGTCGATTCTCGGTGGCCTGCTGATTCTGGCGGCGGTGCTTGCCACCATGATGGGGACGTTCCTCGACTACTTCGCCAGCATTCTCCACGAACTCGTGCCGCGGAGCTGAGCAGGGGCCATGGCCGACGAGGACAAGGACTCCAAAACACAGGACCCGACGCAAAAACGTCTCGACGACGCGCTGGAACGGGGCGACGTTGTCAAGAGCCAGGAGGTCAACACCTGGTTCGTGATCGCCGGCTCGACGCTGCTGCTGTCGTCGTTTTCGGGGTCGATCTCGACCGGCATCGAGGCCCCGATGCGCAACCTCCTGATGAACGCCCACCAGTTCCGCGTCGACGGGCCAGGCGTGCTGGCGCTGGTCGGCAATCTCGAAGCCATCCTGATCGGTGTTCTGGGCGTGCCGCTGTTGCTGCTGGTGATCGCCGGCGTCGGCAGCAACCTGATCCAGCACCGGCTGGTGTGGTCGGCGCAGCCGCTCGTTCCCAAATTCAGCAAGATTTCGCCGATGGCTGGCGCGAAGCGGCTGTTCGGCAAGCAGGCGTGGGCCAATTTCCTCAAGGGCCTGTTCAAGATCATTGCGCTCGGCAGCGTGATGACCATGGTGCTGTGGCCGGAGCGCCACCGCCTCGACGCGCTGGTGCGGTTCGATCCGGTGTCGCTGCTCGGGGTCACCAAGGCGATCTCGGTGCAGTTGATGGGCACCGTGGTGGCGATGCTCGCGCTGGTGGCGACGCTCGACTACCTGTTCCAGTACCGGCAATGGTTCGAGCGGCAGAAGATGTCGCTGGAGGAGGTCAAGGAGGAATACAAGCAGTCCGAGGGTGACCCCCACATCAAGGGCCGCATCCGGCAGCTGCGTCATGCCCGCATGAAGAGGCGGATGATGGCGGCGGTGCCGACCGCCTCCGTCGTCATCACCAACCCGACCCACTACGCGGTGGCGCTCAAATACGAGCGCGGCATGCCGGCGCCGGTCTGCGTCGCCAAGGGCGTCGACCTGCTCGCGCTCAAGATCAGGGAGGTCGCCGCCGCCCACGATGTGCCGGTGGTCGAGAACGTGCCGCTGGCGCGGGCGCTCCATGCCAGCATCGAGATCGACGACGAAATTCCGGTCGAGCACTATCACGCGGTCGCCGAGGTGATCGGCTACGTCATGAAACTGCGGCACGGGGTCCGGGGTCATGGCTGAGCCTCGCGCTGTTCCCCCGCGTCGGCCAAGGTCTGGCGCGCGCATTGAAGCGGTCGTAATGTGCCTTGCGTCATGAGGACCGATTCAGGCACTGAGGACGCGGCGGCGTGGATTTCCGCGTATTCATGCCGCGCCACCGGCTTCCGCCGCTGCGGACCACGCGCTGACGGGCTGTCATGACCACCGATACCGGCAATGATCCGCGTCCTTCTCTGAGCTCCGCCGCGGAACCGGCGGCGCGGCGCGGGGGCAGCATCGTCCTGGTGCTGCTGGTGGCTGGGGCGATCGTGGCCGCGGCGGTGGCGTTCATGACCCTCGGCCGCAGTCAGGCCCAGCCCTATATCCTGGCGCTGCTGGCGCTGCTGGCCATGGTCGGCATGTTCACGCTGTTTGCATTTGCCGCCGGGATCGTGCGGTTCGCCGACCGCCATGCCGAAGACCCGGTGTCCCGTCCGGTCGCCGACCACGCCTTCGACGGCATCGCGGTGACCGATCCGCGCGGCTATGTGGTCTATGCCAACACCGCCTATCTGGCGCTGACCGGCGCATCCGGTCCAGGCGACGTGCGGCCGGTGGAGCGGGTGTTCATCGGCAATCCGGATGTCTCCGAGGCGGTGTTCCGCCTGCTCAAGGCGGCGCGCGAGGGCAAGCGCCTGCAGGAGGAGGTGCGCGTCGCCGGGCCCGACAGCGCGCACGGCCGCTGGCTGCGCCTGCGGGTGCGCCCGCTCAGCGCCGAGAAGCGCCACGCCAAATACGCGGTATGGTCGGTGGCCGACATCACCCGCGACCGCGAGCGGCAGGAAGACGTCTTCCAGGAACTCCAGCACGCCATCGAGTATCTCGATCACGCGCCGTGCGGGTTCTTCTCGGTCAATGCGGCCGGCGAACTGGTCTATGTCAACGCCACGCTGGCCAACTGGCTCGACTACGATCTCGCCGAGATCGGCTCCGGCGGCCTCAAGGTCGCCGACATCATGACGGGCGACGGCGCGGCGCTGCTGACCTCCATCGTGCCGGAGCCCGGCGAGGTCAAGACCGAGGTGTTCGATCTCGACCTGCGCATGCGCAACGGCAAGACCATGCCGGCGCGGCTCTATCACAAGCTCGCCTTCGGCGCCGACGGTGCGCCGGGCGCATCGCGCACCCTCGTCATCAACCGCGCCCGCGACGACCATGCCGATCCGCAGCGCGCGGCGGAAGTGCGCTTCATGCGCTTCTTCGACCACACCCCGATGGCCATCGCCACCGTGGACAAGAGCGGCAACATCGTGCGCGCCAATGCGCGCTTCGCCAAGCTGACCCAGAGCCTGTCGGCGGCGGGCGCCAGCAAATCGATCTTCGCCGTGGTCAGCGAGCGCGAGCGCGGCGAACTGGTCGCGGCCATCGCCAAGGCGGCCGACGGGCAGGGCGACATCCCGCCGGTCGAGGCCAAGCTGGACAGCACCCGGGAGCGCTGGGGCCAGTTCTTCGTCACCGCCGTCGAACAGGATACGCGCGACGCCGAGGCGGCCATCGTCTACGTGCTCGACACCACCGAGAAGCGCACGCTGGAGAACTCCTTCGCCCAGTCGCAGAAGATGCAGGCGGTGGGCCAGCTTGCGGGCGGCATCGCCCATGATTTCAACAACGTGCTGTCGGCCATCATGATGGCCAACGATTTCCTGCTGAACGCCCACAAGCCGACCGACCCGTCGTTCCAGGACATCATGCAGATCAAGCAGAACGCCACCCGCGCGGCGACGCTGGTGCGGCAGTTGCTGGCGTTCTCCCGCCGCCAGACGCTGCGGCCGCAGGTGCTGGACCTGCGCGAGGCGCTGTCCGATCTCACCATGCTGCTGAAGCGGCTGTCGGGCGAGAAGGTGAAGCTCGATTTCGTCCACGGCCGCGACCTGTGGCCGGTCAAGGTCGACGTGTCGCAGTTCGAGCAGGTCATCGTCAATCTCGCGGTCAACGCCCGCGATGCCATGCCGGACGGCGGCAAGCTGACCATCCGCACCCTCAACATGCCGGCGAAGGACGTCGAACGCTTCGACTACAAAGGCATGCCGGTGGCCGATTATGTCGCCATCGAGGTGACCGACACCGGCACCGGCATTCCGCCGGAGATCGTCGACAAGATCTTCGAGCCGTTCTTCTCCACCAAGGAGGTCGGCAAGGGCACCGGCCTCGGCCTGTCCACGGTCTATGGCATCGTCAAGCAGACCGGCGGCTTCGTCTATGTCGACTCGGCGGCCGGTCGTGGCACCACCTTCCGGATTTTCCTGCCGCGCCATGTCGTTGAGACGGAGGCGGTGCAGGACGCGACGCCCGACACCGCGGCCGCCGTCCCGGATGCGGCGAGCGCCGAGTCCGCGCCGAAGCCGCGCGCCACCGATCTCACCGGGCAGGGCACCATCCTGCTGGTGGAGGACGAGGACGGGCTGCGCTCGCTCAACGCGCGCGGCCTGCGCTCGCGCGGCTATACCGTGATCGAGGCCGAGAACGGTCAGGACGCGCTGGAGGCGATGGAGCGCGAGCAGGGCGCGGTCGATCTTGTGGTGTCCGACGTGGTGATGCCGGAGATGGACGGCCCCACCATGCTGATCGAGATGCGCAAGCGCAGTCCGGACATCCGCATCATCTTCGTGTCGGGCTATGCCGAGGATGCCTTCGAGAAGAGCCTGCCCGAAGGCCAGCAGTTCAATTTCCTCGCCAAGCCGTTCACCCTGAGCCAGCTGGTCGCGGCGGTGAAGGAAACCATGCCGGTTTCATCCTAATTCTTCGCAGCCCCGGCCGCACCGTTCGCGCGTCCGGCCTCCCGCGACTGAGGGCCGCAGCCAGTGCGACATCTCTCCGCTTTTCTTTCCCCCGTCCGTGCCCATGTATGTTCCTGTCCCCTCAAACGGGGATCAATGCCCCCTGAGGGCCGAGAGGGAACAAACATGATTTCGTCGCAGCGCTTGCGCTCAGTCATCAAAACGCTGGCGGTGGTTATGGCGGTCGCCATGCCGCTGGCTCTTGCCGTGTCGTCATCGGTGGATGCTCGCCCGGGTGGCGGCGGCAGCCGTGGCGCGCGCACGTTTTCCGCGCCGCCGACCACGCCGACCGCCCCCAATGCCGCACAGCCCCTGAACCGGACCATGACCGCTCCCGGCACGCGCGCTCCGGCGGCCACGCCCGCGAGCGGCTTCAATCGTCCCGGCATGGGCATGCTCGGCGGCCTCGCCGCCGGCTTCCTCGGCGCAGGCCTGTTCGGCCTGTTGCTCGGCGGTGGCCTGTTCAGCGGGCTCGGCGGCCTGTCGTCGATCATCGGCCTCGTGCTGCAGATCGGCCTGATCTATCTGGTGGTGCGTCTCGCCATGTCGTGGTGGCAGCGCCGCAACGCGCCCGCTTTCGCCAGCGCTTCGCCCGCGCCGGGCGCGACCCCGCAGCAGCAGCAGGGGCCGCTGGCCCATGCCCGCAGCGGGTTCGGCTTCAACTCGGGTTCCGGAAGCGCCCCGCTCGAGATCAAGCCCGACGATTATGACGCCTTCGAGCGGCTGCTCGGCGAGGTGCAGACGGCGTGGTCGAACGAGGATCTCGGCAAGCTGCACACCCTGGCGACGCCGGAAATGGTGTCGTATTTCACCCAGGACCTCGACGCCAACAAGGCGCGCGGCGTGATCAACAAGGTGTCCGACGTCAAGCTGCTGCAGGGCGATCTCGCCGAGGCCTGGCGCGAGGGCACGACCGACTACGCCACCGTGGCGCTGCGCTATGCGCTGGTGGACAAGACCATGGAGCGCGACAGCGGCCGGATCGTCGAAGGCAGCGACACGCCTACTGAGGCCACCGACGTGTGGACCTTCGTGCGCCGCCCCGGCAGCAGCTGGGAACTGTCGGCGATCCAGATCACCTGACAGGGTTTGCATCGCTCACGGAACAAGGCGTCGCGCTTGCGCGGCGCCTTTTCTTTAGGTTCGCAGGGCTGGTGTGAGCGTGCCCGGAGGCCGGTTCCATGTCGGCGTCGCGCTTGTGCGGGAGAGGGGTTCCGAATCACCCCGGTTGCCGCAATGATGGCGCATTCGCCCTGTCTGGTCCGACAATACGGACCGTGAAGCAGGAGGACCGATGCGCATCGTCGCCCCCGCCATTTATGCCGCCTTGCTGGGTGGCGCGATTTACATTGCCATCGCGCAGAACCCGCTGCCGAACGCCATCGCGTCGGTGCAGCCCGAGGGCGCGCGGGTTGCCGCGCCGGCGACGGCGAACGGCAAGGTGTCCGCGCCGCCGGCGAAGGTCGGCAAGCGCGAGACCTGCCGCCAGTCGGTCGGTGCCAAGCATCTCGGCCGGCATCAGGCGCGCGACCAGATGCAGCTTTGCGTGGCGCAGGCGCGTCTCGATTGCCTCAAGCAGGCCATCGACCAGAAGCTGCGCGGCGCGGCTCGCCGCGTCTATGTGAAGAGCTGCGTCGCGGCGTAAGGCGTGCGCCTCACACGCCCTTTTCCCGCGAGATGGTGATCCGCACGCCGGTCTTGGCCACGGTGCAGTGGATATCGAGTCGGCGGTAGCGCGAATCGATGTTGTAGCCGCGGATGATGTTAGTGCGGCTGACGCAGCGCTGCGCGCCCTTCAGCGTGTCCGGCTTCGGGATGGTGAAGACGATCGCCGCCGCGGTGGCGAGGAAGTCGTAGAATTCCGGCGCCGGCTTCTTCTTGTCGGTGGCGGCGAACACCTCGTTGGTCCGGTTGCGGCTCTGGCAGCCCAGCGAGGCCTGCGTCACCGCCGGGTGTTCGAGATAGATCACGCCGGCGACGGTCTTGCCGACTTTCAGGCCGGAGATCTGCTGGGCGAGATCCTTCGCCATGTCGTCGCAGCGATCGGCGCGGGCAGGGGCAGTCCCCAACGCGAGCAGGGTCAGCGCGAGCGCCATGGCCGGAAATCTGGAAAGTGCGATGCGTTCGATCATGGCGTTCCTTTGCGCCATTCAAGCGCGCGCCCCGGGTGAGTGCAAGGGCAGCACACTTCTTTCCCGCTCCACCGTATGAAACGAGGGCGAGCGGGGGCGGCAACGCCTCACCCGGCGACGGCGCAGCGTCTCGCACATGGCCATCTTCCCTTTGCCGGAAAAGCGATTAGAACGGTTCGACCTGAGCTGAGGCAGGCGCGGGCCGTTGAATTTCTTGCGCTTTTTGCCTTCCAACCTGCGAGACCCGCCATGAACGCCCCGATCGCCGTGCCGTCGCCCAAGCCCGTTCCGCCCTACAGGCACACCCAACTGTTTCCGCTGGGCGCGGACAAGACGCCGTATCGCAAGATTTCCAGCGACGGCGTGCGGGTCGAGACCGTGCTCGGCAAGGAGATGCTGGTGGTGTCGCGCGAGGCGCTGCGCGCGCTGGCGGAGGCCGCGTTCGGAGATATCAACCATTATCTGCGGCCGGGCCATCTGGCGCAGCTGCGCCGGATTCTCGACGACCCGGAAGCCAGCGACAACGACAAGTTCGTGGCGCTCGACGCCCTGAAGAACGCCAACATCGCCGCCGGCGGCGTGCTGCCGATGTGCCAGGACACCGGCACCGCGATCATCATGGGCAAGAAGGGCTGCAACGTCATCACCGACGGCACCGACGAGGCCGCGCTGTCCGAGGGCGCGCGCGACGCCTATCTGCGCCGCAACCTGCGCTATTCGCAGGTGGCGCCGCTGTCGATGTTCGAGGAGAAGAACACCGCCAACAACATGCCGGCGCAGTGCGAGATCTATGCGGAAGGCGATGACGCCTACAAGTTCATGTTCATGGCCAAGGGCGGCGGCTCGGCCAACAAGAGCTTCCTGTTTCAGGGCACGCCGTCGTTGCTGACGCGCGACCGGCTGCTCGCCTTCATCAAGGAGAAGGTGCTGACGCTCGGCACCGCGGCGTGCCCGCCCTATCACCTCGCCATCGTCATCGGCGGCACCTCGGCCGAACTGTGCATGAAGACGGTGAAGCTCGCCTCCGCCCGCTATCTCGACGAACTTCCGACTCACGGCTCGGAGGCGGGCAATGCCTTCCGCGACCTCGAGATGGAGCAGGAAATCCTCAAGATGACGCAGTCGCTCGGCGTCGGCGCGCAGTTCGGCGGCAAGTATTTCTGCCACGACGTGCGGGTGATCCGCATGCCGCGCCACGGCGCGTCGCTGCCGATCGGACTTGGCGTGTCGTGCTCGGCCGACCGCCAGGTGCTCGGCAAGATCACGAAGGACGGCGTCTATCTGGAGGAGCTGGAGCACAACCCGGCGAAGTACCTGCCGGAAGTGGAAGCCGCGCTCGGCGGCGAGGTGGTGGAGATCGACCTCAACCGGCCAATGAAGGACATCCTCGCCACGTTGACGAAATATCCGACCAAGACCCGGCTGTCGCTGACCGGCACCATGATCGTCGCGCGCGACAGCGCCCACGCCAAGCTGCGCGAGCGGCTGGAGAAGGGCGAACCGCTGCCGGACTATTTCAAGAACCACCCGATCTATTACGCCGGCCCGGCCAAGACGCCGGAGGGCTACGCCTCCGGCGCGTTCGGGCCGACCACGGCGGGGCGCATGGATTCGTTCGTCGACCAGTTCCAGGCGGCGGGCGGCTCGATGGTGATGGTGGCCAAGGGCAACCGCTCGGCGGCGGTGCGCGACGCCTGCAAGAAGTACGGTGGGTTCTATCTCGGCTCGATCGGCGGCTCGGCGGCGAACCTCGCCGAGCACTGCATCCGCAAGGTCGAACTGGTCGAATATCCCGAGCTCGGCATGGAAGCGATCTGGCGCATCGAGGTCGAGAACTTCCCCGCCTTCATCATCATGGACGACAAGGGCAACGACTTCTTCAGGGAACTGAATCTGGGGTAGTGGCCTTCGTTCTGAGAAGCGAAGCACGCGACATATTCAATCGTCATGGCCGGGCTTCGTCCCGGCCATCCATCTTTTGAAGTGATGGATACGCAGGTCAAGCCCGCGTATGACGATTGTGAGCGCTTAGCGACTGTACGCTATCTTTAAGATTACGCCCGTGCGCCCTTGAACGGGAAGCTGCCCATCGGGCCGATGCTGACGTCGCCGGCGATGGAATCGCCATCGACCTTGCCGGTGAAGGCCAGCGTCAGCGGCATCGGGTTGGTGATCGATGCCTTCCACGACAGGTCGTTGCCGTTCACGGTGCCATCGACGATGTCGGCCTCGTCGCCATCGGCCGCCTGCTTGCCGGTCAGCGTATTGCCGTCGGCCTTCAGGTTCAGGGTGGCATCGCGGTCGCCAAGCGGCGTGCTCAGGGTGATCTTCCAGTTTCCATCGACAGCCAAGGAGGCCTCCTGTGTGAACGTCCGCGGGATCGGGACAGGCTCGCGCCGATATAGCGCATTTCCCCGCCGCCGCGGTGAATTTTCCGGCGGCGCAACGGCTCCCGCGCGCGGATGTCACAGGGATGACGGGGTGGCCGCCGCCGCGCGCAGCCTGCGGATGATGGCGATGCGGAACACGACATACTGCACGGCGAACGCCAGCACCTTGGCGCCCACCGCGATCACCGAGACATAGATCGCCCACAGCCTGATGTCGCCGGTCAGGGCCACGGCGATGGTGCCGAGGCCGAGCACGAACATCAGCGCCGCCCAGCCGTAGCCGGCGACAACGGCGAGGTGGGGAATGAGGTCGCGCACCTTGGGGGGCGAGTAGCGCAGCATCCAGCCGCGCTTGAGCATGATCGCGCCGATGGCGAAATGGGCGATGCTGGGCTTGATCAGGACGAAGCGGGGATCGTTGGTCAACAGCGTCGCGCCGCCGAGCACGACGACCAGTGCGAGGCTGGCCAGCGTCATGGTTTCGAGCGGCTGCCGCCGGATCAGTGCAACCGCGAACTGGGCGATGCCGCCGGCGATGGCGACGCCGGTGGCGATCAGGATATTGCCGCTCACGGCATAGACCGCGAGGAACACGATGGTCGAAAAGAAATCGACGAAGAGCTGACGGAAAACCGTGGCCATCCCCGTTTCTCTCACGACAGGCGGAGCGGGCACAAGCCGCCCGGCGCGGTCAGGAGGCGCGCGCGGTCCGCGCGCCGGCCTCAAGGCGGAGCAGCGGGTGCGGCCGGCAGGAGCAATCGGGCGAAATCTTGCGGGCGTGGGTCGGCTGTGGTTCGACGGCGAACGCATCGTCGCCGGTCAGGGTCAGGCCGGTGAGCACGAGAACCACCGCGAGGCTCGCCCACACCAGCGCGCCGGCCCGACGTCCGGCGCTGTGCGTCAGCACCAGTTGCGCGATGCTTGTGGTCACCGCGACGGCGGCGGCGGCGAGGACGTCGCCGAGGAGAACGAAGGCCGCGAAGAAGGCGGCGGTGGAGAGAAAACCGGAGACGGTTTTTTGCAGGATGCGGATCAGTGCACGGGCCATGGCTGGCCTCCTGTTGTCGTATCGTTGGTGGTCAGGTCGTGGGGGTGCCGGCGAGGGCGGCGCGCACGCGCTTCGGGTACCAACGGGTGAAATAGGTCGCGCTGTTGCGGGCGGCGAAGGTGCTGGCGGCGAAGGTCCACAATGGCAGGCCGGGCAGGTAGATGGCGACGGCGTCGGCCACCAGCATCAGCATGAAAGCGACGCTCCACACCCAGCTCAGCACGTAGTTGGTGCGCAGGAAGACCGGCTTGCGGCTGGTTTCGATGTCCACCGTTTCGCGGGCGTATTGCAGCGTGAACGGCTTGCGCAGCGCGATGGACACCAGCGCGATGACGAGCAGGCCGCCATCCACCGCGAGGCGCACCATATTGGGCGCAAGCTCGGCGGCGGCGACGGCGTGGTAGCCGAGCAGCGCGACGAACAGCGCCGCGCCGCCGGCGGCGAGTATTTTCAGCGAGCGGCCGAGATAGAGATCGCGGCCGACCAGCCCGAGACTGACCAGCGCGGCGGCTGCGAGGCTGATCGTCACCGTGGTCAGCATCATCAGCGTGGCGAAGGTGGCGAACGGGGCGAGGATCAGGAACAGGGCCATCGAAGTGTTCCGGTAGATATCTTGACAATGTAAAGATGCATTTACCGGTGATGATGAGGCGACGTCAAGCAAAATCTTGACAGTGTCAACATGCCTGCCTAGCCTGCACTCATGACCTCAGGGCACAAGATCAGGACAAAGGCGGCGCGTTCCGGCTCCGGTCGGATGGTGGAGCGGGCTGTCGCCGGGTCCGCAAAGCCCCGCCGTATGGGGAGTTCCACGAAGGACGGCGCGACCGCGGCCGGGAAGACCCCTTCTGAGACCGCGATGTCCGTGGACAAGGCATCCGCGAAAGCGGACCGTGGTCACCCCTATCATCACGGCGATTTGCATGGCGCGCTGCTGGCGGCAGCCAAGCGGGTGGCCGACCGCGACGGGCTGAACGGACTGACGCTGCGCGCGGTGGCGCGAGAGGCCGGGGTGTCCCACGCTGCGCCGGCCCATCATTTCGGCGATATCACCGGGCTGCTCAGCGAACTGGCGGCGATAGGCTTCGAGGCGTTTTCGGCCCAGATGGGCGCTGTCCCCTGTGATGGCGAGCCGCCGGGGGAGGTGGCGCAGCAAAAGGCGCGCGCCTATGTGGCCTTCGCCCGCGACAATCCCTGCCTGTTCCAGTTGATGTTTCGCGCCGAGCGGCTCGACCAGACCCGGCCGGCGTTGCAGGCGGCATCGCAGAAGGCGTTCGCCAGGCTCGCCATGATCGTCGGCGAGCGTCGCGGCGAGGATATCGACCTCGATCACCTGACGCTGGCGCAGGCGGCCGGGATCGCGCGCATCTGGTCGCTGGTGCACGGTTTCGCCATGCTCTATCTCGACGGTCGTCTCCAGCATGTGCTCGATGTCGCACCGCCCGGCACCACCGCGGAGATGCTGCTGGCGGCCATGATGCGGCTGGACTGAGCGGCGTATCGATCCCGGCTCCCGCCACCGGATGTGTGGATCGTTCGTGCGTGTGGCGCGAAAGCCATGTCGCCGCCCGCGGAATCGCATTACAAACTGGAGCGCGACGCCTTGTGTCTGTCCCGTTCAGTCCGCCAGTGAGCCATGCCCGAAATTTCCCCGAACAAGCCCTATCGCATCGGCCGGTCGAAGACCGGGCTCGGCCTTTTCGCCACCCGCAAGATCAAGAAGGGCAGCAAGATCGTCCGCTATTTCGGGCCGATGCTCGACTCGCGCAACAAGAAGCACCAGAACGTCGACAACAAATATCTGTTCGAGATCAGCAACCGCTGGACCATCGACGGTTCGGTGCGCAAGAACATCGCCCGCTACATCAACCACGCCTGCCGGCCGAATGCTGAATCCGACGTCAACAAGCGCAAGCGCAGGGTGATCATTCGCGCCGTCAAGACCATCCAGCCGGGCGAAGAGATCAACTACGATTACGGCACCGACTACTTCAAGATCTTCCTCAAGCCGATCGGCTGCAAGTGCGACCACTGCGAGAAGAGGCGCGCCAAGAAAGAGGCGGAGAAACGCGCGGACGCCCGCGCCGAAAAGCAGCGGCTGAAGCTGAAGGCTGAAAAGAAAGCGGCGAAGGATGTCGCCAGAGCGGTGGCGAAACCGGCCAAGACCAAGGCTGTGAAAACCAAGGCCGTCAAAGCCAAGGCTGTGAAAACCAAGGCCGCGACGACCAAGTCGCTCAAGACCAAGTCGCTGACGACCAATCCGCTCAAGGTCAAGTCCACCAGGACCAAAGCCGCGACAGCGAAGACGGCGTCGAAACTCGCGCGCGGCAAGGCCAGCCCGCATGCCCGCGGCGGTGGCCAGCCGACCCGCACCAAGGCGTCGCGGACCAGGCCGCTCAAGAGCAGCGCGGCCGCGCCGGGTCCCGAGCGCGCCTCCGCGACCTGACTGTCGCTCGCGAGCCTGCCTCATCGCGCATGAGGCCCGCTGCGGGCAGCCTTGCGCTGCCGCCGGTTCGGCTTATCTTCCGAGCCTCGTCAGGCAAGGAGCGCCCCATGGCCGTCGTGAAGCCGTTACAGATCGATATCGTGTCCGACGTCGTGTGCCCGTGGTGCTATATCGGCAAGCGCCGCATCGAGAATGCGGTGGCGCTGGTGCCGGACGTCCCGGTCGAGGTCAACTGGCGACCGTTCTTCCTCAATCCGTGGGTGCCGCGCGAGGGCATCTCGCGCGACGAGTATCTGACCGCGAAGTTCGGCTCGCCCGAAGCCTACACCAAGATCGCGGCGCGGGTGGTGGCGGCCGCCGCCGAGGACGGCCTCGAATATCATCCGGATCGCGTCCGGCGTCAGCCCAACACCATCGATTGCCACCGCCTGATCCACTGGGCCGGGGCGCAGGGCAAGGCGGCGGCGATGAAGCAGCGGCTGATGGAGCTTTATTTCCGCGACGGCGGCGACCTCACCGACACCGAGGTGCTGGTGCAGGCGGCGGCGGATGTCGGCCTCGAGGCCGACAGCGTGCGCCGGCGTCTTGCTAGCGATGATGACGTCGATCTGGTGTCGGCGCAGGCACAGGAGGCGTCCGAGAAGGGTATCTCCGGCGTGCCGACCTACGTGTTCGCGCAGAAATACGCCGTTTCCGGCGCGCAGCCGCCGGAGCAACTGGCCCGCGCCATCCGTCAGGTGTCGGCCGAGATCAATCAGGCGGCGTGAATTTATGCCGCCGCCGCGACGGCGGATGGCATCGGAAGTTTCGCCGGCAGGCAGGCGACCGCGACGAAGATCAGCGCCGCGGCCCCGGCCATCAGCCAGAACAGCGTATCGAAGCCGTAATTGCCATAGACGAACGAGATCATCGGCAGCGCCAGCGCCAGCACGGTGAAGCTCACCACATAGCGGATGCCGTAGATGCGCGCGCGGGCCTCGCCGCTCGCCATCTTGCCGATCATGAAATCGTTGATCGGGATCTGCCCGAACGCGCCGAGCATGAAGCCGAGAGCTGCGGCCAGCGCCCAGCCGTCACGCAATCCCGGCATCGCCGCGAAGAACACGATCTGCATCGCGGCGGCGATCATGAACACGGTGCGGGGGCCGAAGCGGTCGAGCAGGTGGCCCACCACGAGCTGCGCCAGTGAAGCGACCGCGAACACGATGAAGGTGAACGCGCCGACCATGGTGGCGACGTCGCCGCCAGCCGGAATGCCAAGCGCGGTGAGCCACCGCGCCATGCCGCCGGCGATGCCCTGCAGGCGCTCGTCGAAGATCTTCGGCAGCGCGAAGGTGGTGGACTGGAACACCAGGCTGGACACCGCGGCGGTGACGAACACGATCACCGAGATGCGCAGCAGCAGCGCCTTGACGTCGGGGCTGTAGGCGGGCCCGGCGGCGGCGGGCGCCGACATCCTGTGGTGCGCGGCCACGACCTCGCTCCATTGATGGACGGTGTAAAGGATGCCGACGACGATGGAGACCACGCCCGGCACGATGAAGGCTATCCGCCAGCCGCCGTGGTCGATGAAGTAGCCGGTGATGAGGGCGGCGCTGGCGACGCCAAGGTTGCCCCACACGCCATTCACCGCGAGGCGCATGCCGGTGTTTTTCCACTTCTGCGTGACGATGGCGAGACCGACCGGATGATAGATCGCGGCGAACACGCCGACCACGAACAGCCCGATACCGATCTGCAGCGGCGTGCGGGCGAAGGCGGTAGCGATCGATGCCACGCCGATGCCGACGAAGAACACCGCGATCATGCCCTCGCGGCTCCATTTGTCGGCGAGCCAGCCCGCCGGCCACGAGAACAGGGCGAAGGCGAAGAAGCCCGGTGCGGCGAATGTCAGCAACTGGCTGTACGTCAGCCCCCATTCGCGCGACAGCGCCAGCGCCGCCACGGTGGCGAAGATCAGCGTGAACAGGTGGTCGAGATAGTGACCAATGTTCAGGAACAGGAAATGGATGCGGTCGCGCGTCATGGCTGCCTCAAGCGGGAGTCGGGCCATAGAATAGCCTTGGCATAATATCGGTGTCATGCCAGTTTTCATCGAAATTCTGCCGTCCTCACTCTGTCACGGCCCCGACCGCCGCTGCGCCGGGCTTCGCCCGTGGAAAGGCCAGTTATGACCGCACGCGCCCGTCCATCGCGCAGCGTCGACGCCGCCGACTACCAGTTCGTGCCGCGTCCGCTGGCGGCCATGTCGAAAAGCTTCGCGGACGGCTTCGAGATCGCGCCGCATCGTCATCCCCGCGATCAGTTCGTCTATGCGGTGACCGGCGTGATGCGTCTGCGCACGCCGACGGAAGCGTGGATCGTCCCGCCGGATCGCGCGGTGTATCTGCCGGCGCGCACCGATCATTCGATCAGCATGCGTGGCCGGGTCGAGATGCGCACGCTGTACATTGCGCGCGCGGCGCACGACGATCTGCCGGAGGCGCCGACGGTGCTCGAAGTCTCGCCGCTGTTGCGCGAACTGGTGCTGGCGCTGGTCGAGGAGCCGGTCGACTACGACGAGCAGGGGCGCGCCGGCGCGGTGGCGTTCCTGATCCTGGCGGAGATCGCCCGTGCGCGGCGGCTGTCGCTGGTGATTCCGATGCCGCGCGATCCGCGGTTGCTGCGGGTTTGCAACGCGCTGCTGGCCGATCCGGCGAGTCGCGTCACCCTCGACGGCTGGAGCGAGCGGGCCGCGGCCTCCACGCGCACGCTGGCGCGGCTGTTCGAGGCCGAACTGGGCATGAGTTTCGTGGCGTGGCGGCAGCGGGTGCGGTTTCACAACGCGCTGGAGGCCATCGTCGGCGGCGAGCCGATCGCACACGTGGCGGCGCGCAACGGTTATCGCAGTTCGAGCGCGTTCTCCGCCGCCTTCCGCAAGGCGATGGGACAGCCGCCGACCGCGCTGCGGGAGGTGAGGGCGTGAACCCTCACGCTTTCTTCAGATAGTAGTTCGCATTCTTGCCGAGGACGATGCGGCGGATGATCCGGCGCATGGTCTGCGATCCGCGAAGCGGCGCGACCATGGCGGCGGCGGTGCGATAGGCGGCAAGCTTGGCGCCATCGAGCGCGGGATGCTTGCCCGGAGCGGCCTGCGGCAGGCTGAGACCGCGCAGCATCGCGTTGACGCGGTGGAGGTCGTTGAGGCGGCTGACCTCTTTCGTCTTCCAGGTGATCGCCAGTGAGATGGAATAAGAGTTCGCCGTCTTCACCCAGTGCGGCCACTGATAGGGTACATAGCAGCCGTCGTTGCCGGACAAATGAAACTCCGTGCCGCGCGGCCCGAAACTGTCGTGATAGGGCACGTTGCGGTGCTTGACCGTGGAGTGCTCCACCTGTGCGTCGTCGGCGATGGTTCCGTCGCGGTTGTCATAGATCGCGAAGATCTTCTCGCCGTGGATCTGGACGAAAAAATTGTCCTCGGCGTCCATGTGGAACGGCGTCGTCGAATGCGGCGACGATACGAACAGAAAACCCTCGATGCCGGTGAAGCCGGCGTCTTCCACGCTGGCGAAGCCGCGTGCGCGGGCCACCGACGTCAGGGCGTCGCGCAGCAGCGCGCCATAGGCGGGCGAGGTCTCCACGCGCTTGAGCACCATCCATGCGCCCGCGGTTTCGATGCGATTGACGATCTCGACGGGATCGAGATCGACGCCCTTCACCTTGTCCGGGTCCTGGCTGACGGCGGCGTCGCCGGAATTGTATTCGATCTGGTCGCGCGGCAGTTCGGCGGCTAGCTCTGCGATGCGCGGCAGCGTCAGCAGCGGATGTCCCGACAGCCGGTGGCGGATGGCGAAGGGCTTGAGCGGAAAATCGCGCGTCAGCGCGTCGTTGTCGGCGGTGATCGTCGGCGAGATTCCTGTGGCGGCATTCATGGACGGCCCTCCCGGATTTTGCGGATGAACTGAAGAACGTGGCGTGCCGGTGCGCGAATCCGCCAGCGGAGCGCCAGCGCATGGCGGATGATCGCCACCATGGGGTCGCGCGGCCTGAGCGGGATCAGCACGTCGCCGATGGCGAGGCGGTCGCGCCAGATCGGATCGATCATCGGATGTCCGGGCGCGGCGGTGGAATCCACCGTGGCGATGGCGGGGTCGGCGCACAGATGGCGCGTCAGCTCCAGCGTGAGCTGGACGCCGGGAGAATAGCGGGCGAAGCGCTCGTCGACGCCAAGCTTGAAATAGAACGCGCGATCGAGATGGCGCAGCACGACGGCCGAGGCCACCGGCGTCTCGCCGGCGGAGAGGGTGACGATTTCGCAGTGACCCCGCGCCGCGGCGTCGCGCACTGCGCGGCGGGCGAACGCCGCGTCACCGTCGCTGCGCGCCAGCGCCGTGCCACGGCGTCCCTTCCAGCCGCTGGCTTCGAGCGTGAGGAACGTCTCGACTGCGCGTTCGATCTCGTCCGGCGCGGTGACGCTGGTGAAGACCACGTCGCCGTGGTCGGCAAGGCGGTTGCGCTGGCGGCGCAACTCCTTCAGCTTCTTGCTGCCCAGAGCCTCGCGCAGCAGCGTCTCGGCATCGCGGGTGGCATCGAGCATGGCGCGGGCGTGGCGGTGCAGGATATGGGGCTTCAGTCCGCCTCTCGATAGCGCCGCGTTGAAGGCCACCATCGCCGCGCCGTCGAGCGTCATGTCGCGCAGGATCAGCGCGCGTGCGCCCGCCGCGCGCGCCTGGCGCATCAGCCCGGCGGCGGCCTCTTCGGCCATGTCGCGGGAGAGCAGCGGCGTGCCGAGCGTGCCATAGGGATCGGCGCTGACCAGCGCCGGCAGCGGCAGGCCATAGGCGCGTCGTGTCGTGACCACTGGCAAAAGGCCGATCAGGCCGGGACTCTCGTCGCGCGGCGCAGCGGCGAGGGCGCTGGCTCCGGTGCGGCCCTCGGCGCAGCCGTTCACGGCCAATTCCCACTCCGCCAGATAATAGCCGTTGGGCTCGACGGCATGATCAGCCAGCGTGCGCCAGTGCTCCGGCGCGATGGCCTCGAGCGGGGCGAGCCCTGCCTGATACGGCTGCACGGCCCGGTGCGTTGCGGCCTTGCGCGCCGGCGTCTCGCTCACGTCGCGCCGTATTGTCTGGGCCGTTTTCCCCATCTCGAACACACTCATTCCACCCCCTGAAACACATGCGGCGCCCGCGAAGAGACGATATTCGCCGCGGGCCTGTTTCCAGCCTCGGGAATGACGCTACCCGCCAAACTTCAAGATCGGATTGGAGATGAAAGCTAAATGCCGGCCTTTGCCTTTATGCTTTGTTAGCCATCAGATGGCGGTTGCAACCGGGCGGCCGCTCCGAAAGGCGCGGGGCGCTTAAGGAACTTTAAGTATTTGAACCTACCATCGGATGGCAGGAATACCGTTCGCACGCGGAGTGTGCGCCATCATCGGGCCGCCATGAGCAAGGAACTTCGCAAGAACCCACGCATCGAATTTGATCGTGGCATCGACGTGCAGATCATGGGCATCGACGGTACATGGCGCCGCCAGTGCAGGATGATGGACGTGTCCGAGAAGGGCGCGCTTCTCACCATTGTGGGGTCGTTCGCCGGTCTCGATCTCAAGGAGTTCTTTCTGCTGTTGTCTTCGACGGGCCTCGCCTATCGCAAATGCAAACTGGTGCGCGTCAATGGCGACCAGGTGGGCGTGAGCTTTCTCAAGTCCGAGGTCAAGCGCAAGACGACTGCGACCCCGGCGCGCCGCGTCGCGGCAGCGGATGCCTGACGCCACGCGCGTCTGACGACCGCCGCTGGCGACGATCCGTTTTGATCCGGAGGACGCCATGCATCATGACCGTCGCTTCACCCGTATCCGTCCCACCGGGCGTCTGTCGCGCTCCGGCACCATCGTCATCGACGCGAAATCGCCGGTGATCGATTGCGGCATCGTGGACTATTCGGCGGGCGGCGCCTGCCTTGAGATCATCCCGCGCCGCAGCCTGCCGCCGCGTTTCGATCTGCTCTACGGCGGCATCAGGAAGAAATGCCGCCTGGTGTGGGCGAACGGCACGCGGGTCGGCGTCTCGTTCTAGCGTCCCGATCGTCCCGTGCCCTGAATCCGGCGTTCGCCTGCGGCCGTTGCCGCGCGAATGGCGCAATCCGGTCGGAACCTGTGCGAAAATTGCAGAGGAGCCGGTGGCTGGGGGAATTTCCGGTATCTTGGCCACGATGGCACGGTGGAGTAGGGTGCCGCCGCCCCGGCGGTTCCGCCGGGCGCCTGACCATGCGTGTCCTTGATGATCGTTCATAGGACACGGAAGATCCGGGAGAGCGGGAATGCGGGTAGTTTGGGTGGCGATGTTGATCGCGGTGATGACGGGTCCTATGGTTGCGCCGGCATTCGCGCAATTTACCCCCGGCTTCAGGTTGAACGAGGGCAAACAGCGCTCGGAAGACGAGATCGCGCGCGACAAGGAGAACGAGGCCGCCGCCAAGGCCGCGCGCTCCAAGATCCCCGATGCCAAGCAAAACTCGGATCCGTGGGCCACGGTGCGCCCCGAAACGGCGGCCAAGCCCAAGGGGAAAGCGGCTACGGCAAGGTGAGGCTGCTGCCTGCCGGTTCCCGGTTTTGCGTCATGCCTAGCCAGTCGGCACGGATTAACCGTTAATCCAGGATCGCGTTGCGCCGAGGCAGGCAGAGTGCGACGATCCTGCATGGCCCGGTGGCGGAAGGTTGACGCGGGGGCGCTGCAAACGCTTCACATCCTGGTTCAAGTCCAGGCTGGGCCTCCAAGATTTAGCACTACGGAAAGGTGGCCGAGTGGCTTAAGGCACCGCTGATGCGGCACACGGGAGACCGTGTCGAAGGTTCGAATCCTCTCCCTTTCCTCCGAGTTCGGCCGCCGGCTTTTTCGAACCGGCGGCCTTTTCGTGCGTTGCCGCGACGTCGGGGTCAGAAGCGCCAGTACAGCGGCACAATCAAAATGACGACCAGAAGCCACCACACGGACAGCAGGAATCCGAACTTGGTGTAGTCGGAGAACTTGTATCCGCCCGGCCCCATCACCATCAGATTGACCGGTGTGGCGACCGGCGTCAGCAGGGCGCCGTGAGAGCCGATGGCGACGCCGATGATGAAGGGCATCGGCGACACGCCGACTTCCTGCGCCGTGGCGATCGCGATCGGGAAAAAGAGGATCGCGGTCGCGGTGTTGCTGATGACCGAGGTGACGGCGAGGGCGGCGAGAAACAGCCCGCCCAGCAGCGCCCGCGGGCCGGCGTCTCCGAGAACGCCGATCAGGGAATCGGCGATCAGACGCGCTGCTCCTGTTTCGGTCATGGCCGCTCCGAGCGGGATCATGCCGCCGACCAAAAAGCAGGTATTCCAGTCGATGCCTTTGTAGGCTTGCGGGACGGTGAGGACGCCGAGCAGCACCATCAATCCCGCGCAGACCAGCGCGGCAACGGCGCCTGGCACCCAGCCGGTCGCGAGCAGGACCACGAGCAGGGCGAGGATGGCCAGCGCTTCCTTGGCGCCGAGCCCGAGCGGCACCGCCTGCCGGCGCACCACATCGGGGGAATCGACAACCAGAACCTGCGGGTCGGCGAGATGTTTGTCGAGCGCTCCCCAGGTTCCCTGCAGCAGCAAGTGGTCGCCAACGGCAAGCTTGTGGGGGCCGTCGCCGACGTCCTCGCCGCCGCGCTGGACCGCCAGTACCACGATATCGCCGTCGCGGGCGGCCATGCCCGGAAACACCGTCTGGCCGACCAGTTTCGAACGCGGCGGAATCACGACTTCCGCAAGCCCGGAATTGCGGTTGAACAGCGTATCCGCAAGGCCGCCCTTTTCCTCCTCGGCGCGGAACGCCAGATGCTTGTCGGTGGCCAGACTGGCCGCCGCCTGTGCGTCGCCGCTGATCAGCAGTGCGTCGCCTTCGGCAAGGGTGGCGCGCGCCAGCGGCTTGCCGCTGGCGCCGTCCTGGATCCCCACCAGCGAGAGGCCGTCATAGCCCTTGAGGTCGATCGCCTCGCGCGCCGCGCCCACATAGGACGATGACGAGCGCACGCGCATCCGGTGCATCCCGTCCTCGATCTTGTACTGCTCGACCAGCGTCTGGGCATGGGCGCTGAAATCGGGCGGCAGCGTATCGCCATTGCGGTGCGGCAGCAGGAAGCGATAGGTCAGCAGGATCAGCACCATGGTGCCGATCAGCATGGGGACGCCGGCGACTGCGAATTCGAAGAATCCGATCGGTCCGAACCCGGCATCCTCGGAGGCATGGGAGGCGAGCACGTTTAGCGGCGCGCCGATCAGGGTCAGCATGACGCCGCCGTGGGTGGCGAAGCACATCGGCAGCAGCAGTTGCGACGTCGGGATGTTGAGGCGGACCGCCAGCACCACGCAGAGCGGCAAGAGCGCGGCGACGGTGGCGTTGACGCTGATGGTCGCGCAGAACAGCGCCGCGAGCAGCATGATCAGGATCATGAGGCGGCTGCGGCTTTCGCCGGCCTGCTTGATCACGATCTGTCCGGCCCACGTGGTGATGCCGGAGGCCTCGAGGCCCGCCGCGATCACGAACAGCGAGGCGATCAGGACCACGGTGAGGTCACCAAAGCCGCCGAGCGCCCGATTGGCCGGGAGAAGGCCGGTAAAATACAGCGCCAGCGACACGCCGATGGCGACGGCGACGGCCGGGATACGCCCCCAGACGAAAAGTCCCAGCGCGACGATAATCATGACGAAAGTAATGGTGGCGCCGCTCACTGCTTCCTCCTGTTTGCCCCGGCTATGAGTCCGGCGCGCGAACGATCGCCCGCTGGGAGAGCTTTTTATCGGAAGCCTTTCGCCTGTGATGGAATCAGAGGCCACGCTTCCTGTTTTATTCTAATGCCTTGTCTTGCAGGCGTAGCGGAATCCGCCTCGCCTGCAAATGTTTTGAACAACTGTTGCCGATGTCATTCGGGATCGACGGACGTTGCGCGGTAGCCCTGGGCGACGAGCGCCTTCAGCAACGCCTCGGTCTGCTGGGGGCCGGGCGTTTCCACCAGCAATTCCAGCTCGGTCTCCCGATAGGCCGCCGAATTGAAGGCGCGTCCGTGATGGACATCGAGAATATGCGCCGATTCGGCGGCGGCCATGCCGGCGATCTTGGTCAGGCTGTCCGGCCGGTCGGGGACGATGACGTGCAGCTTGGCGAGCCGGCCATCGCGCGCCATGCCGCGGGCAAGGATGTTCTTGAGGAACGTGGTGTCGATGTTGCCGCCGGTGAGAATGACGCAGACCGACTTCCCCGCGATGCCGGAGATCTTGCCGCTGAGCAGCGCCGCGACGCCGGCGGCGCCGGAGCCCTCGGTCACCGTCTTCTCCGATTCCAGCAGCACCAGAACAGCCTGGGCGATCTCGTCCTCTGTGACGGTGACGATCTCGTCGATATACTTGGCGACGATCGGGAAGGTGTATTCGCCGGGCCGGCCCACGGCGATGCCGTCGGCGATGGTGGAGCCGGACACCGAGGTGATCTTGCCGGCGTCGAGGCTGGCCTTCATGCTCGCGATGTTCTCGGCCTGCACGCCGACGATGCGCAGGCTCGGATTGACCTCCTTGAGGGCGACGGCCATGCCGGCGGCGAGGCCGCCGCCGCCGATCGGCACCACGAACACTTCGAGATACGGATTGTATTCCATGAGTTCGAGGCCGACGGTGCCCTGGCCGGCGATCACCCGCGGATCGTCGAAGGCATGGATGAAGGTGTAGCCCTTTTCCTTCTGCAACTCGGTGGCACGGCCGAAGGCGTCGTCGTAACCGTTGCCGTGCAGGACCACGTCGGCGCCGTATTGCCGGGTGCCGCGCAGCTTGGCGATCGGCGCCGTTTCCGGCATCACGATGGTGGCGTGGACGTTGTTGCGCTGGGCGGCGTAGGCGAGCCCCTGGGCATGGTTGCCGGCGGAAGCGGCGATCACCCCGGCTTTCTTGTGGGCGTCGTCGAGGCTCAGAACCGCGTTCATCGCACCACGATCCTTGTAGGCGCCGGTGCGCTGCAGGTTTTCCATCTTCAGAAAGAGCTTGCAGTCCAGCTGGCTGCTCAGCCGCGGCGATTCCGTGCACGGCGACAGATTGACGAATTCCCGGATCCGGGCCCGGGCTTCCTTGACGTCATTCAGGGTCACAGAAATAGGTGCGGACATCGGTATTTCTCCTGCAAATCACATCGGGTCGTGAATAGGGCGGCGCGTCGATGGAGTGGGCTACCCCAGCGCCGCGATGCATTCGATTTCGACCATCACATCGAGGGGCAGGCGGGCGACCTGGACCGTGGAGCGCGCGGGCGTGTGCTCGCCGAAGGCGCGCTGATAGACGGCATTCATCTTGGAAAATTCTTCGAGGTTGCTCATGAAGACCGTGGTCTTCATGACCTTCGACATATCGCTGCCGGCCTTGCGCAGCACCGCCGCCATGCTGGTCAGCACCCGCTCGGTCTGCGCCTCGATGCCGCCGGCCACCACCTGCATGCTGGCGGGGTCCAGCGGAATCTGGCCCGAACAATAGACGACGCCATTGTGAACAATTGCCTGACAGTACGGGCCGATCGCCTTCGGCGCATCGTCGGTCGCAATCTTCTGCATTTTCTTCCCAGCCTTTTCTTTTGCCCGTTAGTCGATCGACGGGCGTTGCATTTCAAAACACCGGCAGTCCGCGCTTTCGGAATTGTTCGCGGACGCGTTCGGTCAGCTCAGCGGACGGTGGCTCGGCATGTTCCAGCGGATAGGGAATGCCGAGTTCGTGATATTTCGCGAGCCCCATCTGGTGGAAACGAAGGATCTCCACCCGCTGCAGGGAGCGGATGCCCATGCAGATGTCGGCGACCTGTTCGACATTGTCATAGGCGTCGGTCAGGCCGGGGACCAGAACGAAGCGCACCCAGATCGGCCGATCAAGGTCGGACAGCCGTCGCGCGTAGTCCAGCGTCGGCTGCAATGGATGACCGGTCACGAGCCGATAGGTCTCCTCGCTGCCCGATTTGATGTCGAGCAATTGCAGGTCGATGTCGTTGAGGTGCGCGTCGCTCAGCCGGTGGCCGAGCCTGCCGGAGGTGTCGAGGCAGGTGTGCAGCCCCAATTCCTTGCAGCGATTGAAAATCCGGGTCGCGAAGTCGCGCTGGACAACGGGCTCGCCCCCGGAAATGGTGACGCCGCCCTTGGAGATTTTGAGAACGTCGGTGTATTTACCGATCTTCGTCATCAGCTCGCTGAGCTTGTAGGGCGTGCCGTTGTCTTTGTGCCACGTATCGGGATTGTGGCAATACTGGCAGCGCAGCGGGCATCCGGTGAGGAAAACGACCAGACGGATGCCGGGGCCGTCGACCGTGCTCCCGACCTCGATGGAGTGAACGTAGCCAACCGGATCGTCCTCGCCTTTGTCCGCTTCCGTATCGGTCGGATAGACGTCGTAATACGATCGCGCCGCCTTGGTCTCGGCCGCACCGAGCTCGGACACATGCAGTTCGTAGCGGCTACTGACGATGGGATCGTGCACGCGTCACCTACCTTGAACCATGGAAGGTGCGGCTGAGGATGTCGAGCTGTTGCTCTTTGGTCAGCTTGACGAAGTTCACCGCGTAGCCGGATACGCGCACCGTGAGCTGCGGATAATTGTCGGGATTCTCCATGGCGTCGCGCAGCGTGTCGCGATTGAGCACGTTCAGGTTGGCGTGGAAGCCAGTGGAAGCGAAGAAGGCGTCAAGCCCGCTCACGGCGCGGTCGACGCTTTCCTGCGGCGTGCCGAGCGCGGTCGGCAGCACCGAGATGGTGAGCGAGATGCCGTCCTCGGCGTCGTCATAGGGTAACTTGGCGACCGACAGCATCGCGGCCATCCAGCCATGGGTGTCCGCGCCATTGGACGGGTTGGCGCCCGGCGCGAACGGGACGCCGGAGCGTCGACCGTCCGGCGAATTGCCGGTCTGCTTGCCGTAGACCACGTTCGAGGTGATGGTCAGCACCGACTGCGTGTGCACAGCGTCGCGATAGCTCGGATAGTGACGGATCTTGCTCATCATCATCGACGTGAGCATCTTGGCGATATCGTCAGCGCGGTCGTCATTGTTGCCGTATTTCGGGAAGCTGCCCTCGACCTCGTAATCGACGATCAGGCCGCGATCGTCGCGAATGCATTTCACCTTGGCGTATTTGATGGCCGAAAGGCTGTCCGCGACATGGGACAGGCCGGCGATGCCACAGGCCAGCGTCCGCAGGATATCGCGGTCGTGCAGCGCCATCTCTACGGCCTCGTAGCAATATTTGTCGTGCATGTAGTGGATGATGTTGAGCGCGTTGACGTAGACCTTGGCCAGCCACTCCATCATGGTGTCGAAGCGCTCGAACACCTCGTCATAGGTCAGCACGTCGCCTTCGATCGGGCGCATCATGGGGCCGACCTGCTCGCCGGTCAGTTCATCGCGGCCGCCGTTGATCGCATAGAGCAGGGTTTTCAGCAGATTGACGCGTGCTCCGAAGAACTGCATCTGCTTGCCGACGGCCATTCCGGAGACGCAGCATGCGATGGCGGCGTCATCGCCGTATTTCGGGCGCAGCAGGTCGTCGGAGATGTACTGGATGGAGCTGGTGTCGTTGGAGACCTTGGCGGCGAACTGCTTGAAGCCCTCGGGCAGGCGCGGCGACCATCCCACGGTCAGGTTCGGCTCCGGCGCCGGGCCGAGCGTGTAGAGGGTGTTGAGAATCCGGAAGCTGGTCTTGGTGACCAGCGTGCGCCCGTCGTCGCCCATGCCGGCGAGATATTCAGTGACCCAGGTCGGATCGCCCGAGAACAGCTCGTTATAGGCCGGCGTGCGCAGAAAGCGCACGATGCGGAATTTGATGACGAGATCGTCGATCAGCTCCTGGGCTTCCGACTCGGTGAGCTTGCCCTCGCGCAGATCGCGCTCGAGATAGACGTCGAGGAAGGTCGAGATCCGGCCGACCGACATCGCCGCGCCGTTCTGCTCCTTGATCGCGGCGAGATAGGCGAAATAGGTCCACTGCACGGCCTCGCGTCCGGTCGTGGCCGGCAGCGAGATGTCGTAGCCGTAGCGCTTCGCCATCTCCTTCATCTGTCCGAGCGACCTGAGCTGCTCGGACAACTCCTCGCGCAGCCGAATGACCTCCTCGGTGGAGTGACGCTCGTCGAGTTCGGCGTATTCCCGCTTTTTCTCCGCGATCAGGAAATCCACGCCGTACAGCGCGGGGCGGCGATAGTCGCCGATGATGCGGCCGCGGCCGTAGGCGTCCGGCAGGCCGGTGACGATGCCGGTGCTGCGGCACTTGCGGATTTCAGGCGTGTAGGCGTCGAAAACGCCGTCGTTATGGGTCTTGCAGTACTCCGTGAACACCTTGCTGATGGCCGGATCGGGCTCGAAGCCATAGGCCTTCAGGCTCGATTCGACGACCTTCCATCCGCCCTTGGGCATGATGGCGCGCTTGAGCGGCGCATCGGTCTGCAGGCCGACGATCAGTTCGAGGTCCTTGTCGATGTATCCGGGCCCGTGCGCGAGAATGCTGGATGGCTCCTGTGAGACATCGAGAACGCCTTTCTCGCGCTCCTTGACGAGCAGCGGAAGCAGCTTGTCCCAGATCTTGCGGGTGCGGGGCGTGGCCTCGGCGGCGAACGACGCGTCGCCTTCAAAGGGGGTGTAATTCCGCTGGATGAAATCGCGCAGGTTGATCCGCGATTGCCACGGTCCGGCTTTGAAGCCTCGCCAGGCGTCGTCGCGTTGGGCGGCGGAAGCGGTGTGAGTGTGAACGTCCAAGGGAGCCTCCGTCATTCAGGCAAGCATTCAGAAAGGCAAGCATTCAGAAAAGCAAGCATTCAGAAAAGCAAGCATTCAACAAGATAAACGTATCGGAATGTGGCGCGACATCCGGCCGGTCTCGCCGCATCCGGTCTCTTCGCATGTGCAGGAAAGCCGACTTTGCGGGGGCTGGCAATGATCCGCTATTCGAACGCACGATCGGAAAGCCTGTCGCATACGATCATGTTGGGCACATTCGCTCGAATACGTCTCCGTCACCCTGACTTAAATCAAATGGCGCGCCAGCGAACATTAGGAGCGGTTCGCGAGGGCCGATGATCGCTTTGTTTGCTGGGATAGCAGAGTGCCGGTTTTCTGTCAGGACATGCCGCGGCGCACACGTGAAATTTAATGTTTGCGGACGCGCGCGTCGAAGTGGTCCGGCGCTTGCCTCGAA
>JAFKES010000214.1 GCA_017308495.1 Afipia sp.
CCCCATCTTACGGCAGATCTCATCAATCGTCGTCCCGCTCTCAGCCTGCCTCAACGCAAAGGCAATCTGCTCTTCCGAAAACCTTTTCCGCTTCATGGCATCCGCCCTCCATGGGGTTCAGAATGCCCGAAAAAATTGCTCTCAACATGCACCAGTTTGCCGGGTCAGGATCACGGTTCGTGCCAGATGCGGCGCGTGTGGCAATCGGGCAGATCAGGCGGCCCGGCCACGAAAGCGATGTCGAGTAGGTCGGCGCGAAGCTGGAAGATGACATCGCCGGGCCGTACCCTCGGCGATCTCGATGGCGACGCCGGGATCGGCCTTGCGATAGTGTGCGAGCAGACCGTCGAGGAAACTGCGGGAGCTGGACGCATCGACGCCGACGTGGATACGGTCGAGGTCGCACTGCGCGAAAGCGCCGGCCGTTTTGACGGCATGTTCGATGTGATCGATGCCGGCGGCGATGCCTTCCACGAGATGCCGGCCCGCCTCGGTCAGGCCGAACGCCGCTCGCTTGGCGTTTGAACAGGAGGATGCCGAGGTCTTCCTCCAACGTCCTGATCCGGGCGCTGACGGTGGACTGGCTGACGCCGAGTGCGTTTGCCGCATGGTAGAAGTTCAGATATTCCGCGACCGCCAGCATTTGGATCAGGGAGATCATCGGAATGCGCGCCCCGAACCGGGCCGGCGGCTTCCATGTCTCCGAGAACTTGTAGCACCGCCGCATAGCCCGACTACCCGAACGGTATGGTCATCATCGGGACAGCGCCGCCACGCGATCCAGCGCCGTGCCGAAGCCCTGCAAGGAGACCGAAAGCGGTGCGGCTGCGCCGCCATCGGCAACAGCTTTGATTTTAAGCGCCGCGCCGGCCCGCAATGCCACCATCGTCGGAGCATCGAAGGTGACGCTGACGAGGCACCCGGCCGGGATGCAGGTGCGAAAGCGCAGCGGGGCCATTGCCGGCTTGTCGTCGATCTGGAAGGTCACGCCGGAATCGAGCGCGAGGCCGAACGGCAGGACGAGCGTGCCGGAGACCGTATTGCCGGCGGGCGCGGTAAGTTCGATTGCAAGGACGCGCTGGCCGTTCTGCTGGGTTTGGACCTGCGATAGCACACAGCGTTTCGTTGTGCCGTTTTGCGAGCAACCAACGATCCAGTCCTTGTAGGTTTCCTTGAGCGAGGAGGCTCCGCCCGGAAGGCCGGAGGTCTGCGCCGTGGCTGGAATAGCGGAGACCACCGCCAGCGCCGCCATGGCGAGGATACGGACATGAGGAAGAAGGTGTCTTGTCATGGCAACAATCGATGGTGGTGTTGACAATAGTGTCCGCCGCGCGAGCGCGGCGGACTTGTTCGCGTGAACTGTTGACGCGCTCTGCGCGCGTCAGAACTTCATATTGAAGTTGGCGCGGAAGGTCTGGTCAGTGACGCCCGAGCCGAACTGGCCGCCATAGGAGACGCCGAGCACGGCGCTGGGCGACAGGTTGAAGTCCAGGCCGGCCTCGATCACGGCGGCATTCCGGGCGATTGGAACGCCGCCGATGGAGAAGGCATCGCCACCGCTGGCGAAGCGCATCGCCGTATTCGGCGTGACATCGCCGAAGGCGTGACGCCAGCCGAGCGTGCCCTTCGCCGTGACAGCCGCCTCGCCGAGAGTGAAGGAGGTCGAGGTGCGAAGACCCAACGTCGTGAAGGCCGCATCGATGTTGGCCGAAGGGCTGGTTAGTGCCGCAGCGCCGCCAGTCTCGCGGAAGCCATCGGTATGCAGGTTCACATAGGCGAGATTTGCGAAGGGCTCGAACCGAGCAGCGCCCATGTTCATGTCATAGGCCAATTCGCCGAAGACCTGCGTAGCGCCGGCGTCGTATTTGCCTTTCAGGTTGTCGCCGAAGCCGGGGAAGACGACGCTGCGGCTAGTGGTGATGTCGTACCATGTATAGGCCGCGCCGGTGCGGAAGGCGAGATCGCCCCAGCTCGTGCCGCCGTAAACGCCGAGATGGTAGTTGTCGCTCGACCCCGATGACGCTCGGTCACGCACATTGAAGTTCGAGCGGCTGTAGCCGGCGACCGCGCCGAAGCGCCAGGTGTCGAACAGCGGAGCATCGGCGCCGACGAAGAAGCCGCCGGTGGAGCGGTTGAGGCGTGCGGCATTGCCGTCGCTGTTCCAATGGCCCCACGATCCGAAAGCCTGTCCCCACACCGCGAAGCGGTCGGTGGTGGCGGGCACGTATTGCGGACCGCCATCGGCATAGGCCATGACCGGCATGGCCGACGCGCCCACGCCACCGAAGGCGGCGCGCAGGCGATCGTTGACGGCGTTGCGCAGGAAGCGGGTGTCCTCGATCGTTACCGTTCGCGCGGAGGCGTGGACCTCGCCCGAAAGCTGGTCGAAGGCATGCTGCGCCCGTGCATCGGTTGTGAGCGCAGCGACCGCGTTGACCACCGGTCCCGGCAGCATGCTGTCGAGACCTCCGGCCGTCGCGATCTGGTTCGGGCTCAGGCCGGCGGAGGCGAAGGTGCGATACTTGATGACATCCAGATAGGCATTGTTGGCGTCATAGGTATCCTCGATGGTGAGGAAGGCCGTATTCGCCGGCAGGCCGCTCAGGCTGGCGAATTGCCCGGTCAGGCCGCCATCGGCCGTCAGTACGGTGTAGCGCGTGCCAGAGGCCGGCATGATGCCGGCCGGAAAGACAGCCAGCGTCGTGCCGGTGAGCGTTGCGGTTCCCGTCGTGATGAAGCGGTCGGAGTGACCCGCCCCGTCGATATCGATGGCGAGCATCGAGCCAGTCTCGAAGCGCGCATTGCCGCCAGCCTGGCGGACAATATCGCCAGCGCCGCCATCCGCCATGGACATGATGCCGTGATTGGTGAAGCTGCTCAGTCCGCCGAATGCAGTGGTTTCAGCAGCGCCGCCATTCGCTGCGCCGAAGATGATGTTCCCGGCAGTGTTGGTCAGTGTGCCGCCGCCAAATTCGTTCATGCCGCCGGACGTGTTCCATCGGGAATTGTTCATCATGGTATGCGCGCCCGTGCCGAACTGCACCGTGCCGACCATGTTGCCGTTGCTGGTGAGGGCGATGGGACCGCCGCCGCCCTGGACAGCCACGCTGGTCGAGAGTTGCGACAGGTTGCGGAGCAAGCCGTGGCTATCGATCGTGATCGGCTGTCCGGCTGAGGAAGCCAAGATCGCCGCCATACCACCCTCCACCAATCCGCTCGTGCTGATGCTGGTCGCACCCGTGCCTTCGTTCTCCGCGGCGATGCCAAAGTAGCCGCCGCGGACGCCTGCGGCATCAATCGTCAGGTTTGTGGCGGTGGAGCCGTTTCGGGCGTAAATGCCGTTCCCGACCGCGCTTGCCACCGCCCCCGTGGCAGTGACCGCGTTCGCACCGGTACCGTTGTTCATGGCAAAAATGCCACTCCGCACGGAGCTGACACTCGCCACCTGAACGGTCAGGTCCGTGGCCGCCGCATTTGAGCCGCCATTCAAGGCGGCGTTGGCTGCGCCGGCGATGAAATAGACGGGATCGACTGTGCCGTTGGTCGCGACGATGCCGTAGCCGCCACTGCTGACATGGTTGGCCATGACTACGGTCGCGCCCGCGCCGCTGTTGGCGGCAGCGATGCCGGTAACGGCGCCGGTGACATCGGCCATGTAGACTGACAGCCCACCGAGCGTCGCCGGTCCGCTATAGGCGATGGCACCGTATCGCGCCGTGCCGGTGACTGCTCCCGACGCCATGATGCTGGTTATGCCCCTGCCGTCGTTCCAGGCCACGATGCCATCGCGACCGCCCCTGAGGCCCGCGGCTTCGATCGTCATATGGGAGGCACCGACGCCATTGTAGGCATAAATGCCGGCGTCGCTCGTGCCTTCCACCGCTCCCAGCGCCGTGATCCAGGTCGCGCCCGTGCCGTAGTTCGAAGCGTCGATACCATAAAGGCCACCTGTGACGCCCACAGCCTCGATCGTCAGATCGGAGGCGCTGCCGCTGTTGTAGGCATGGATGCCGGTGGTCGTCGTGCCTTCGACGAGGCCCGTGGCCGCGACCCTGGTAGCACCCGTGCCGGTATTCGTCACTCTGATGCCGCTGATGCCGCCACGAACGTCGGCCGCTTCGACCGTGAGGTTTGTCGCGGCGGCGCCGTTCGTGGCAAGGATACCGTAGCCGCCCGTACCCTCGACGAGGCCGGTGGCCGTGATCGCGCTCTGCCCCGAGCCGTTGTTAACGGCAAGAATGCCGGTCTGCGTGGCGTTGATACTTGCCGCCTGGACGGTCAGGTGGGTGGCCGCCGCGTTCAGGCCGCCATTCAAGGCGGCATCGGCCGCGTCGGCTTGGAAAGCAGCGGGATCGACCACGGCGTTGGTCGCCACGATACCGTAGCCGCCGCTCACGTTGCCTGCCGTGATCATGGTCGTGCCAGCGCCATTATTGGCGGCGGCGATGCCGGCAAGGCCACCCGTCACATCGCCCACCCGGATCGACAGCCCGCCGAGGGTGGTCGCGCCGTTATAGGCCCAGACGCCATATTCCCTCGTGCCCGTCACCGCTTCGGTCGCGGTAATGCTGGTCGCGCCGGTGCCGTAGTTATAGGTTAGGATTCCGGTGCGGCCGCCAATGACGCTGGCAGCTTCAACCGACATATTCGTGGCCGTGGCAGTGTTATAGGCCCAGACGCCGAAATCACTCGTGCCCGTCACCGCTTCGGTCGCGGTAATGCTGGTCGCGCCGGTGCCGAAGTTATAGGCTAGGATTCCGATGGTGCCGCCAATGACGCTGGCAGCTTCAACCGACACATTCGTGGCCGTGGCAGAGTTATCGATGGAGATGCCGTAACCCAGCGTGCCTTGGACCGTGCCGGTGGTAACGACACGCGTTTCGCCGATGCCACTATTAACCACTTCGATGCCCAACGTATTTCCGCTTACCGGCCCTGCGGTTACGACACTTATATCGCCTGAGCCCACACCATTCCGGACGCTAATTGCGCTCCTTTCCCGTCCCGTCACTGCGCCGCTTGCTGTAACGCTGAGCGATGCTCCCGCTCCACTGGTGCCCGCTGAAATCCCTCCGGCACCGGAGATCGTGCCGTTGGTGAGAATCACGACCTGACCGGCGTCGGGACCCGTCGAATCGACGACCAAACCCGAACTGAGCATCGATCCGTTCAAAACAGACCCGTTCAGATCGGTGTAGCCCTTTGGACCGCCGCCGAGAATCTCGAGTGCATTCCCATCGTTGCTCCCGGTCGTGTCGACAATGAAACCCGGCACCGTCGTGACCAGCGTACCGACGGGGGAGTTGATTGTCTGCCTTGTCGTGTTAGTTCCCGAACAAACGTACTGATTGCCACCGACGGGATCGCAGGCTGCCCAGCTTACCGTTGAAAACGCAGGCAGCGCCGCTAGGCCGAGGGCTGCCGTCAGCGCGAGATGCGAAACCGAGCCGAGCTTGCTTTGCGCGCGCCTTGCGACCGAAAGTGCCCCTCTTTTCCCCACGATACACCTTTCCGAAAAAAACAAATCGTTTTGATCAGGAACGTTGCTGGGTGGCGGGGAGTCGCGCAGTCCTTATTTGATGACGGGTGTCGAACAAAAGCCCATGGCGTTGCTGATCGGCAACGCCGTTCTCGCCCGGAAATTACCGAGGCCACATCACCCAAGGCCAGGTGTGTCGGAAGCCGCCCCCAGCGATCCGGCGCTGCGCAGCAGGGCCACCAGTTGGTGCTGGCTATGGGTGCCGGTCTTGGAGAAGATGCGCGCCAGATAGGTCCGCGCGGAGGAAATGCTGAGGCCGCAATCCTGCCCGGCGGCGGCCAGCGACAGACCGGCGGCGAGCCGCAGCGCCAGGCGTGCCTCGGCCGGCGACAGGTCGAACAGCGCCATGACGAGGGCGTTGGAAGGGATGCCCGCGGATGCGCCGATCCGGTTGACGACCAGCAGCAGGTTGGCGCTGGTGAAAATGTCCCTGGCCGAACGGTGCAGCGGCACGATATGCACGACGTGAGGCGGCTGGTCTGCCTGGGGCGCGATCGGAATGGACGCCACGAACGGCGCACCATCGCCCTTTTGGGTTTCCTCGACAGCGGTCTGGAGCAGCGCATTGGCACTGCGATCCGCGACGGAAACCCCGCCGAAAGCGCGCGCGATGAACAGGGAATCCAGCGCCTCGAACTGGCCGTTGACCGCCAGCACGTTGCCGCCGGGCCGCAGAACGGCGGCCGGAAGGCCGAGCCGATCCAGCGTGGCGACCATGGTCTGCGCCTGTTGCAGTTCGAGGCGTGCGGCGATGAGGCTGGAACGGGCGAGGTGACCGATGAGTTCGTTCAACCGACGCACCGTTTCCGGATCCGGCCTATGGGCGCGAAGGTCATGTTCCAGGGTCCACACGATGAACTCCTCGGTGGGCATCTGGAGAACGCAGGCAAGCTGCGAGCCGAGGCCGAGCGACTTTTGCATCAGATGGGCAGGATCGGTTGCGATCGCTTCTCCTGTCAGCACGTCGGTGTCCAGAACGAAGCCTTGATGCAGCAGACTCGGCGCATTGGCCGCCATAGCGCATGTTCGCCAGTCGCCGCTTTCAACGAAGGCTCCGAGCGCTTCCTCGATCAGGTCCGTCGCCTTCCAGCGCGGCTCGGAGCGCCCGTCCATGATGAGCAAAGAACCGCTGCGAGCCAAGGAGATCTCGCCGAGGCTTTCAATCACCGAAGGCCACAACTCCGGCGTGAAAGCCGCCTCGTAGATGCGATCGATGAGCTGCATGGCGATATCTTTCGAAGGCGATGGCATCTATCAAGGCACTCACGATCCCAGCGAGCCGGTGCTGCGCAGCAGGGCGACCAGTTGGTGCTGGCTATGGGTTCCCGTCTTGGAGAAGATGCGCGCCAGATAGGTGCGCGCCGAGGCGATGCTCAGGTCACATTCCTGGGCGGCGGCGGCCAGCGATTGGCCTGCGGCAAGGCGCAAAGCCAGACGCGATTCCGCCGGGGACAGATCGAACAGCGCCATCACCAGGGCGTTGGAAGGGATGCTGGCGGATGCGCCCACCCGGCTGACCACCAGCAATAGATCGGCGCTGGCGAAAATGTCCCTCGCCGAACGGCGCAGCGGCACGAGATGGACGACATGGGCCGGCAAACCCGCCTGCGAGGCGATGGGGATCGACGCCACGAGGGATGGCTGGTCGCGCCTTTGCATGTCCTCGACCGCAGTCTGGAGCAGGACATTGGCGTCGCGATCCGCGATGGAAACGCCGCCGAAAGCGCGTGCTATGAACAAGGCGTCGAGGGCTTCGAATTGAGCATTGACCGCCAGCACATTGCCGCCGGGCCGCAAGACGGCGGCCGGCAGGCCGAAGTTTTCCATGATCGCGACGGAATTCTGCGCTCGTTCCAGTCCGAGTCGCTCCGAGACGAGACTTGCCCGGGCGAGATGAGGGCGTAAAGCGTCGAGCGTACCGAGCAGCCCGGTATCGTAGCCGCCATCCGCCATCCAGCGGTTGAAGAGAAACATGGCAACCGCGCCCTTGGGCAGAACGACGACTGAACAGGCATTCACCCCGATACCCAGACTTCGCATTATGATGCGTCCTGGATCGGCCTGGAGTTCCTCCGGCGACATGAAATCGTCAACCTGTACAAAGCTCGTTGGTCGTTCGTCCATCATGCGTCGGACGCATGGTGCCTCGTCCGGATTCGGACCGTCTAAAAAGCTGTCGACGAACTCGCGTATCCCTCTGTCGCTTCGGCCTCTCAGCGGCATATCCTGTGAGAACACAAAAAGCGCACCCGCCGCCGAGCGGGAGCGCCGAGCCGCTTGCTCAAGCACATCGTCCCACATCTCCGGCACGAACGCGGCTTCATAGATGCGGTCGATCAGATCGTTTGTAGGCCGCTTCATGGCCACGCACCTGTGTCCATGTGCGGCGCGGCGACCATGGCCTGAGCCTGCTTCCGTGCAGGGCCAGCCGTCATAGTCCCCGCACGGTCCGGAGGAGGATGCAGCCGATCGAGCGCGGTAGGCCAGGGATCAGGCGTGAAGGCGGCTTCATAGATTCGGTTCAATGCAACAGAGGCACTATCCAAAACTATCAGGGCCGCATCCTTCCATTTGATCGATCAGAAATGCCGCGACCGACACTAAGCTGCCAGATGCACGCCTTCTGTCAAGATTTCCGCAGATTGCACTGAAGTCAAAAATATATCTCAATGCTTCGGCGCACAGCGAGCCGACGAAACTGAAATTCAGGCGCAATTTCCTAACACGCCTATGATGATGGTAGGTCCGCAAGGCGAATATTTCTTCCGGATTTTGTTTCGCAGCCGCTGAGAACGGGGCACCACCTTCATCCGAATATCGCCGCGACCTACCGCCGCAGGATCGAGCGCCTGACCGAGGCGCTGTCCCATCTCGACGATGCGCTCGAAGCAGCCGACGCCATCCGGGAAGTCATCGACCGCATCGTCGTCACGCCCGGCGACAAGCGCGGCAGCTACACTGTCACTCTGCAAGGCGAGCTTGGCACGATCCTCGACTGGATCGACCGCAGCGGAAAACCCGGCGACAAGCTGAGGCCCGACACCGTTTCGGCTCGATCGGCTAGGCCGAGCGGGCAAGGGCTTCGTCCAGCCGGGGCTGGCCGAGCAGATCGCCGATACGCTCGAAGCGGATTCGCCCTTCATCCAAGCGTCGAGCATGTCAGCCCAGCACTGAAGCATGATCCTCCGTTCGGCGAGATAGCGGTTCACGTTGTAGACCGCCGCGATCCGGTTCCGGGGCGCGTGGGCCAAGCTCATCTCGATCCAGCGATCATCGAACTTGGCGCGATTCAGGCCGGTCGAGAACGTGCGGCGCAGGTCGTGAACACCAAAGCTCTGAAAATCAGGATCAGTCTCCCGGATGCGTTCCACGACCGTGTCGATCACGCGGTTGAGCGTGGCGTTGCTGATGGGCGTATCGCCGTCGTATCGACCGGGGTGGAGGTATCGACTGGCACCGAACATGGTGCGGAACGCCGTCAGAATGTCGAGCGCCTGATCGCTCAGCGGAACGACATGCGCCTTGCCGGAACGCCGTCAGAATGTCGAGCGCCTGATCGCTCAGCGGAACGACATGCGCCTTGCCGGCCTTCATGCGCTCGGCCGGGATAGTCCACCGCGCGGCGGCGAAGTCGATCTCCTTCCATGTGGCGTCGATGAACTCCGACTTGCGGACGCCGGTCAGCAGGACAAACTTCACCGCTGAACGTAGCGTGGGAGCCGCTGCCACATGATCCAAAGCCGTCAGAACCGCGCGAACCTCTGACGGGGACAAGGCGCGGTCGCGCGGCTCGAAAGTAGCGATGGCGCTGGTGCGGATCGACTCGGCCGGGTTGCTCACATCCAGCCCACTTCCTTGGACATGGCGGAACACCACCAATACGACCTCGCGGACATGCACGGCGACGGCCGGCCCGCGCTTCTCCTTAACCTCGTCGCATAAACGTTTGAGACGCTGTGGCGTCACCTCCCCGAGCTTGAGCTTCGACAACTCTCCCGAGATGGCGCGATCATAGACAGATCGGCGCATCGCCAAGGTGCTGTCGGCCAGTTTCTCGGCACCCGACTTGGGATCGGCTTTGTGCCTGAAGTAGGCTTCCGCCCACCCGCCAAACGTGACCGCTGCGGCTGACGCGGTGCGCTTCTCCACCTTGGCTCTCGATGGGGACTCGCCCCGCTCGACCTGACGCCGCCCCGCGCCAGCAGCGCTCTCGCCTCCGCAAGCGATACCTCCATTCCGTATTCCAGCGCGTCGGGTGCGCGTGTCAGCTTGCGCGCCGCGTCGGCGCTATACCGGCCGATAGTCAAGACCTCCTGCCGCCCGTTCACCCGGTACTGATACCGGAACGAAACGACCCCGGTCGGGGTGACGGCCGCGTACATCCCGTCGCGGTCCGCCACCTTGTAGAGCTTGGCCTTTGGCTTCAGATTTTTCAGTTGTTTATCAGTGAGTTCGCTCATAAATCCGTATCCGGTCGGGGGGCGAACGGATACCATCAACAGGTGCTGCTGGTACCGGAAGCCCGTTTCTCGACCATCTGCGCCATACCATCATCGATACCAACAAAGTGGCTCGGCTGGGGTGACACGCAGTGATGCGGGGTATGAAGAAAAATCCTTGTCAGTCAAAGGGTTGGTGTAATTTCTGGCACGAAGCGGGTCCGAAACCACCCTAACTCACTCCCACTCGATGGTCCCTGGCGGCTTGCTGGTCACGTCGTAGACCACGCGGTTGACGCCCCTCACCTCGTTGATGATGCGGGTTGCGGTTTCACCGAGAAACTTCATGTCGAACGGATAGTAGTCCGCCGTCATGCCGTCGGTGGAGGTCACCGCGCGCAGGCCGACCACGTATTCGTAAGTGCGGCCGTCGCCCATCACACCCACCGTCTTCACCGGCAGCAGCACGGCGAAGGCTTGCCAGATCGTATCGTAGAGACCCGCCTTGCGGATCTGGTCGATGTAGACCGCGTCGGCCTCGCGTAGGATGTCGAGCTTGTCACGGGTGATCTCGCCGGGGCAACGGATTGCCAGTCCCGGCCCCGGGAACGGATGACGGCCGACGAACACGTCGGGCAAACCGAGTTCGCGGCCGAGCGCGCGCACCTCGTCCTTGAACAATTCGCGCAACGGCTCGACGAGTTGCATGTTCATGCGCGCCGGCAATCCGCCGACATTGTGGTGCGACTTGATCGTCACCGACGGTCCGCCGGTGAACGACACGCTCTCGATCACGTCGGGATAGAGCGTGCCCTGGGCGAGGAAATCCGCACCGCCGATCTTTTTCGCCTCCGCCTCGAACACGTCGATGAACAGGCGGCCGATGGTCTTGCGCTTCACCTCGGGATCGGTGACGCCGTCGAGCTCGCCGAGGAACGTGGCGGAGGCATCCACATGCACCAGCGGGATGTTGTAGTGATGGCGGAACAGGTCGACGACGGTCTTGGCCTCGTCCTTGCGCAGCATGCCGTGATCGACGAACACGCAGGTGAGCTGGTCGCCGATCGCCTCGTGAATGAGAATGGCCGCGAC
>JAFKES010000215.1 GCA_017308495.1 Afipia sp.
GGGCAGGAGCAACTAGCATGAGCGGCAGCGCCATTCGCGACCTCTCCCGCTCGCTGCTGGATTTGTGCCGGATGCGCAAGCTGACCGTCGCCACCGCCGAGTCCTGCACAGGCGGGCTGGTCGCCGCGGCGCTGACCGACATTCCCGGATCGTCGGACGTCATCGACCGCGGCTTTGTCACCTATTCCAACGACGCCAAGCACCAGATGCTCGGCGTCGCCACCGCGACGCTGGAGACCTTCGGCGCGGTGAGCAAGGAGACCGCCACAGCCATGGCGTTCGGCGCGCTGGAGCATGCCGACGTCGATCTCGCCGTCGCCATCACCGGGATCGCCGGCCCGGGCGGCGCGACGCCGGGCAAGCCGGTCGGGCTGGTGCACCTCGCCGTGGCTGCGCGCGACGGCCGTATCACCCACAAGGAATGCCGGTTCGGCGCCATCGGTCGCGCCAATGTCCGCGAGCAGTCGGTGGTGGAGGCGCTGAAGATGCTGACGGAGATGGCGCGCGGGCCGCAGCCGCCGCTCAAGAAGCGCTCACGCGCGGCGGTCCATACACCGCATCCGCGCGTTTCTCGAACGCCGCGGCGAAGCGCTGGAAAGCGGCGTCGAACATCGCGCCCATCAGCACCGCGAGCATCCGACTCCTGAACTCGTAGGCGATGAAGAAGCCGACATCGCAGGCGTCGTCGGACCTCGCCTCGAAGGTCCAGCGGTTCTCCAGCTTACTGAACGGGCCCTGCAGATATTCCACCAGGATTTTCAGGTTCGCCCGGTCCAGCGTGACGCGGCTGGTGAAGGTCTCACGCACCATCTTGTAGGCCACCGTCATATCGGCGACGATGACCTCGCTGCCGTCGGGCCTGGGCGTGCGCTGGCGCACTTTCAGCGACTGGCACATCGGCACGAATTCAGGATAGCGCTCGACGTCGGCGACGAGGTCGAACATCCTCTGCGCGCTGTGGCGGACGCGGCGCTTGTTCGAGAACTGGGGCATCTATCTCACCTCAGCCTGCGTCAGCACAGCGCTCACATCGCAATTCTGCCGAATGGTGATGAGCCTCTGATCTTCGCGCAATCCAGCGAAATAGCTGAGCAATCGCGGCCGCTGCCTGGTCCTGAATGTCCATATATAGTGGAGAAATTCCAGATCGAATTGCTCGGGACATCCTGCGGCCATGTCAGAACGCACCGTGCCATAGGTGCGCGCGATACGGGAAAGAACGCGGAATAGACAAATCCATCGCGGCAGATCGAACCAGATAACCGTATCAGCGCGCACACGACGCAACTCGCCGGCATGACGCACATAGTTGCCGTCGATCACCCAGGTCGGCTTTGCTGCTTCTGCCGCGACTTTAGAGTCGAAAGTCGCATCATCCGATGGCTTCCAGCCTGGCTGCCAATAAAGCGCATCAAGCGAAACATAAGGCACCCCGATTTGCCGCGCCAACGCTTGTCCCAACGTCGACTTGCCGGAGCCTGAGCACCCCATGACGAGAACCCGTTGCATGACCAACGGCTAACGCACAGCTTCGCGCGCGGCCTTGAGCTTGGCGAAATCCTCACCGGCGTGATGCGACGAGCGCGTCAGCGGGCTCGCCGACACCATCAGGAATCCCTTGGTGTAGGCGATCCGCTCATAGCCGCTGAACTCGTCGGGCGTGACATAGCGCATCACCGCGTGGTGCTTGAGGCTCGGCTGCAGATACTGGCCGATGGTGAGGAAATCGACGTCCGCCGTCCGCAGGTCGTCCATCACCTGCAGCACCTCGTGCCGCTCCTCGCCGAGGCCGACCATGATGCCGGACTTGGTGAACATGGTCGGGTCCATCTCCTTGACCCGCTGCAGCAGCCGGATCGAATGGAAATAGCGCGCGCCCGGCCGCACCGTGAGATAGCGCGACGGCACGGTCTCCAGATTGTGGTTAAACACGTCCGGCTTGGCCGCGACCACCTGCTCCAGCGCCCCTTCTTTCCGCAGAAAGTCCGGCGTCAGGATCTCGATCGTGGTTGTCGGGCAGCCCGTGCGAATGGCGCGGATGGTCTTGACGAAATGATCGGCGCCGCCGTCGGCGAGATCGTCGCGGTCCACCGAGGTGATGACCACATGGGCGAGGCCGAGCTTGGCCACCGCGAGCGCGATGTGCTCCGGCTCGGCGGCATCGAGCGCACCCGGCAGTCCGGTCTTGACGTTGCAGAAGGCGCAGGCCCGCGTGCAGGTGTCGCCCATAATCATGAAGGTGGCGTGCTTCTTGTCCCAGCACTCGCCGATATTCGGGCAGCCTGCCTCCTCACACACCGTGACGAGGCCGTTTTCCTTGACGATGTTGCGCGTGTTGGCATAACCGCGCGAGATCGGCGCGCGGACGCGAATCCAGTCGGGCTTCGCCGGCGACTTGGCGTCCGGCCGGTTGACCTTTTCCGGATGGCGCGGACGCACCTGATTGGACGACACCGTATCGATCAGAACGACCATGAAAATCCCGCGCTTATTTCAGACTTACGTAGACCCGTCATGGCCTTGGCGCAAGCCGCCCGCATCGTGCTATCTTGGAATGACTATCACATTTCCGACCTGTCCTGCATGGCCGTGCGCGCCTATCCCCTGCCCATAAATGGCTGACCCACAGTCCCAAGCCCCTGCCGGACCGACCGCTCGTTGAGCAAGGCACTCTTTTGGTAAGCCGCTTCCGCTAGGCTCCTCCGTCTGCGGGCGCGTCGGCTACAATAACCTCAACAGGTGTCGGCTCAAAGCCGGCCGCCGGATTGTGCTGTTGCGGGCAATTCGACAGAACGACCAGGACAGGCATTTCTGCCCTTAGCACGACATAGTCGCCGGCTTTCGACACCCCGTCGGCGATGACGACGCCGCCATCGGCCGCAAATGGCACGCGCATGAAAAAATTGATGTTGGAAACGATTTCCGACGGAGCCATCGCCCACTTTGCAAGCTCCGCGATGAAGTTCGTTCGGCAGCTTTCGGTCTTGACAACGCCGTATCGAACCTTGTCGATCTCGCAACTACAACACCCCGCGAGAGTGTCGTGGTAACCGCACGTATCTTCCAGGACAGTCATCATCACGCGCGCGTGGTCCGAATATATTCTAGAGCCCTTGGTGATGTAGAGCGACTTGTTCAGCTTGACCGTGTTCGGAATATTGATGCGGTCCAGCGGCAGTTCGGCGCTGTAGCAAAGAAAGTCGACCGCTTGCTGGCCTTTCGTATCGACAAGCGTCAGTGTTTGGCCGGGCTCCAGGCGAGCAGACCATCTGCCCTTGGCTGGTACTGTTTCACGGCGAATGCCGTGGTTGTGTCCTTCGGCGGCTTTCATGTCCGTCAACCTTTCGATCTGAAACGTTAGCTGCGCCCCTCCTTCCACCACGTTCTTTAGTTCTGGAAAATAGTAATGTATGAATATTTACATCAGTAATATGGGTGTAAGGCGATGCAGACCTCTAACTCGGATATTACATCGCTGGCGGTGTTTCGAGCAGTCGCAGAGCACAGGGGATTTCTGGGAGCGCAAGTTGCGCTTGGCCTCAGTCAGTCGGCGATCAGCTTTCACCTCAATGCACTCGAGCAACGGATCGGATTTCGTCTTTGCCGACGCGGAAGAAGCGGCTTCGAACTGACCGATCGCGGCGCGATTGTCTATGAACAGTCCAAGGTGCTCTTTCTCGGCCTTCGCTCGTTCGAGAATGTTATTATCGGACTGAAGAACAAATTGACCGGAACGTTTCGGCTCGGTCTGGTTGACAATACGGTGACCGATCCGGACATGCCCATCCATCGCATTATCGCTTCACTTCATCGCCAGGCACCGGAGGTCATCATCAAGATCGAAATTAAGTCGCCTGAGTTGCTGGTTTCCGAACTTGGGAATGGTAGCATCGACGTCGCAATCATACCCGAGACGCGAGCATATCCGGGATTGCGCTTTTCGCTTTTGCGGGAAGAACCGCAATCCCTCTATTGCGGATCGTCGCATCCCCTGTTTGATCTGCCTGTATCGAAAATCGATTTGAAGAAGGTTGGAGCACATCCCTTCGTAGTACGGCCTTACGCAAGGGATTTTGAACTGCAACACGTGCCGAAAGCCGTTGCGAGGACCGCAGTCTCCAGCATGGAGGCGCAGGCCATGCTCGTGCTGAGCGGTGTCTATCTGAGTTATCTTCCGGACCACTACGCGAAAACCTGGGTGGCGACGGGCGCGATCAAATCGCTATCGCCGAAAATACCGCGTATCTTCTCGAAATTGTATCTGGCCACGCGGGCGGAAAAACGGTCACCTCCCGCTCTCGATCTCTTTATCAAAGAACTCGTCGCTCTGGGATCTCATCACTCGAAGAAATTGCACTCCTTGCGGAAACCAACATAGGTGACTGAAATCGGATCGAACGCCCGGCTTCTGACGCGCAGGTTCTTCGCGCGCAGCGTCCTTGAGGTTGCCCCCGACCTGATCGGTGCGACCCTGCTGGTCAACGGGATCGGCGGCATCATCGTCGAGGTCGAGGCCTATCATCACACCGAACCGGCGGCGCACTCCTATCGCGGGCCGACGCCGCGCAACCGGGTGATGTTCGGCCCGCCGGGTTTTCTGTATGTCTATCGCTCCTACGGCATCCACTGGTGCATGAATTTCGTCTGCGAGGAGGAAGGCTCCGCTAGCGCAGTACTGGTCCGCGCGCTTGAGCCGACCCACGGCATTCCCACGATGCAGCGCAGGCGCAGACAGCAGGAGGCGCGCGCGCTGTGTTCCGGGCCCGGCAAGGTTTGCGAGGCCATGGCGGTGAGCATCGTTGACAACATGCTGCCGCTCGATGCGCCGCCGATCGCGATCCATGCCCGCCCGCGCAAACCCGAGATCGTCAGCGGCGTCCGCATCGGCATCACCAAGGCGATCGAGCTGCCATGGCGGTTCGGGCTGAAAGGCTCGCGCTTTCTCAGCAAGCCATTCAGGCCTGATGCCGGGAGAAATTCATCCGCAACCCGAAAAAGATGACGAAAAGCGAAACGGCCGCGACGGGCGCGAAGGCGAAGGCCGCGTTGCCGCTGATATCCCACACGATCCCGCCGATGATCGAAGTCAGTACCGCCATGGAATAGCCGATGGTGAAAACACCGGCCGACATGCGCGGCACGTCGTCGGGCGGCACCAGCAGCGCGGGTAATGCCAGCGAGAGCGTGAGGATGACCGCACAGGCAAATCCCATCAGCCCGGCGCCCACCACGATCCATGGACCGGAGCCCGACAGGACCCCGGCGATACCGAAAAGACCGAACACGGTGGCAACCAGCAGCGGCCACCTCTTGCGCTCCCAGCGACTTGCCATCGCGAGCAGGATGAACGAGGCCGGCAACTGCGCGGCATTGAGCACGCTCAGCGTCAATCCGATCAGGTCGGTCCGGCCAGCCTGCAGCAGATAGCCCGGCAAAAACGCGTTGGCGCAGAAATAAAGCTGGTTGGCGCCCCCCAGCGTCAGGCCAACCTGCCAGAGCTCCGGCGCGCGCCAGTCGGGCATCCACAGGTGATGCCGGACGGGAGCCACGCTTTTGCCGCCGGGCTGAAAGACAAAGATCGCGAGCGCGACCAGCGCCAGGGGGATCGACCAGACTATCAGGCTCGCGCGCCAGTTCCCGCCAAGAACAGGCAGGACGATGGCCGCCAGCACCACCGGAAAGATTTCGCCGCACAGCAGGCCGTTGGTGTAGACGGCGGTGGCGAAACCGATGCGTTGCGGCTGCCATTGGCGCACGGTGGGTGGCAGCGCCGGCTGCATCACCGCGATGCCCGCGCTCATGACGATGGTGGCGGCGAACAGCGTCATGCTGGTCGACGCGAAGCCACGCAAGGCCGATCCGGCGGCGGCGGTCAGAAGCCCGATGATGAGCGCGGGCACTGCGCCGACCCGCGCGATCAGCGCCGACCCCGGAACCGAAACCAGCGCGAACAGGCACGCCGGAATGGCGTTCAGAATCCCAACCTCGGTGCCAGACAGTTTGAGGTCGACGATGATCAGCGCGAGGATCGGCGGCACCGCGAGCATCGGCAGCCGCAGGCCGTTTCCGGCGAGCCAGAGCAGAGCGAGCGCCCTGAATGAAAGCGACGGAGTCGCACTCATCCAATGTCCCTGAGGCGCTCCAGCGCTTCCAGAATCTTGGCTTTGCGGGTTTCCGCTTCCTCGCGCTTCTCGCGCTGCTCGTCGATCACCTCTTCCGGCGCATTGGCAACGAACTTCTCGTTGCCGAGCTTGGCGTCCACGCGCTGGATGTCGGCGTCCGCCTTGGCCAGTTCCTTGGCCAGACGCGCCTTCTCGGCGGCGAGATCGATCACGCCCTTGAGCGGGATCGCCGCCACCTCGCCGCGCACCAGCAACTGCACCGAGCCGTCCGGCGCGCGGTCGGCGAAGGACATCTCGCCGAGGCGCGCGAGGCGCTTCATCACGTCGCTCCAGCGCTCCGCGCGCGACCTGATGTCGTCGGATGCGCCGACCAGCACCAGCGGGAACAGCGTCGCCGGCGGAATGTTCATTTCCGCGCGCAGCGAGCGGATCGACGAGATCAGCTCCACCAGCCAGCCGATCTCGGCTTCGGCGGCGGGATCGCTGAACTGTTCGATCTCCGGCAGCGGCGGCACCACGATAGGCATCGCCAACGGATCGCCCGCCATGGCGGTGGCCGCGATGGCCGTCGCCAGCATGTCCGGCCGCGGCTTGAGCGGCCATTTGGCGAGCGTCAGAAGTTCGTCGCGCTTGCCCGTCACGGCCCACAATTCTTCGGTAATGAAGGGCATGAACGGGTGCAGCAGTTTGAGGATCTCGTCGCGCGCCCAGGCGATGCTGGCCTGCGTCTCGGCCTTGGCCGGACTGTCCGCGCCCATCAGCACCGGCTTGGCGAGTTCGAGATACCAGTCGCAATAGACGTTCCACACGAAGCGATAGATGGTCCCGGCCGCGTCGTTGAAACGATAGGCCAGAATGGCGTCGGTGACCTCGCGGGTGGCGCGCGCGGTCTCGTGCGCGATCCAGCGATTGAGCGTCTCTTTCGCGGACGACGGGTCGAACCCGTCCGGCAGCGCGCAGCCGTTCATCTCGGCGAAACGCGAGGCATTCCACAGCTTGGTCGCGAAATTGCGATAGCCTTCCACGCGCTGGGTGGACAGCTTGATGTCGCGGCCCTGCGCCGCCATCGCCGCCAGCGTGAAGCGCAGCGCGTCGGCGCCGTACTCGTCGATCAGGTGCAGCGGATCGATGACGTTGCCCTTCGACTTCGACATCTTGGCGCCCTTCTCGTCGCGGACGAGGGCGTGGATGTAGACAGTGGGGAACGGCACGTCCTTCATGAAGTGCAGGCCCATCATCATCATCCGGGCGACCCAGAAGAAGATGATGTCGAAGCCGGTCACCAGCACGTTGGTCGGGTAATAGCGCTCGACGTCCGTGGTGTCGTCGGGCCACCCGAGCGTCGAGAACGGCCACAGCGCCGAGGAGAACCAGGTATCGAGCACGTCCTCGTCGCGGGTGATGAAGCCATCGCGCTTCGAAGCATCGCGCGCCATCGCCTCGCCCTGCTCCGGCGTGATGACCTCGCGCTCGACATAATAACCGAGCGCCTTGCCGACGGCCTCGTCCTCGGTCTCGGCGACGAACACCCGGCCGTCCGGCCCGTACCACGCCGGAATCTGGTGGCCCCACCACAGCTGGCGCGAGATGCACCACGGCTGGATGTTCTCCATCCACTCGAAATAGGTCTTTTCCCAGTTCTTCGGCACGAACACCGTTTCACCGCCACGCACCGCGGCGATCGCCGGCTCGGCCAACGTCTTGGCGTCGACGTACCACTGGTCGGTGAGATAGGGCTCGATGACGACGCCGGAACGGTCACCGTGGGGCACCATGTGGGTGTTGGGCTCGATCTTTTCGAGAAAGCCCGCCTCCTCCAGCTTCGCCACGATCAGCTTGCGCGCGACGAAACGGTCCTTGCCGTGAAGCTCCTCGGCGAGGATCAGCGCCCCTTCCGGCAGGCCGCGCAGATAGTCCTCGTTGGCCGAAAGCGTGAGGCGCGCTTCCTGGTCGAGCACGCTGATCGACGGCAGGTTGTGCCGCTTGCCGACCTCGAAGTCGTTGAAGTCGTGAGCAGGCGTGATCTTCACCGCGCCCGAGCCCTTCTCGGGATCGGAATACTCATCCGCGACGATCGGGATCAGGCGGCCGACCAGCGGCAGCACCGCGAAGCTGCCGACCAGATGGCGGTAGCGCTCGTCATCGGGGTTCACCGCGATGGCGGTGTCGCCGAGCATGGTTTCGGGGCGCGTGGTCGCGACCACGATGAAACTCGCCGGATTGTCGGGATCAAAGCTGACGCCTTCGAGCGGATAGCGCAGGTGCCAGAGGTTGCCCTTGACCTCGACCTGCTGCACTTCGAGATCGGAGATCGCGGTGAGCAGCTTCGGGTCCCAGTTGACCAGCCGCTTGTCCTTGTAGATCAGCCCTTGATTGTAGAGTTCGACGAACACCTTGGCGACGGCGCGCGACAGCCCCTCGTCCATGGTAAAGCGCTCGCGCGACCAGTCGCACGAGGCGCCGAGGCGCTTCAACTG
>JAFKES010000008.1 GCA_017308495.1 Afipia sp.
GATCTGTCGCGGGTGGTGGTCGAGCCGCCGCGCGATCCGAGCCACGGCGACATGGCGACCAATGCGGCGATGGTGCTGGCGAAGGACGCCAAGGCCAAGCCGCGCGATCTCGCCGAGCGGATCGCGGCCAGCCTGCGCGCCGATCCGCTGGTGGAGAAAGTCGATATCGCCGGGCCCGGCTTCATCAACCTGACGCTGAAGAACTCCGCATGGTTCGGAGCGCTGCGCAGCGTGCTGGCGCAGGGCGACGGCTATGGCCGCAGCCGCATCGGAGCGGGCGAGAAGGTCAATGTCGAATACGTCTCGGCCAATCCGACCGGGCCGATGCACGTCGGCCATTGCCGCGGCGCGGTGTTCGGGGATGCGCTGGCGAGCCTGCTGTCGGTCGCCGGCTATGACGTCACCAAGGAATATTACATCAACGACGCCGGCGCGCAGGTCGATGTGCTGGCGCGCTCGGCGTTCCTGCGCTACCGCGAGGCGCTCGGCGAGACCATCGGCGAAATTCCGGAAGGGCTTTATCCCGGCGATTATCTCAAGCCGGTGGGCGAGGTGCTGGCCAAAGAGCATGGCGACAAGTTGCTGAAGCAGCCCGAGGCCGAATGGCTTCCCGTCGTGCGCGCTACCGTCATCGCCATGATGATGGACATGATCAAGGGCGATCTCGCCGCGCTCAACATCCGCCACGACGTGTTCTTCTCGGAGCGCTCGCTGATCGAGGGCGGCACCGACCGCGTCGGCGCGACCATCGCCGAACTGCGCGCCAAAGGCGACGTCTATGAAGGCCGGCTGCCGCCGCCCAAGGGCGCGCCGGTGGAAGATTATGAGGACCGCGAGCAGACCCTGTTCCGCGCCACCGCCTTTGGCGACGACGTCGACCGCCCGCTGAAGAAGTCCGACGGCTCCTACACCTATTTCGCCTCCGACATCGCCTATCACAAGACCAAGTTCGACCGCGGCTTTCACACCATGGTGGACGTGTGGGGCGCCGATCACGGCGGCTACATCAAGCGGGTGCAGGCGGCGATCAAGGCGGTGACCCGCGGGCAAGGCGAGCTTGACGTCAAGATCGTGCAGCTCGTCAAGCTGCTGCGCAACGGCGAGCCGGTGAAGATGTCGAAGCGCTCCGGCGATTTCGTCACGCTGCGCGAAGTGGTCGACGAGGTCGGCTCCGACGCCACCCGCTTCATGATGCTGTTCCGCAAGAACGACGCGGTGCTCGATTTCGATCTCGCCAAGGTCATCGAGCAGTCGAAGGACAACGCGGTGTTCTACGTGCAGTACGGCCACGCGCGCGGCTATTCGATCTTCAAGAACGCCCGCGAAACCGTGCCGTCATTGCCGGGCGACGAGGACGCGCGGCGCGAATTCCTGCGCGGGGCCAACATCGAGCGGCTGTCCGATCCGGTCGAGCTGAGCCTGATCCGGCAGCTCGCGATCTACCCACGGACTGTTGAAGCTGCGGCGCTCGCACATGAGCCACACCGAATCGCTTTTTACCTGTATGATCTTGCCAGCGAGTTCCATGCGCTGTGGACCAAGGGCCGCGATACGCCTCATTTACGCTTCATTATCCAGAATGATGCAGAAATCACGATCGCGCGACTGGCCTTGGTGCAGGGCGTCGTCTCGGTTCTGGCCTCAGGTCTTGCCGTACTCGGCGTGCATGCTCCAGACGAGATGCGATAGCAGGGGATCTTGCCGGCTGCCGGAGAATGGCTGTCGGCGCTGAACGGCAGTCACGTCAAGAATGGCGGGCAGGCTGTTGTCCCGAAGGGGATGCAACATCGCAATGACAGACCGATATCGCGACCGACCGTTTCCCGCAGACGACGATGACATCCGCGATCCGCGCGACGCTGCCCCCGGGCAGGTCGCGGGAGATCCGCTCGCGGAATTGGCGCGACTGATCGGTCAGGCCGATCCGCTGTCGGGCTATTCGCAGCAGCGTCAGCCGGCGGTGCAGGTGCCGCCGCAGCCGCAGCGTCATGACGAGTACGAGACCTACCGGCAGGAGGCCGCACCCGCGCCCGATTATGACGACGAACCGGCCGAGCCTGCGCCGGCGGCCCGTCCGTCGTGGATGCGCAGTCTCAGGACCAGCCGTCAGACGCCGCAGCCGCCACTGGCGCAGGAACCCGCGTATCACGAGCCGTCGCATCACGAGCCGTCGTATCAGGAGGGGGCGCCTTACGGCGACCATGGCCAGTCTGATCCGCGCCTTTCCGATCCGCGTTATACCGATCCGCGCTATGCCGGCGATCGCTACGATCCGCCATTGCCGCATGAATTCGCTGCCGCGCCGCGCGCACGGCAGCAGGGCTTCACCCATTCCGAGAACGTGGCCCCGCTGCATGATCGGGAGGGCAGCCAGTATGCCGCCCGTGGCGCGGCCTACGGCACCGGGCAGGCGGCGGCCCATCAGGATGGCCGCTACGACGACGTGCTGTATGGCCAGTCCGGCGACGGGCAGGGCTATTACAGCCAGACCCCGGATACGCCTTACGCAGCGCAGGATCAGCAATATCCGCCTTACGCCGGTGAGCAGGGTTATGACGACGGCATGGCCGTCGCGCCGCCGTCGCGCCGCCGTCGCGGCGGCACCGCGACCGTTGCCGCTGTTCTGGTGCTGGCCGTGGTGGGCACGGGCGCGGCCTTCGCCTACCGCACCCTGGTCGGGTCGTCCCATCGCAGTGGCGAGCCGCCGATCATCAAGGCCGATCCGGGGCCGAACAAGGTGATCCCGCCCGGTTCGGAAGGGGCGGGCAAGCAGATCTACGACCGCGTCGGTGACGGCAAGGCCACCGAGCGCATGGTTCCGCGCGAGGAGCAGCCGGTGGATGTCACTGCCAAGACCGGACCGCGCGTGGTGTTCCCGCCGCTGACCGCTAACGCCAATCCGCCGACCGCAAGCAGCGCCTCGCCCGCCGCCCGCCCCACCGGGGCCGGAGTGGCCAACGGCGCGCTGGCGAGCGGCGAGGAGCCGCGCCGGATCCGCACCCTCAGCATCCGTCCCGACCAGCCCGACACCGGACCGTCGGGGCAGGCGGCGACCGGACAGAAGGCGGCTCAGCCGTCGTCCGCGCCACGCGCGGCTGCCCCTGCCGCCAACGCGCCGATGTCGCTATCGCCGCAGCCACAGTCCGCCGCGTCCGGTTCGCGGGTGGCGTCGGTCAACCCCACGTCGCCGTCCGGCGGCGGCGCCTATGTCCAGGTTTCGTCGCAGAAATCCGAGGCCGACGCCCAGGCGTCGTTCCGGGCGCTGCAAAACAAATACGCCGGTATCCTCGGCTCGCGGTCGGCCGCCATCCGTCGCGCCGATCTCGGCGACAAGGGCGTGTTCTATCGCGCCATGGTGGGGCCGTTCGGCTCGACTGAGGAAGCCACCCAGTTCTGCCTGAATCTCAAATCCGCTGGTGGCCAGTGCGTGGTGCAGCGGAACTGACACCCCGCGGCGGGGCGGCGACAGTGCGGCTCCGCTTGCTCCGGATGGGGGGCCGCGCGCGACTCGGTTCCGTTGAGTCGGGGCGGGACGAGATCGCCTGATAAATCATCGGGATGGCTGGCCGTTTTTGACTGTGGATGACCCCGGCAAACGCCGTCCGATGACCCCGCGCTTCCTTGACCGGATCGCCGGGCGCGGGCTAATCGGCGAATATGGCTGCACGCGCTTTCATCACCGGAGTATCCGGAACAGTCCTCACCGATGATGAGCGGGCGTTTCTCCGCGCGCGGCAGCCATGGGGCTTCATCCTTTTCAAGCGGAATGTCGACACGCCGGCGCAAGTGAAGGCACTGGTTGAGGATTTGCGGTCGACGGTCGGCCGGCCCGACGCCCCGGTGCTGATCGATCAGGAGGGCGGCCGGGTGCAGCGGCTGCAGCCGCCACACTGGCCGGTCTATCCGCCTGGAGCGGTGTTCAGCGCGCTTTACGACCGCGATCCCGCCGAAGGGTTGGAAGCCGCGCGGCTCACCGCCCGGCTGATCGCCGCCGACCTCGCCGACCTCGGCATCACCGTGGACTGCCTGCCGCTGGCGGACGTGCCGGTCGAAGGCGCGGACGCCGTGATCGGCAACCGGGCCTACGGCACCACTCCCGCCAAGGTGGCGGCGATCGCCCGCGCGGTGACCGACGGGCTCGCGCAGGGCGGCGTCCTGCCGGTGCTCAAGCACATTCCCGGCCATGGCCGGGCCACGGCCGACAGCCATCTCCGCCTGCCGACGGTGGATACCCCGCCAGCGGAACTCGCCGTCACCGATTTCGCGGCGTTCCGGCCGCTGGCGGACCTGCCCATGGCCATGACCGCACATGTTGTGTTTAGCGGCCTCGATCCTGCCCAACCGGCGACGACTTCTGCGACAATCATTGCACAGGTGATTCGCGGGGCAATCGGGTTCCAAGGTTTGCTGATGAGCGATGACGTCTCCATGAACGCGCTGAGCGGTTCCATCGCCGAGCGCACCCGCGCCAGCCTCGCGGCCGGATGCGACGTGGTCCTGCATTGCAACGGCAAGCTCGACGAGATGGTGCAGGTGGCGGACGAAGCGCCGCCGCTCTCCGGCGAGGCGCTGGCGCGGGCCGACCGCGCCCTCGCAGCGCGACGACCGCCGCAGCCGCTCGACCGGGCCGGCGCGCGCGCCGAACTCGACCGGCTGATCGGCCGCGCCGGGAGTCTGACGTCATGAGCGCGGAAATCCTGCTGTTCGAGACCGGGCTGCCCGCGGAGCATGCCGAGGACGAACCGTCGCTGGTGGTGGACGTCGAGGGCTATGAGGGCCCGCTCGATCTCCTGCTCGCGCTGGCTCGCCAGCAGAAGGTGGATCTGCACAAGATTTCCATTCTGGCGCTGGCCGACCAGTACCTCGTGTTCATCGAGGAGGCGCGCAAGCTGCGCCTCGAACTCGCCGCCGACTATCTCGTGATGGCGGCGTGGCTGGCCTATCTCAAGTCACGGCTGCTGCTGCCGGAGCCGCCGCAGGCGGATGGCCCCAGCGCCGAGGAGATGGCCAACGCGCTGGCGGCGCGGCTGCGCCGGCTGGAACTGATCCGCGAGGCCGCCAACCGGCTGATGACGCGGCCGCAATTGCGGCGCGACATCTATCCGCGCGGCCAGCCGGAGACTATCGCCCAGATCAAGCACCCGCAATGGACCGCGACGCTGTACGACCTGCTCAGCGCCTACGCCACCCAGCGCCAGCAGCGCGTGCTGGCCACGGTGCATCTCGCCAAGCGCACGGTGTGGTCACTGGCGGAGGCACGCGCCTCGCTGGAGCGCCTGATCGGGATGACCGAAGCTGAGGACTGGTCCAGCCTCGACGACTACCTGATGCGCTATGTGCTGGAGCCGTCGCAGCGCGCCACGGTCTACGCATCGAGCTTCGCCGCAGCGCTTGAGCTGGTGCGCGAAGGCGCCTTCGACCTGCATCAGAAAGAGCCGTTCGCTCCGCTGTATTTTCGTAAACGCCCGGCGCACTTGCCGACTGACGCTCACGCGGCGCCGGAAGTGTCGGTCGACTAGAGCATGATCCCGAAAAGCAGGAACCGGTTTCGGAAAAGATCATGCTCAAAAAGATAAACGACGGGCCTCATTCAACGCAGTTGAACCGGGCTCTGGTGGAAGAAGGAGACAGGGCCATGGCCAGTCCGGCGAGAACCAATGTGACGGCGGTGCATTTCGCGTCCGTTGCGCACGAGTCCGCGGAGGAGCCGTTCCAGGCAGCGTCCTGCGACGTTCCGGAAGCGACAGCGGCGGACGAAGCCGTCGCGGCCCGCCCGGAGGAGTTGCGCCTGCTCGAAGCGCTGCTGTTCGCCGCCACCGAGCCGCTCGACGAGGCTTCCCTGGCCAAGCGCATGCCGGATGGCGTCGAGATCAAGGCGGCGCTGGCCAGCTTGCAGGCCGATTATGCCATGCGCGGCGTCAATCTGGTGAAGGTCGCTGGCAAGTGGACCTTCCGCACCGCGGGCGATCTCGCGTGGTTGATGACCCGCGAGAGCGTTGAAAACCGCCGCCTGTCGCGCGCGGCCATCGAGATGCTGGCGATCATCGCCTACCACCAGCCGGTGACGCGGGCGGAGATCGAGGAAATCCGTGGCGTGGTCACCTCCAAGGGTACGCTCGACGTGCTGCTGGAGACCGGCTGGATCCGGCCGCGCGGCAGGCGCAAGACGCCCGGCCGCCCGTTGACCTTCGGGACCACCGAGGCGTTTCTGTCACAGTTCAGCCTTGAGGCGCTGGGCGATCTGCCCGGCCTCGAGGAGCTGAAGGGGGCGGGGTTGCTGGACACCCGCCTGCCGTCCGGCTTCAGCGTGCCGTCGCCGTCCGACGATCCGCAACTGCGCGAGGACGAGGAGCCGCTGGAGGCGGGCGATCTGGAACTGGCGCTGGTGCCGCCGATCGAGCCCGAGCCGGAGCAGCAAGCGGCCACAGAGGCCGAGCTTGCGGTGGAGATGGCCGAGACCGATGCGCCGGCGGCTGTCGTCGCCGAGGTTGCCACCGTGGCGGTGGAGATCGTCGAGGCGGACGGGGCCGAGGTCGCCGTCATCGAAGCCATCGTCACCGAGGTGGAGGTCACCGAAGGAGACCTCGTGGCGATGGATGATGTCGCAGCCGAGGCTGCGGAACTGGACGCGGGCGAGGCCGATCCGGAAGCCGAGGCTGAAACCGGGACGGTAGCCGAAGTCGACGCCGACATGGAGACCGAGGCCGAAAACACCCGCGAAAGCTGAAGCTTTGGTTCCGTCGGCGCGGTTTTCGCGCCGCGTGGGGCGGGCTTTGCGGCCGGGCATTAACCGTCGTGCGGGTGCGCCGGTTTGCGCAGGCGCGGCACGGGGTTAATCCTTGTTTTTGACACCTGCGCAGCCTACGTTCCGGTCAGATTTGGCCGCGACAGCCGGCCGGGCTTTTGGAGGATGACAGGATGGGTTCGTTGAGTATCTGGCACTGGATCGTCGTCATCGGCGTCGTCCTGCTGCTGTTCGGCCGCGGCAAGATTTCGGACCTGATGGGCGACGTCGCCCAGGGCATCAAGGCGTTCAAGAAGGGCATGGCGGACGACGACACGACGCCCGCGGCCAAGCCGGCCGAGCCGGTCAAGACCATCGACAGCGCCCCGCAGACCACCTCCCAGCGCAACGACGTCGGCAGCAAGGCCGTCTGACGTCGCGGGCGCGGGGTCCGTGCGGGCCCGGCGTCCGTCGTCGCTTTGAGGCAGGATGCGGAGCCCGGCTCCGTGAGCGGAATTTTTCATGTTCGACATCGGGTGGAGTGAACTGGTCGTTATCGGCGTGGTGGCGCTGATCGCCATCGGCCCGAAGGAGCTGCCCGGCGTGCTGCGCATGGTCGGCCAGTGGATCGGCAAGGCGCGCCGCATGGCGGCTGAATTCCAGGGCCAGTTCAACGAAGCCATGCGCGAAGCCGAGATGGCCGACATCAAGAAATCCTTCGACGACGCGACGGCTGCCGCGCGCGATCTGTCGCCCACCAACCTGCTTGGATCGCTGGAGAAATACGGCGAAAGCGTCAAGCCGGACGATCCGCTGATCCCGACCACGCCTGAGCCGCCGACGCCTGAGACCTTTGTCGAGGCGGAGGCTCATGCGCAGGCGGCCACGCCGGTGCCGGCACCCGCGGCCCCCGCGGTTGCGGAAGCCGCGCCGCCCGCCGCCCCATCGCCAGCCGCGCCGGACGCCAAAGCGTCATGACCAGCGACGACGATATCGCAGCCGTCGAGGCCACCAAGGCCCCGCTGATGGAGCACCTGATTGAGCTGCGTTCGCGGCTGATCAAGGCGCTCCTCGCGTTCGGCATTGCTTTCGTGTTCTGCTTCTTCTTCGCCAAGCAGATCTACAACGTGCTGGTGTGGCCGTTCGTCTGGGTCGCCGGGCCGGAAAATTCCAAGTTCATCTACACCGCGCTGCTGGAATATTTCCTCACCCAGCTCAAGCTCGCCATGTTCGGCGCGGGCTTCATCTCGTTTCCGGTGATCGCGGCGCAGATCTACATGTTCGTCGCGCCGGGGCTCTACAAGCACGAGCGCGGCGCGTTCCTGCCGTACCTGATCGCGACCCCGGTGTTCTTCGCGCTCGGCACGCTCCTGGTGTATTTCCTTGTGTTGCCGATGCTGATCCGCTTCTCGCTCGGCATGCAGCAGGCGGGCGGCGCGGAAACGGCGCAGATCGCGCTGTTGCCCAAGGTCGGCGAATATCTCTCGCTGATGATGTCGCTGATCTTCGCCTTCGGCATTGCCTTCCAGTTGCCGGTGATCCTGACGCTGCTCGGCCGGATCGGCGTCCTCACCTCCAAGCAGCTGCGCGACAAGCGGCGCTATTTCATCGTCGCCGCCTTCGTCATCGCCGCGGTGCTGACGCCGCCGGACGTCATCAGCCAGGCGTCGCTGGCGATCCCGCTGCTGGTGCTCTACGAGGGTTCGATCCTCGCGGTGGCGATGGTGGAGAA
>JAFKES010000009.1 GCA_017308495.1 Afipia sp.
AGCTGCTTGGCCACCGCCGTCAACACGCTCACCACCGGCTCACAGGCAATGGCGGGCCGCGCCGCAGGGCCGCGCAACATTGCGGGCGCAGCGGGGCCTTTTCGCACGGCGTCGGCGGCATCAGCAGGCATGCGCGTCGCCACCGAGACGCCGTCAACGCCCGGCACCTTGAACGACAGCGTCACGCCGCCCGGCTTGCGCTCCACCGGCTCGCGATCGGCCTTGGCCGCGCGGTTAACGCTGCCGGCCGTGCTGTCCTCGGCGCGGACGGCCAACGCCACGCCCGGCATGCCGGCGGCAGAGGCCTGCGTCCGGCCCAGCAGATCATGGCCGGCAGCGTATTCGAGATGCACCGCGCCGAGCGCAAGCGCCACCGCCGCAGCACCGAGCACGGTGGGCGCCCACCGTGCCACGGCCGAATCGTCCAGCGCCGATCGGCCGAAATCCACATCGCCGGAAGCCGTCTTTCCGGGCTCACCCTGAAATACCTGACGGACCATCTGCGCCTCTCATCATTGTCCGGCCGCCGCAATGGCGGCTCGCTTCGTGGAACAACGAGATCGCGCAAGCTTCGTTCCGGATCGCCCGCGTCCGCACCCGGACCGGGCCGCTCACAAGTTCGGGAACGCGCAGTCATAAAAAAACCGGGCCCGCACAGCGGACCCGGCTCGATCGCTCGCGACTGTAAACGCAGCGTCAGGACGCGGTGGCCCGCGAGGGGCGACTGCGCGAATTACGCTGGAAGAACAGCGCCTGACTCGCCACCGCCGACACCATGGCAGGCTGGAACGGCTTTGAAATCAGAAACGCCGGCTCGGGGCGCTCGCCGGTGAGGAAGCGCTCGGGATAGGCGGTGATGAACACCACCGGCACCTCGAACGTCTTCAACAATTCGTTGACGGCGTCGAGGCCCGAACTGCCGTCGGCCAATTGAATATCGGCCAGGATCAGGCCGGGCGTTTTCGATTTGGACAGCGCGACGGCATCGCCGTGGGTGCGCGCCACGCCGATCACATGGTGTCCCAGATTCTTGACCAGGCTTTCCAGATCCATCGCGATGAACGTCTCGTCCTCGATGATGAGAACGTCGGTCGCGATCTCGGCGGCGAGTTCACGCCCCGCCGCTTCGGTCAGATCGCGCACGCTGGCGACGTCCGTCTCGAGAATAGAGGCGGTCTCCTCCTCGGAGAAGCCTTCCAGCGACAGCAGCAGGAACGCCTGCCGCGCCAGCGGCGTGATGTTGGACAACCGCTGCTCGGAAGGCTGGATCGAAGGTCCATCGTCGCTGCCGTTGAGGGACACCGAATTCCATATCCGGGTGAACAGCCGGAACAGCCCGACCCGCGGCGCGACAGTGTTGTCGAGCAGGCTCGGATCCTGCAGCAGGGCTTCCAGCATGGCACCGACATAGGCATCACCCGACGGCTGGCTCCCCGTCAGGGCGCGGGCATAGCGCCGCAACAGTGGCAAATGTTCAGCAATGAGCTGAGAACGCGGCATACCACCTCCAATGGGTCATCATTTTTCAACCTGAAACCCGGGGGCGGGTTCCCAAAGATGGACTATCTACGCTCCAGCGCAAGAAAAGTTCCGCCTCTCAGGAACTTTCCGCAGTCTCCCGCATTGACGCTCCACAATCGGGGGGCCGCAGGCTTCAAGACAACAAAATCGTTGTCTTTAAAAGTACTTAGCTCCTGGGGAAAAATGGACCGAACCATGAAAGACATGAAGCCTCCATCGAACAGACCTCCAGCAGGAGGTGGCAAGCCGGGCGGGCTGAACACCGAAATCCAATCCCGGATCGGCCATCAGCTCCGCGCCATGTACGATGACGTTGTGCGTCAGGGAGTGCCCGAGCGGTTTGCCGAAATGATCCGGCAACTCGATTCCCAGGAGGCGGCGGCGCGGGTCACAAGTGGCGCGCCAATGGACGCCAAAGACGACGGGAGGGACTGATGCCTCTCACCGATTCCCTTAGAGACAGTATTCTGGCGACGGTGCCGAGCTTGCGCGCTTTTGCGATTTCGCTGAGCGGCAACAGCGACCGCGCCGACGACCTTGTGCAGGAAACGCTGCTGCGCGCACTGGCGCACATCGATTCCTTCCAGCCGGGATCCAACATGCCGGCGTGGCTGTTCACCATCCTGCGCAACCTGTTCCGCTCGGATTACCGCAAACGGCGCCGCGAGGTGGAGGATGCCGACGGCAGCTACGCCAAGACGCTGAAGTCGCAGCCCGGCCAGGACGCGCATCTGGAGTTCGAGGAATTCCGCGCGGCGCTGGACAAGCTGCCTCAGGACCAGCGCGAGGCGTTGATCCTGGTCGGCGCCTCCGGCTTCTCCTACGAGGACGCAGCGGCAATCTGCGGCTGCGCGGTGGGCACCATCAAGAGCCGCGTCAATCGCGCGCGTTCGAAGCTGAGCGCCCTGCTTTATGTCGAAGGCGCGGAAGATTTCGGGCCCGATGACACCATCCGCGCGGTGATCGGAGGCGGTGGTGGCGGCAGTTGATGCCGCCATACCGATCCTCCGGCGCGAGATGCGAGACAAAACAAAAGCGGCCCATGATGGGCCGCTTTTTCATTGATCGCCTTTTCCGATCGCGCCTTAGCACATTTCATATTTCGTCATTGAAACGTTCAAGACGTGGATGCCGGGCGCGCGCGTTGCGCCAGCCTGTGCCCGGCATGGTTTGCGTCCGTGTCAATGCAGGCCGCCGAATATCCAGATCAGAAACAGAATCGGCAGCGGAATGCCGAGAAGCCAAAGCAGAGCATAGCGGCCCATGTTGTCATCCTTCGCGTTGCAGTGTCCTTTCCAAAGCCGCGAAATCGATTTGGTTCCCATCCCGCCGTGTCAGCCAGTACGGAGCGGCGCACGGATCCGCTCGGTGCGATCCTTTTCATTCTCGTCCACCACCGTCACCATCGGCGCCGAGAGTTCGTAGACATAGCTTACATCGGTGAAATAACGCTTGGCGACGCCACCCAGCGCCTCAGGCGCGACACGGTCGAGCAGCACGATTCCGAACTCGCTGTCCGCGCGGCGGGTTGCGGCGCTGGTGTTGAACTCCTCCCAGCGGAAATGAAACATGGCTTCCGTCCCCTCGCCGATGACGCTCCATTGCGCCGCGATGTGCGGATGCTTGCCGACCAGCGACAATCCCTCGTCGGCATGGGAGGCCAGTTCGAAGAACAGCAGCGACAGGCTCTGCGCCGCGCGGGCGCTAACCACCAAGTCCGGCCCGTTGACCACGATGCGCTCGGCATGGGGGATGGCGCGCGACTCCAGCAACCCGCGCAGGCTGACGCCCTGCCACTGGCTCTCGCTGAGCAGTGTGACGACGTGGGACATGGCATGGATGCGCCCGATCAGCAGTTCGCGCGCGATGTCAATATCGGCGCCATGGCGCAGGGTGCGGGTCACGATCGACTGGATGACGGCGAGGATATTCTTGACGCGGTGATTGAGTTCGTCGATCACCGCGGTGAGGCGGCGCTCGAAATCGATCCGGGTCTGGACTTCGCGGCTGAGGCGCACGTTGTTGTAGGACACGTAACCGAACAACCCGCACAGGATCGAGGTCAGCGCCGCACCGATGCCGGCCACCACCAGCGCCATATCCTGTGCCCGCACCGCCGCATTGACCTTGGCGTAATAGATCAGCGTCCAGTCGCGCGCACCGAAGGACACCACCCGCAACAGCGGCGGATTGTCCGCATCGAGCGTCAGCGGCACCGCCTCCACATGGCCGTTCGACCCGATGCTGAGATTCTTGGTGGCATCGCGCGGATCGCGCAGCGCCACCGCGAAGGCCGACATCTCGTCATTCGCCAGCATCAGCGGCGCAAGCCGGTAGGAAATGGTGAGAAACCCGGCGACGCCGGCGCCCGCATCCGCGTGCACCGGCGCGGCCAACACGATACCGATCGGGCCCCCGGGGCGGAGCAGCGGCAGCGGATCGGACGAGACCGGCTTGTTCTCCTGTATGGCCCGCTGCAACATCGGCCCGACCACTGCGTGCTCGTCCATGACGCGGCCGACGAAGATCCGGGTCTCGTTATCCTGCGGCTCGACGTCCATCACCACGCTGACCGGATCTGGCAGTGCTGCCGTGGCCAGCGGCCCGCCATCGAAACTGCGCAGTACCGGACTGGCGACACCCGCGCTGCTCAGTTCGGCCTGCACCTGCGCCAGCGCCGTCCGGGGCGCACGGACGATCCAGCTCGCCACCACGAAATCGGTCTTGAAAGCATAGATCGAGGCCCGCAGCGGTTGCAGCGCGCTGGTCATGTTGAAGGACGGCGAGCGGAACAGGCCGACCGCGACGCGGGTCAGCAATTCCCGCTCGCTGAGCCGCTCCTGGACCAGATTGGCATGCGTATCCACCGCCCGGGCCAGCGCGATGTGGTCGATCGACAACTCCTGTTCATAGACCCGCATCGCCGCGAGCGCGGAGACGAGGATCCCGATGATCGCCATTAATGCCGTGATCAGACCAAGACGAACCACGCGTCTTACCCGGAAAACAAATACGAGGAGAAAAATGACCTCGGCCGACAAATCCCGTCGAGGAGGAAGTGGCTACCGGCGGCGGCTCTGGGGCGAACGATCATGACAGCTCTGGTTAACGACCGGGCCACGGCGCCCCGCGAAACCCATCATAACGGGATCAACCGCCAGATATGACCTTGGTTCCAGCGGCACCGAAATATGTCTGCCGCTGAAACCCGGATGCCGCTTATGGTAAACCGGCCCGGACGCTGTGCAGCGGCGAAGACGACGCCGGCACGGCGGCGAACGGCCCGCGCTCGATGCGCCCGCCCGAGGACTGCGCCATCATCAGCATCAGCACGATGGCGATGATCCCTAGCAGGATCGTCCCCAGAAACAGCCCGCTATAGTCTTTGTCCTGGCCCCGGGGCCGCACTGACCGGTGTCGCATCATCGGGATCAACACGGCACCCGACCAACCGTTCCGGCCTTTATCCCGGATCGCGGCTAATGATCGTGGTCGTGGTCGCGGGAATGGCCATGATGGTGGCCGTGGCCGTGCCCATGATCATGGTGATCGTGATCATGATGACCGTGATCATGGTGATCGTGGCCGTGGTGAGCATGGCCGTGATCGTCGTGGCCGTGGCCGTCGTGACCGTGGCCGTGATGACCGTGGCCGCCGCCGGAATAAGCCCCCCCCTCCGGATCGAACGGTGCCTCGATGTGGATGACGCGGGCGCCGAGCCCTTCCACCATGGCCTCGATCACATGGTCGTGGCGGATGCGCAGGCCACGCCCGGCGATCTGCGTCGGCAGATGCCGATTGCCGAGATGCCATGCCACCCGCACCAGTTGCGTGGGGTCGGCGGCACGGATTTCGAGGAGATGCTCCGGCGCGGCCACCACCTCCACCAGCCGCCCGTCATCGAGCACCAGCGCGTCGCCCCCGCGCAAGGCGACGGCCTCCGGCAGATCGAGCAGAAAATCAAGCCCACGCGTGCCCGTCATCCGCTTGCGGCGGCGGTGACGGTCATCGAAATCGAGCACCACGGTATCGGCGGCATCGGCCCAGCTGCCCGGCGGCCGGACCGCGGTGGCGCGGATCATCGCACCACCACGTCGGCCGGCGTGATGATCTCGATCTTCGGCGGCGCGTCGAAGCACTGAACGGCGACGCGGCCAAACGTCCGCATGTGATCCGCCTTGCGGTGCGGCTCCAGCGCCTCGACGTTGTGCCATTGCTCGACGAAAACCAGCCGGGCGGGATCGGTGATGCTTTCGTGCAGGTCGTAGGCGATATTGCCCGCTTCCTTGCGGGTCTCGGCGATGCAGGCCTTCGCCGCGGCGATGAGTTCGGCGCGCTTCTCGGGCTTCACGGTCAGGGTCGCGATCACGTAAATCAAGGTGGTCTCCCGGCAGTTTCGTTGACGTGCCGGGAACCCTAATACAGGACGTGCCGCCGCGCTACAGCGCCATCTGGCGGCCGATCTCGGCGGGATCGAGGGTCGCGCGGTCGCAGGTGAATTTCACCGCGCCGCGATCCATCACCGCGAAATTGTCGCCAAGCTCGCAGGCGAAATCGAGATACTGCTCGACCAGCACGATCGCCATGGTGCCGAGGCTGCGCAAATAGGAAATTGCGCGGCCGATATCCTTGATGATGGAGGGCTGGATGCCCTCGGTCGGCTCGTCGAGCAGCAGCAGCTTCGGCCGCATCACCAGCGCGCGGCCGATGGCAAGCTGCTGCTGCTGGCCACCGGAGAGATCGCCGCCGCGGCGACCCAGCATGGTGCCGAGCACGGGAAACAGTGAGAACACGTCGTCCGGGATGGTGCGCTGATCACGCGTCAGCCGGGCGAAGCCGGTCTTCAGGTTTTCCTCCACCGTCAGCAGCGGGAAGATCTCGCGGCCCTGCGGCACCAGCGCGATGCCGTTGCGTGCGCGCTGATAAGGCTTCAGGGCGCCAATATCGGCGCCGTCGAACATGATCGCGCCGGAGCGGATCGCATGCTGCCCGGCCAGCGCCCGCAGCAGGCTGGTCTTGCCGACGCCATTGCGGCCGAGCACGCAGGTCACCCGGCCGGGCTCCGCCTTCAGCGAAACGCCGCGCAGCGCCTGCGCCGCGCCGTAATAGAGCGTGATGTTATCGACATTCAGCATGGCGGCACCGCCTCCGTCACCGTCCCAGATAAACCTCGATCACCTTCGGATTGGACGACACCTGATCGAGCGAGCCTTCCGCCAGCACCGCGCCTTCGTGCAGGCAGGTGACGCGCACGCCGAGTTCGCGCACGAAGGTCATGTCGTGTTCGACCACCACCACCGTCTTGTCCCGGTTGATCGCCTTGAGCAGTTCGGCGGTCTGGTGGGTCTCGGCATCGGTCATGCCCGCCACCGGCTCGTCCACCAATAGAAGTTTGGGATCCTGCGCCAGCAGCATGCCGATCTCCAGCCACTGCTTCTGGCCATGGGACAGCGCACCGGCAAGCCGGTGACGCTGGTCCTCAAGGCGGATGGTTTCCAGCACCCGCGCGATGCGCTCGTTCTCGCCGGACGTCTCGCGCCAGAACAGCGTGGCGCGTACGCGATGGTCGGCCCTGAGCGCGAGCCGCAGGTTGTCGTCCACGGTCTGGCTCTCGAACACCGTGGGCTTCTGGAATTTTCGGCCGATGCCAAGCTCGGCGATCTCGGTCTCGTCAAGCCGGGTCAGGTCCACCAATCCGTCGAACAGCACGTCGCCCTGATCCGGCCGGGTCTTGCCGGTGATGATGTCCATCATCGTGGTCTTGCCCGCGCCGTTGGGGCCGATGATGGCGCGCATCTCGCCGGGCGCGATGGTCAGCGACAGGTTATTGATGGCGCGGAAGCCGTCGAACGACACGTGCACGCCGTCGAGATAGAGCATCGCGGAGGTAGCGCGGAGGTCCATCGCATTCATCGCCCTACTCCGCCGGTCCCGGTTTCATGACGCCGTCCTCAGTCGCAGCGCTGATACGATCCGCATCAAGCTGGGCGCGCCGTCGCTCGCGCCAGTCCCTGAGGGTGCCGACGATGCCCTTCGGCAGCAGCAGGGTGACGAGGATGAACAACGCGCCCAGCATGAACAGCCAGTACGGCGCCAGCGCCCCGGAGGTGAACACGGTCTTGGCGTAGTTCACCACCACCGCGCCGAGCGCCGCGCCGACCAGCGTGCCGCGGCCGCCGACCGCGACCCAGATCACCGCTTCGATCGAATTGCCCGGCGCGAACTCGCCGGGATTGATGATGCCGACCTGCGGCACGTAAAGCGCGCCGGCGACGCCCGCCATGCAGGCCGACAGCGTGAACACGAACAGCTTGTAGGACTCGACGCGATAGCCGAGGAAGCGCGTGCGGGATTCGGCGTCGCGGATTGCGATCAGCACCTTGCCAAGTTTCGAGGTGACCACCGCGCGGCAGATCAGGAACGTCGCCATCAGCGCGGCGCAGGACAGCGCGAACAGCGCGGCGCGGGTGCCCTGCGCCTGCACGCTGAAGCCGAGAATATCCTTGAAGTCGGTCAGGCCGTTGTTGCCACCAAAGCCGAAATCGTTGCGGAAGAAGGCCAGCAACAGCGCGTAGGTCATCGCCTGGGTAATGATCGACAGATAGACGCCGGTGACGCGCGAGCGGAACGCGAGCCAGCCGAAGGCGAAGGCCAGCAACCCCGGCACCACGATCACCATCAGCGCCGCGAACCAGAACATGTCGAAGCCGTGCCAGTACCACGGCAGCCGGTCGTAGTTCAGGAACACCATGAAATCCGGCAGCACCGGAT
>JAFKES010000010.1 GCA_017308495.1 Afipia sp.
CACCGCGCGCAAGGCCGGACCATGCGAGGCGACCGCGCAGGAATTGACCGCGGCCTATGCCGGCGAATGCACCCCGCTGCCGATCGACATGTCCACCATTGAGGGCTGCAACAGGCTCGCCGACGAGATCATCAAGCGCGAGCCGAAGCTCGACATCCTGGTCAATAACGCCGGCGCCGCATGGGGCGCGGATTTCGACGAATTTCCCGAGAGCGGCTGGGACAAGGTGATGAACCTCAACGTCAAGTCGCTGTTCTTCCTGACCAAGGCGCTGGCCAAGCCGCTGCGCGCGGCGGCGACGTTCGAAAAGCCCGGCAAGGTCATCAACATCGCCTCGATCGACGGCCTGTCCGTCAATCCGCTGGAGACCTACTCCTACCAGGCGAGCAAGGCGGCGGTGATCCATCTGACGCGACGCATGGCGGCGAAGCTGATCAAGGACAACATCTGCGTCACCGCGATCTGCCCCGGCGCGTTCCAGTCCGACATGAACACGGCGGCGCGCGACCATGGCGACGCGGTGGCCAACGCCATTCCGTCGAAGCGCATCGGCACGCCAGAGGACATGGCCGGCATCGCCATCTATCTCGCCTCGCGGGCCGGCGACTATGTGGTCGGCAATTCGATCGCGGTGGACGGCGGCATCGTCTACGCCAATCTCAGCCTGCCGGTGGCGGGAGAGTAAGCGCGGCGCTCACACCGCCGGACAGCGGTATTCGGCGACCAGGCGCGGCAGTGCGCGCATGTCGTCGATCACCACGCCAGCGCCCGCGTCACGCAGCGGCCCATCGTCACCGGGACGGCAGTGGCTGCCGCCGGTGAAGCCGATCACGCCCATGCCCGCCGCCCGCGCCGCGGTGACCCCGGACACGCTGTCCTCGACCACGAGACAGCGCGACGGGGCGACCGCCATCTCCGCCGCCGCCAGCAGGAACAGGTCCGGCGCGGGCTTGCTGGCCCTGACCTGCATCGCCGAGAAAATATGCGGCGCGAAGCGATGGTAGAGGCCGGCGCGCGACAGCGTGGTGAAGATCTTGTCGTGTGCGCCGCTGGAGGCGACGCACATCCGCCGCCCGATCGCCGACAGCGCCTCGTGGGCATGCGGGATGGCTTCGACCGATCGCGCCAACGCCTCGAGCAGCGCGGTACGACGATCCCCGTCATAGGCCGCCGGCAGCGCGCGCCCCAGCTCTCGCTCGATCTCGAGATTGGCGTCGCGCGCCGAACGGCCGAGAAAACGCGCGTGCACTTCCTCCGCAGTGATGGGATAACCATGGCGCGTCAGCGCCTCGGCATGGACGCGGCAGGAGATGACCTCGCTGTCGACCAGCACGCCATCGCAGTCGAAAATGACGAGATCGCAGGAAACGGGATCGCTCACGTCCTGTCGTTGTCCCGAGATTTTTCGTCCAGCGGCACACAGTACAATTCCAGCCGGTGATCCACCAGACGGTAGCCGAGCCTGCGCGCGATCTCGGCCTGCAGCTTCTCGATCTCTTCGGAGGAAAACTCGATCACCGTGCCGTCGCGCAGGTTGATGAGATGATCGTGATGGCTCTCCGGCACCTGCTCGTAGCGGGCGCGGCCCTCGCGGAAATCGTGGCGCTCGATGATGCCGGCGTCCTCGAACAGCTTGACGGTGCGATAGACGGTGGAGATCGAGATCTTGTCGTCCACGGCGACGCAGCGCCGGTACAGCTCCTCGACGTCGGGATGATCGAGCGCCTGCGCCAGCACCCGGGCGACGACACGGCGCTGCTCGGTCATCCGCATGCCGGTGGCGGCGCAGCGCTTCTCGATATCCGTGGACTTGCCAGCGGGCATGGATTTGAGGGCTGTCATGACGAAGTTCCCGTAAAAGCGGGGGTGTTGTGCCATCGCCGGAAGGCTACGACAAGTCTCGCCGCATCACCACCGCGTTGAGATCCTCGCCGCCCGCTCCCTTGTAATACCGCTCGCGCCGGCCGACCACGCGGAATCCGGCTCGCTCATACAGCGCCCGCGCCGGGCGGTTGTTCTCCTCGACCTCGAGGAATACGGTGCGGAAACCCTGACCCGCCAGATGGCCGAGATGGGTGCGCAGCAGGTCGCGCGAATAGCCGCGGCTGCGATGGCGTTCCGCCACCGCCACCGAGAGAATCTCGGCCTCGTCGGCGGCGGTGCGCGACACGATGAAGCCGATGACGTCGCCGCGAAGGCGCAGCCGGTGGCCAAGCGCGTTGCGCTCCATCAGGATCTGCTCGAACTCCTGCGCGCTCCAGCCGCGATGGAACGAGGCCCCATGAAGCTGCGACAGGTCCGGCGCATCGCGCAGGCCAGCCAGCTCGACTACCGGAACCGGACGCGCGAACGGCCGCGCCGCCGCCTCGCAAAGCCGGGCGAAAATCCCTCGCGCCATGTCAGGCGTGCAGCCCGGCCGCAGACGACGCCGCTTTCGGCTTGGCGTCGGGCGGGCGCAGGTAGAATGGCCGGGCCAGCGCGACGGCGGGAGCGGCCGCGGCGCCGGTCCACGCCACCCAGTGGATGTCGGGGCCAGGCTGCGGATCGACCAGCACCGGCGGCTCCGCATCCTGCGGCCAGCGCTCGGCGACCAGCCGCGCGGCGTTGCCCACCATGCGCAACGCGCCGAAGCGCGCCGCGGCGAAGGTCTCGGCCACCGGCACCACCGCCGGGCGCATCAGCATGCCGCCGTCGCCGGCGACCACCTGGACATAGACATGATCGTGCCGCGCATCGATCACCGACATGATCGGCTCCTCCAGCCGCCGCAGCACCTGCGGCGCGGCATAGGCCGACAAAGTGGTGAGGCCGACCACCGGCTTGCCGGCGGCTAGTGCGATGCCGCGCGCCGCCGAGATGCCGACGCGCAGGCCGGTGAAGCTGCCGGGACCGGTGGTGACGGCAACGCGGTCGAGCGCCGCATAGCCGACGCCGGAGGCCGCCATCACCCGCGCGATCAGCGGCATCAGCGACTCGGCATGGCCGCGGTTCATCGTTAGCGTGTCCTGCGCCAGCAGCGCGCCCGCCTCGGTGTCGAGCACGGCGGCGGCGCAGAAATCAAGGGCGGTGTCGATGGCGAGGACGAGCATGGGAAAGGCGCAAACAGAAAATGGCGAACGGAAAACCGGCGGCGGAACCTGTACTCTAACAGTCCCGCGCCCTGACCGCTACTCGCCGCACGGCGCTATTCGCGCCTCGCCGCCTGTCACATCGGCCGGACTTCGACCACGTCGGGGACGAAGTGCTTCAGCAGGTTCTGGATGCCGTGCTTGAGGGTCGCCGTCGAGGACGGGCAGCCGGCGCACGATCCCTTCATGTCGAGATAGACGATGCCGTCCTTGAAGCCGCGAAAGGTGATGTCGCCGCCATCGCCGGCGACCGCCGGGCGGATGCGGGTTTCCAGCAAATCCTTGATGATCTCCACCGTCTCGGCATCTTCGGCGCTGAAAAACTCATCGGCATGGGGCGCATTGCCGTCACCCGGATCGCCGTCGGCCAGCAGCGGCGCGCCGGACATGTAGTGCTCCATGATGACGCCGAGGATCGCCGGCTTGAGGTGCTGCCAGTCGCTGCCGTCCTTGGTGACGGTGACGAAATCGGAGCCGTAGAACACGCCGGTGACGCCCGGCACGCCGAACAGCCGTTCGGCAAGCGGCGAGCGCGCGGCGGCATCGGGGCTGGTGAATTCCATGGTGCCGTGATCGAGCACGGTGCGGCCCGGGATGAACTTCAGGGTCGCGGGATTGGGGGTGGCTTCAGTCTGGATGAACATAACAAATCTCCGGCGCCTCGCCGGTTCAAGGCCGGCGCGAACGGGTTCCTGTGTAACACAGATAAGCGCTGGAAGGGCACCCTCAAGGACCGCATGAGAGCCGTGCCGGCACGGCAGGCGGCCGCGTCACGACAGCGCGTCGATGTCGGCGTCGGCGAGGTTGCCGGGAACCAGCACGATGGGAATCGGGAACGCGCCGGCGGTCTTGGCCAGCATGGTGATGAGCGGCCCCGGCCCTTCCGCGCCTTCGCTCGCCGCCAGCACCAGCATGGCGATGTCGGCGTCGCCCGCGATCACGTCGAGAATCTGCACGCCGGGATCGCCCTCGCGGATCACCCGCTCCGGCGTGATCGCGGCGATGCCGTTGGCGCGGCCCGCGGCGCGATCGAGGGCGGCGTTGGCCGCCTCCTCCGCCTCCTGACGCATGATATCGGCGACGCCGAGCCATTGCTGGTTGCGGTCCTCGGTGTCGATGACGCGCAGCATCACCACGCCGCCGCCGGCGCGCATCGCCCAGCGGCTGGCGTAATAGACCGCGCGATCACCCTCGGCGCTGTCATCCACCACCACCAGACATTTCGGCCGGTGGTCCTGCTCGTAACTTCGCCGCTGCGTGCCCATGCCTGCCCCGGATGATGAATCCCAGCCATGCTGCCATGTGCCGGGGTCTTCGGACAAGGCGCTCCGACGGGACGGTCACGGCGATCGCAGGAAGGCCTATTTCTTGCGGATGAAGCCGACGATGTCCTTCACCGCGTTCATGGTCTCGGCGGCCAGGACGCGGGCGCGGTCGGCGCCGTCGGCCAGCACCGAATCCACATAGGCGGCATCCTGCGTCAGCTTCTTCATCTCGGCGCCAATCGGCCCGAGCTTGTCGACGGCGAGGTCCACCAGCGTGGCCTTGAACTGCGAGAACTGTCCGCCGCCGAATTCGCGCAGCACATCGGCCTTCGAGCGGCCCGACAGCGCCGCATAGATGCCGACGAGGTTCTCCGCCTCGGGGCGGCCGGCAAGGCCCTTCTCCTCGCTCGGCAGCGGCTCGGGATCGGTCTTGGCCTTGCGGATCTTCTGCGCCACGGCGTCGGCGTCGTCGGTGAGGTTGATGCGCGAATAATCGGACGGGTCCGATTTCGACATCTTCTTCGAACCGTCGCGCAGCGACATCACCCGCGTCGCCGGGCCGGCGATCAGCGGCTCCGGCAGCGGAAAGAATTTTTCGGCAAGGCCGTGGGCGCGGATCGAGTCCGAGAAGTCGTTGTTGAATTTCTGTGCGATGTCGCGCGAAAGCTCCAGATGCTGCTTCTGGTCCTCGCCGACCGGCACATGCGTCGCGCGATAGACCAGGATGTCGGCGGCCATCAGGTTCGGATAGGCGTAGAGCCCGACGGACGCATTCTCTCGGTCCTTGCCGGCCTTCTCCTTGAACTGGGTCATGCGGTTGAGCCAGCCGAGCCGCGCCACGCAGTTGAACACCCAGGCGAGTTCGGCGTGCTCGGCAACCTGGCTCTGGTTGAACACGATGTGCTTCTTCGGGTCGATCCCGGCGGCGATGAAGGCGGCGGTGACCTCGCGGATGGTGCGGGTCAGCTCGGTCGGGTCCTGCCACACGGTGATGGCGTGCATGTCCACCACGCAATAGATGCAGGTGTGGGTATCCTGCAGCCGGACGAAATTGACGATGGCGCCGAGGTAGTTGCCGAGGTGCAGGTTGCCCGTGGGCTGGACTCCCGAAAACACCAGTTCTTTTGCCGCCATCATGTCCGTTCCGCTCAAGAGGATAGGCCGCCCGGTGGCGGCCGCTGTCGCCCGCGTCTTTAGCCGCGCCCGGCTCACTCCCGCAAGCCGCCTCCGCGCAAATTCCCGATCGCCTCGCCCCAGTTCACCACCCGGAACAGGTCGAGCAGCAGGCCGTAGAACGACACCCCCGCCGCCACCAGGCCGCCAAGAATGGTGATCCGTGCTGCGAAGCCGGCGGTGTCCATCACCGGGGCGACGAAGGATTCGGCCAGCGCCAGCATGGCTCCCATGGCGCCGGCGCACGCCGCGATCCGCGGCAATCGCCGCCGCACCGCTGCATCCATCGAGAAGCCGAAGGTGGTGGCGCCGCGCCAGCCAAGAATAGCCGCGCAGAACCACGCCCCGACCGCGATGCTGGCGGCGACGCCGGAAGCGCCATGGGCGCGGCCGAACAGCGCGGCGCAGGCGACGGCGGCGGCGATGCCGGCCAGCGCCGCGATCAGCGGGGTGCGGGTGTCCTCGCGGGCGAAGAAAGCCGGCGACAGCACCTTGGCCAGCACATGGGCGGGCAGACCGAGTGCCAGGATCGCCAGCGCCTGCGCCGTGGCGGCGGTGTCGGCCGCGGTGAACGCGCCGTGCTCGAACAGCACCCGGATCACCGGATGGGCGAGCACGATCAGCCCCAGCGTCGCCGGCAGCACCAGCGCGGTGGCCAGTTCCAGCCCGCGCGATTCCGCCTCCACCAGCGCCGCGCGGTCGCCGCTTCGGATGGCGCGGGTCATCTCCGGCACCAGCACGGTGCCCATGGCGACGCCGACCACGCCGAGCGGCAGCTCGATCAGACGATTGGCAAAATAGAGCCACGACACTGCGGCGGGCGACGCCGAGGCGACGATGGCGCCGCCGACGATGAGGAACTGCGGCCCGGCATTGGCGATCATGCCGGGAATGCCCTTGCGCAGGAAACCGCGGATCTGCGGATCGAACGAGATGCGCACCGGGGTGGCGACGCCGTCGCGCCACGGCCGCCGCTGCACCAGAATCAGCATCTGCAGGCAGCCGGCGAGGCCGACAGCGCCGGCGATCACGGTGGCGGAGAACTGCGGATCGTGTCGGCCCAAGAGCAGCACCGCGATCACGCCGATCATGGTGAGGTTGAACAGCACCGGCGACACCGCCGTCAGCACGAAGCGCTGCTCGGCGTTCAAAACCCCCATCATCACGATGGCAGGACCGACGAAGGCGAGATACGGCATCATCAGCCGCGCATTGTCGATGGCGAGCTGCAACGCCGCGCTGCCGGCGAAGCCCGGCGCCAGCACCGCGATCACCTGCGGCATCAGCGTGGCGAGCACCACCGCGATGACGATCAGGATGAAGCTGACGGTGCCAAGCACGCGTCCGGCGAAGGCGGCGGCGGCGGTGCGGCCCTCGTCCTCGCGCACCTTGAGATAGCCCGGCACCAGCGCCGCGTTGAGCGCGCCCTCGGCGAAGGAGCGCCGCGTCACGCTGATGAACTGGAACGCGACCAGAAAGGCGTCCGCCACCGGCCCGGCGCCGAGCTGCGCCGCGATCAGCGAATCCCGCAGAAAGCCGAGAATCCGCGACGTCAGGGTTCCGGTGGAGATGGTCAGGATGTGACGGATCATGAAGGCATTCCGGATCGCCCGCTTGCTGGCGGCCGCGCTGTCGTGATAGGTCGCCGGACCTCCCCGTAATCTAGCAGCCTTTGCCGGCCCCGCCCTCCGTCCGACAGGAATATCATTAATGAGCGCAGCGACATACGACGTTCTCGGCATCGGCAACGCCATCGTCGACATTCTCGCCAAGACCGACGACGCCTTTCTCGCCGACCACGCCATGACCAAGGGCGCGATGGCGCTGATCGACGAGGCGCGGGCGGCCGCGATCTACCAGGCCATGGGCCCCGCCACCGAAATCTCCGGCGGCTCGGCCGCCAACACCATCGCCGGCCTCGCCAATTTCGGCGCGCGCGCGGCTTTCGTCGGCAAGGTGCGCGACGACCAGCTCGGAGGCGTGTTCAGCCACGACATCCGAGCCTCCCATGTGGCGTTCGAGACGCGGCCGGCCTTCGCCGGCCCGGCCACGGCGCGCTGTTACGTGCTGGTGACCCCGGACGGCGAGCGCACCATGAACACCTATCTCGGCGCGGCGCAGGACCTGTCCCCCGCCGACATCGATCCGGCCCAGATCGCGGCCTCTTCCATCGTCTACCTCGAAGGCTATCTGTGGGACCCGCAGGACGCCAAGGAAGCGTTCCTCAAGGCCGCCGGCATCGCCCACGCGAACGGCCGCCGGGTGGCGCTGACCCTGTCCGACGCCTTCTGCGTCGGCCGCTATCGTGACGAGTTCCTGCACCTGATCCGCAGCGGCACGGTGGATATCGTGTTCGCCAACGCCGCCGAACTGGCCGCGCTGTACCAGAACGACGATTTCGACGCCGCGCTGGCGCAGCTGCGCACCGATGCCGCGCTGGCCGTGGTCACCCGCAGCGAGAAAGGCTGCGTGGTGGCGGCCAGGGACAGCGTGACCCCGGTGCCGGCGTTCCCGGTGAAGCAGGTGCTGGACACCACCGGCGCCGGCGACCTGTTCGCCGCCGGCTTCCTGTTCGGCACGGTGCGC
>JAFKES010000011.1 GCA_017308495.1 Afipia sp.
TCAGGCGCTGCGCAGTTCGGCGAGGAAGTCGTTCACATCCGACCGCAATTGCTGGGTCTCGCCGATCAGCGAGCGCGATGACGCATGCATCGCCGTGGCGGCGCTTCCGGTGCTTTCGGCGCCCTTGCTGACGCGGGCGATATCGCCGGCGACTTCGGTCGCGCCCGCCGCCGCCATCTGGATGTTGCGGGTCACTTCGGCCGTCGCGGCGTTCTGCTGATCGACCGCTTCGAAGATCGCAGTGGCGATCTTGGAGATGGAGCCGATGGTGCTGCCGATCTCGGTGATGGCTGCGACCGTCTGGCTGGTCGAATCCTGCATCTCGCCGATCTGCGTGCCGATTTCCTCGGTCGCCTTGGCGGTCTGCGAGGCGAGCGCCTTGACCTCCTGCGCCACCACGGCAAAACCCTTGCCCGCCTCGCCGGCGCGCGCGGCCTCGATGGTGGCGTTGAGCGCCAGCAGGTTGGTCTGCTCGGCGATGGCGTTGATGATCTTGATGACGTCGCCGATGCGGCGGGCGGCTTCGGTCAGGTTGTTCATCCGGCCGTTGGCGCCTTCCGCCTGCCGGACCGCGTCGCCGGCGATTTTCAGCGATTGCTCGACCTGCCGCGAAATCTCCGACACCGAGGCGCCCATTTCCTCCGCGCCGGCTGCGACCGACTGCACGCTCGCCGAAGCCTGTTCGGAAGCGGCGGCGACCGAAGTGGATCGCATGCGGGTTTCGTCCGCGGTGGATTTCAGGTTGTCGGCGGCGGTGCTGAGGCCTTCCGAGGTCTCGCCCACCCGTTGCACGATCCGGGTGATGGTTTGATCGAACCGCGAGGCCAGCCGCTCCAGCATGTCCTGCTTCTCGCGCTTGCCGGCGTCGAGATAGATCGAGATGGCGAAATCCATGTCGAGCAGCGCGGCGCTGACCACGGCATTGATGATTGTGGCTTTGCGCTCGAACAGCGCACGGGTGGCGAAGCGGGCGGTGATGCCGGTTTCGATGGTGGCGATCAGGCCGCCGAGGATCTGATTGTAGCCGCCGATATACCAGCGCGGTTCGAGGCCGAGGCGGTGGTGGGTCTCGCCGATGCGGGTGACCGAGCGCACGTAATCCTCATCGAACTTCGCTGTGAGGATCGTGTCCCAATGGGCGATCTGGGCTGCCTTGGCATGCGCCACGATCTCCGGGCGCGGGAACAGCCGCTGCACATCGGGGAATTTGGCGATGGTCTGATAGAAGGCGTCGAGGATGCCGGGAAGCGCCGCTATCGCCATCGGGCGGATCTCGCGGAGCGCGGCGCGGGAAGCCTCGTCGATGCCGTTGAAGGCGATGCGGGCGGCGACGGTCGTCTGAATGGTCATGAAACAACACCTGCATGACAAGAGCGTGCGATCGCATGCCGCTGCCCCGGCAGGGCAGTCAGGCGACGCTGCGATCGTGATTTCGACGATGTTCGGCGCGGTTGCGGTGAGGGCGCCTGATGGACCATCGTTAAGGCGGCTTGGTTAATCTTTCCTCAACACCCCGGACACTGGGCGGAGCGCCGCCTGCGCATGGCGACAGGCCAGCAGCGCATGGCCACGCGGGCCGGGGTCCGGCGGGGCTGGAGGATGGCATGAGCGCGCTGTCCTGGAGGCCGCCGCGGGGGCGAGGCAACCCGGGCTTTTTTGCCCGGGATTTCTGCCTATCTGATGCTTGCCGCAGGACGGGCCGCCGTGCACAAAGAAGCTCGGAATCACGCTTATGGTCCGCCCGTTCGCCCCTCCGGCCCCGGCCAATCCAGCCGTGGCCCGGGGCTTTCAGCCTTTCATCCGGAGCGCCGTCGCCTTGACGATCAGGAACGAACCCCAGATCACCCCCGAACTCGTCGCCAGCCACGGCCTCAAGCCGGACGAGTACCAGCGCATCCTCGAACTGATCGGGCGCGAGCCGACCTTCACGGAACTCGGCATTTTCTCGGCGATGTGGAACGAGCATTGCTCCTACAAGTCGTCGCGCATCCATCTGCGCGGGCTGCCGACCAAGGCGCCCTGGGTGATCCAGGGGCCGGGCGAGAATGCCGGCGTCATCGACATCGGCGACGGGCTCGCCGTGGTGTTCAAGATGGAGAGCCACAACCACCCGAGCTACATAGAGCCCTATCAGGGCGCGACCACCGGCGTCGGCGGCATCCTGCGCGACGTCTTCACCATGGGCGCGCGACCGATCGCCTGCCTCAATGCGCTGTCGTTCGGCGATCCGTCCCATCCCAAGACCCGGCACCTCGTCTCAGGCGTGGTCGCGGGCGTCGGCGGCTACGGTAATTCCTTCGGCGTGCCGACGGTGGGCGGGCAGACCCGCTTCCACACCCGCTATGACGGCAACATCCTCGTCAACGCCATGGCGGTGGGCCTCGCCGAAAGCGACAAGATTTTCTACGCCGCCGCTTCCGGCGTGAACATGCCGATCGTCTATCTCGGCTCCAAGACCGGCCGCGACGGCATCCACGGCGCGACCATGGCCTCGGCCGAATTCGACGACGCCAGCGAGGAGAAGCGCCCGACCGTGCAGGTCGGCGATCCGTTCGCCGAGAAGCTGCTGCTGGAAGCCTGCCTCGAGATCATGGCCAGGGATTGCGTCATCGCCATTCAGGACATGGGCGCGGCGGGTCTCACCTGTTCCGCTGTGGAAATGGGCGCCAAGGGCGACCTCGGCGTCGACCTCGATCTCGACAAGGTGCCGACCCGCGAGACCGGCATGAGCGCCTACGAGATGATGCTGTCGGAAAGCCAGGAGCGCATGCTCATGGTGCTCAGGCCCGAGAAGGAGCAGGAGGCCGAGGCGATCTTCCGCAAGTGGGGACTCGATTTCGCGGTCGTCGGCTACACCACGCCGACGCAGCGCTTCGTGGTCAAGCACGGCGGCGACGTGATGGCCGACCTGCCGATCAAGGAACTGGGCGACGAGGCGCCGCTCTACGATCGTCCCCACGTGCCTTCGCCGCAGCTTCCCGTCATCCATGCCCGCGACGTCAAACCGCCGGTCCCGGTGGCCGAGGCGCTGGAGAAGCTGATTGCGACGCCGGACCTGTGCTCGAAGCGCTGGGTCTGGGAGCAGTACGACCATGTCATCGGCGGCAACACCTTCCAGCGTCCCGGCGGCGACGCGGCAGTGGTGCGGGTGCAGGACGGGCCGAAGGGGCTCGCGCTCACCGTGGACGTGACGCCGCGCTATTGCGAGGCCGATCCGTTCGAAGGCGGCAAGCAGGCGGTGGCGGAAGCCTGGCGCAATATCACCGCGGTCGGCGGCAAGCCGCTCGCCATCACCGACAATCTCAATTTCGGCAATCCCGAGCGTCCCGAGATCATGGGGCAGTTCGTCGGTTGCCTGAAGGGCATCGCAGAGGCCTGCCGCGCGCTGGATTTTCCGGTCGTGTCCGGTAACGTCTCGCTCTACAACGAGACGAATGGCCGCGGCATCCTGCCGACGCCCTCCATCGGCGGCGTCGGCCTGCTCGACGATTTCACCAAATCCGCCACGCTGGCATTCAAGGCCGCCGATGAGGCGATCCTGGTGATCGGCGACACCCAGGGCTGGCTCGGTCAGTCGGCCTATCTGCGCGACATCTGCGGTCGCGAGGAGGGCGCGCCGCCGCCGGTCGATCTTGCGATCGAGAAGCGCAACGGCGATGTGGTGCGCGGCATGATCAAGGGCGGCACCGCGACGGCGGTGCATGACGTCGCCGACGGTGGCCTGCTGGTGGCGCTGGCGGAAATGGCGATGGCCAGCGGCATCGGCGCGATCCTCGACGCCCCTCCCGATGAACTCGTGCCGCACGCCTGGTGGTTCGGCGAGGATCAGGGACGCTATGTCGTCACCGTTGCGGAAGAGCATCTGCTGCCGGTGCTGAGCAAGCTCAAGGCGGTGGACGTGCCGTGCCATGTGATCGGCAAGACCGGCGGCGACGCCATCGTCATCGACGGCGAGACGGCGGTTTCCATCGCGTCGCTCAGGAGCGCGCATGAAAACTGGCTTCCCGCCTATATGTCCGGCGCGGCCTGAAGCTGCCGCGCCGGCGTTTCGCCGCTAGAGTTTGAGCGCCGGGCTGTGGGCCGGCATCGCGGGGTCGGCGTCATATTCGTTGCTGATGTCCCGGCCGGTGTAGTCGGTCATCATCGCGGTGGCGATCAGGCTGCACACCGCGCAGGCCGCGATATAGGCGGCGATGGCGTGTGACGACTGATACCGCCCGAACAGCCACGCCGCGATCAGCGGCGCGGGGCCACCGGCGATGACCGAGGCGAGCTGGTAGCCCAGCGACGCGCCGCTATAGCGCAGGCGGCCGGTGAAGCTCTCCGCGATCAGCGCGGCCTGCGGGCCGTACATCATGTCGTGCGGGATCAGCGACAGCACGATCGCGAAGAAGATGATCCAGTACACGCCGGTGTTCACCATCCCGAAATAGATGAACCCGAAAACGCCGGTCGTCAGCGCACCGATCATGTACATCGCCTTCCGTCCGATGCGGTCGGACAGGTAGCCGAAGAACGGAATCGAAAAGAACGACACCACCGACGCCGTGAGGACCGCGGTCAGCAGGAAGTCGCGTTCGACGTGCAGCGCGCCGGTGCCGTAGGAGAAGATGAACGCCGTGAAGATGTAGAACGGCGCCTGCTCGGCCATCCGTGCGAAGGCCGACAGGATGATTTCCTTGGGCTGGCGCCGGATCACCTCGAGAATCGGAGTGCGCTCGATTTTCTGATTGGCGACAAGGGCCGAGAAGACCGGCGTCTCAAGGATGCCGAGGCGGATGTAGAGGCCGATGGCCACGAGGATCAGGCTCAGCGCGAAGGGGATGCGCCAGCCCCAGGCCAGAAACTGCTCGCCGGACATCTGGCTGAAAGCCAGCACCGCGAGGTTGGCCATGAACAGGCCGCACGGCACGCCGAATTGTGGCCAGGAGGCGACGAAGCCGCGCGAATGGTTGGTGCGGGCCCATTCCATCGACATCAGCACCGAGCCGCCCCATTCGCCACCGACGCCCACGCCCTGGATGAAGCGTAGCACGGTGAGAATGACGGCGCCCCAGATGCCGGCGGTCGCGTAAGTCGGCACCACGGCCACGGCCGCGGTGGCGAGGCCCATCAGCAGCAGGGTGGCGATCAGGGTCGATTTGCGGCCGATGCGGTCGCCGTAGTGACCGAAAATCGCCGCGCCGACGGGGCGGGCGACGAAGCCGACGGCATAGATGGCGAAGGCTTCCAGCGTTCCGACCCAGTGGTCGGAATTGGGAAAGAACAGCTTGGCGAAGACCAGGCCGGTGACGGTGCTGTACAGGAAGAAGTCATACCACTCGATGGCGGTGCCGATGGTCGAGGCGACCACGGCGCGGCGGAGTTGGATCTGGTGTTCGGAAGCGGTCAAGGAGGTGGGAGAGACATCTGCAGGTGCCATGGCTGATACTCCAGCAAAGGCTGCTGCGCGGACGAATGCCGTGTCGCAGCGAAAGGATCAGTGAAGGAAACCCCATGCGACCAGCGGAGTTCCGGCAATTTCCATTACCGGGCTGGCGAACCCATCAAATTTCGGAGATCGGGGAGGATTCTGCGCAGACCTCTGTGCGACCGGCCGGATTGGTGGCGTGACGCCGGCGGCTGCACAGGCTAGAATCAGTCATATTCGACAGACTGCCTGGGCCGCGGCCGGCTCAAGCCAAGGAGACTGACAGACATGCCGATGGATGCCCGCGAAATCGAAACCCTGATCAAGGCGGCTTTGCCTGACGCGAAGGTGGACATTCGCGACCTTGCCGGCGATGGCGATCACTACGCAGCGACCGTGATTTCGGAGTCCTTCCGCGGCAAGTCGCGGGTGCAGCAGCACCAGATCGTCTACCAGTCCCTCAAGGGGCAGATGGGCGGGATGCTGCACGCGCTGGCACTGCAGACCGGCGTGCCCGAAGCTTGATCGACGACGGCGGGGCGCGATGGTGACGAAACACGCAGACCTGACGCGGACCCGCGCGCCGCATCAGCATCACCGCGTCACCTATGTCGAACTGTTCTTCGATCTCGTCTTCGTCTTCGCCATCACCCAGATTTCCCACACGCTGCTGGCGCATTTCACGCCGCTCGGCGGTGTGCAAACCGCGATCCTGTTTCTCGCGGTGTGGTGGGTATGGATCTTCACCTCCTGGGTCACCAACTGGCTCGATCCGGAGCGCGCACCGGTCCGGGTGATGCTGTTCGCGCTGATGATCGCGGGCTTGCTGTTGTCGACCTCGATCCCGAAAGCGTTCGAGAGCCGCGGACTGGCGTTTGCGCTGGCCTTCGTCGCCATGCAGGTGGGGCGGTCGTTCTTCACCTTCCTGTCGCTGCCGTCGTCGGCGACCGGTCCGCGCCAGAACATGCTGCGCATCACCCTGTGGATGGTGTGCAGCGGTGTATTCTGGATCGCCGGCGGTCTGGCCGACGGACAGGCCCGGCTCGCGCTGTGGCTCGTCGCAGTGGTGATCGAGTATCTCGGGCCGGTGATGCGCTTCCGCTTTCCGGGGCTCGGCGCGACGCCCATCGGCGACTGGGAGGTCGAGGGCGGCCACATGGCCGAACGCTGCGCACTGTTCATCATCATCGCGCTCGGCGAATCCATCGTCGTCACCGGTGCCACGTTCGCCGAAAGCGCGTGGAGCGCGCCCACCATCGCGGCGTTCCTGGTGGCGCTGCTGGGCAGCATCGCGATGTGGTGGGTCTATTTCCATCTCGGCGCGGAGGCGGGAGCCGAGCACATTTCGCAATCGGCGGAGTCCGGCCGCCTCGCACGGCTCGCCTACACCTACCTGCACATTCCCATCGTCGCGGGCATCGTGGTCTCGGCGGTGGGCGACGAACTGCTGCTGGCCCATCCCCAAGGCCATGTGGACATCCGGGCGATCATCGGCATGGTGGGCGGCCCGCTCCTGTTTCTCACCGGGACCCTGCTGTTCAAGCGGACTATGCGCGGTCTGTGGCAGTTGTCGCATCTCGCCGGAATCGCGCTGCTGTTCGCGATGATTCCGCTGGCGCATGATTTCTCGCCGCTTCAGCTTTCGGCCGCGACCACGGTCATCATGCTGATCGTCGCGGCGTGGGAAGCGACCTCGCTGGGCGCGAAGACGGCGGGCGACGAGGCCTAGGCGCGCCTTCAGGCTTCGGCTTCGGCCACCAGCGCATGCACCGAAAACATGCCGTCGGGATCGGTCCAGCAGGCGCGGGACCGCCAGCCCGCGCCGCGTGCCAGCGCCGTGAAGCGCGCGAGGCTGTATTTGTAGCTGCTTTCGGTATGGATGGTCTCTCCGGCGCGGAAGCTGAAGGCGCGGCCGAGCACGCGCACGGTCTGCGCCTTGCGGCTGATGAGATGCATTTCGATGCGGTGGCGCTCGCGGTTGTAGATTGCGCGATGCCTGAACCCGGAGAGGTCGAAATTGCCGCCGAGCTCGCGGTTGATCCGGACCAGCACGTTGAGATTGAACCGCGCGGTGACCCCGGCCGCGTCGTTATAGGCGGCGCCGAGCACGCGCTCGTCCTTTTCGAGATCGACGCCGACGATCAGCGTCCCACCACTGCCGAGAATGGCGCGAGCGCCGCGCAGGAACGCGCTGGCCTCGTGCGGGTCGAAATTGCCGATCGTGGACCCCGGAAAGAATCCGGCTTTCGGCATGTCTTTCACCTCGCGGGGCAGCGCGAATGGTGCGGTGAAATCCGCGGTCACCGGATAGACGGCGAGACCGGGGAAGTCCCTGCGCAGCGCGGTGGCCTGGTCGTTGAGGAAGTCGCCGGAAATATCAACTGGCACATAGGCAGCGAGCGCGCATTGCCGCATCAGCAGACGCGCCTTGGTGGTTCCGCCGGCGCCGAATTCGATCAATGCCGCCTTCGGCGGGATCGTCGCCGCGATCTCCGCGCCATGGTCACGCAGGATGCGCAATTCGGTGCGGGTGGGGTAATATTCCGGCAGCAGCGTGATCTGCTCGAACAGTTTCGACCCGGCCTCGTCATAGAAATATTTCGGCGGCAGCCGCTTCGGCTGCTGCGACAACCCGGCGATCACATCCCGTGCGAAGGAGC
>JAFKES010000012.1 GCA_017308495.1 Afipia sp.
GGTCCCGGCGGATGCGCGCAAACCCTTCGACGTGCGCGAGATCATCGCGCGCATCGTCGACGGCTCGGAGTTCGAGGAATTCAAGAAGCTTTATGGCACCACGCTGGTGTGCGGCTTCGCCCATATCTGGGGTTATCCGGTCGGGATCATCGCCAACAACGGAATCCTGTTCAGCGAAAGCTCACTGAAGGGCGCGCACTTCATCGAGTTGTGCTGCCAGCGCGGCATTCCGCTGCTGTTCCTGCAGAACATCACCGGCTTCATGGTTGGTCGGAAATATGAGGCGGGCGGCATCGCGCGCGACGGCGCGAAGCTCGTGACCGCTGTTGCAACCGCGTCGGTGCCGAAATTCACTGTCGTCATTGGCGGCTCTTACGGCGCGGGCAATTACGGCATGTGCGGCCGCGCCTACAGTCCGCGTTTCCTGTGGATGTGGCCGAACGCGCGCATCTCGGTGATGGGCGGCGAGCAGGCGTCGATGGTGCTGAGCCAGTTGCGCCGCGACAATATCGAAGCCAAAGGCGGCACCTGCAGTTGCGCCGCGACAATATCGAAGCCAAAGGCGGCACCTGGTCGGTTGAGGACGAAGAGAAATTCCGCAGCCCCATTCGCGAACAGTACGAGACGCAAGGCCATCCCTATTACGCCACGGCGCGATTGTGGGACGACGGTGTGATCGATCCCGCCGACACGCGCCTCGTGCTCGGGCTCGGGCTGTCGGCAGCGGCCAACGCGCCGATGGAGCCGCCGAAGTTCGGCGTGTTCCGGATGTGATGGGGAGGTGAGCCGATGACCGATCTCGTCCGCATCGAACGCGACCAGGGTGTCGCCCGCGTCACGTTGAATCGCCCCGAACTGAATAACGCGCTGAATGCGGAATTGATTACGCAACTGCATGCGGCGCTGGAAGGCATCGCCAAGGATGCTTCGATTGCGACCGTGGTTCTGGCGGGCGAGGGCAAGAGCCTGTGCGCCGGCGCCGACATCAACGAAATGCGCAAGGCCGGCGATTATTCCCGCGAGGACAACATCAAGCATGCGCTGCCGCTGGCGCGCCTTCTGGCGACCCTCGACCGCATGCCGCAGACCACTGTCGGCCGCGCGCAGGGACCGATCTATGGCGGCGGTATCGGCGTGGTGGCTGCCTGCGATATCGCCATCGGCACAACTGAAGCAACGTTCTGCCTCTCCGAAACGCGGCTCGGCATCGTTCCGGCGATGATCAGCCCCTATGTGGTGCGCGCCATCGGCGAACGCACCGCGCGCCGCTATTTCCAGACCGCGGAAGTGTTCGATGCCCATGAGGCGCACCGCATCGGCTTGTTGCATGAGGTGGTCGCGGCGGACGCGCTGGATGAGCGTCTTGCAAAAATGCTCAGGCAGTTGAAATCGGCCGCGCCCGGCGCCCGGGCGAAGCCCGAGGCGCGCGAAGGTCTCTCGGCGTTCCTGGAAAAGCGTAAGCCGGCGTGGAGCAATTGATCCGGTCATGGAGTCGCGCGTGAACACCACATCCGGAGCAAGCCCGCTCTATCGCCGCTTCGGCACCCTGCTGATCGCCAACCGCGGCGAGATCGCCTGCCGCGTCATCCGCACCGCGCGCGCCATGGGGCTGCGCACGGTGGCGGTCTATTCCGAAGCCGACGCCGATGCGCTGCACGTGGCGGCGGCCGACGACGCGGTGCTGCTGGGACCGGCGCGCGCCAGCGACAGCTATCTCAACATCGAGCGTATTCTCGACGCGGCGAAGCGGACCGGCGCGGAAGCGATCCACCCCGGCTACGGCTTCCTGTCGGAGAACGCCGGTTTCGCGCGGCGCTGCGCCGAGGCGGGCATCGTGTTCGTCGGCCCGACCGCCGAGATGATGGAGGCGATGGGGTCGAAGTCCGGCTCCAAGCAGTTGATGGAGAAAGCCGGCGTGCCGCTGGTACCCGGCTATCACGGCGAGGCGCAGGACGATAAAATCCTCGCGGACGCGGCCGACCGGATCGGCTATCCGGTTCTGGTCAAGGCGTCCGCCGGCGGCGGCGGGCGCGGCATGCGCATCGTGCGCGCCGCCGATGACCTTGCGGCGGCTATCGTCAGCGCCAAGCGCGAGGCGCTGGCGGCGTTCGGCGACGACCGCATGCTGATCGAGAAGTTCGTCCAGAACCCGCGCCACATCGAGGTGCAAATCGTCGGCGACAGCCGCGGCAATCTGGTGTCGCTGTTCGAGCGCGAATGCACCCTGCAGCGGCGGCATCAGAAGGTGATCGAGGAAGCGCCGTCGCCGACGCTGAATGCCGCGCAGCGCGAGGCCGTCTGCGAAGCCGCGCGCAAGGCCGCCGGCGCGGTGAATTATGTCGGCGCCGGCACCATCGAGTTCGTATCCGATGGCCGCGACACGTTTTTCATCGAGATGAATACCCGCCTTCAGGTCGAGCATCCGGTGACCGAACTGATCACCGGCGTCGATCTGGTGGAATGGCAGCTGCGGGTCGCCTTCGGCGAGACGCTGCCGCTTGCGCAGGACCAGATCCGCCTCAACGGCCACGCCATCGAGGCGCGCGTTTACGCCGAGAACCCGAACAAGAACTTCATGCCGTCGGTGGGGCGCATCCGCACCTGGCGCGCGCCGGCCGAGGTGGACGGCCTGCGCATCGATGCCGGCTACGGCGAGGGCAAGACGGTGTCGCCGAACTACGATGCGATGCTGGCCAAGGTGATCGCCTGGGCGCCGACCCGCGACCTTGCGATTTCGCGACTCAACCGAGGTCTTGAGGAGACGGATGTTCGCGGCGTCGTCACCAATATCCCGTTCCTGTCGGCGCTGATCACGCACCCGGATGTGCGCGCCAACGCCATCGACACCGGCTTCATCGAGCGCGAACTGGCCAGGCTCACGCCGGCGGAGCCAGCGCTGACGGAGCTGGAACTGGGCGCGGCGGTGGCCGCCATCCTGCGCAGCGAGGAGCTTGCTGCCGGCGCGGATGCCGCGTCGCCGTGGCGGGCCGGAGGCGGCTGGACCGCGGTCGGCGCACGCCGGCGCACCTTCGTATTCCGGCAGGCGGAGGGTGAGCGTAAGGTGACGTTGCGCTATGGTGACGGCCCGTCGGCGCTGTCCATCGATGGCCGTGAATGCGCCTTCGCCAGTTCGGCCTCGGCGCGCGGCGGCCTCGACGTGGTTCTCGATGGCGTCAAGCATCACGCGAGTGGCCTGCTCGACGACCATGAGGTTTATGTCCGCACCCGTAACGGTCGCTTCGAATTCCACTGGGTCGATCCGTTCGGCACCGAGGACGAGGAGCAGGCCGGCGCGGATCGCGTGGTCGCGCCGCTGCCCGGCACCGTCGTTGCGCTCTTGGTCGCGGAAGGCGCGGCGGTCGAGAAGGGGGCGGCGATTCTGACGCTGGAAGTGATGAAGATGGAGCAGACCCTGCGCGCGCCGTTCGCTGGCACCGTCAAGGCGCTGAAATGCAAGGTCGGCGACATCGTTCAGGAAGGCGTCGAACTCGCCGAGATCGAGCCGAAGGGGTAGCGATGGGCGATCAGGTCCGCATCGTTGAAGTCGGCCCGCGCGACGGCTTGCAGAACGAGAAGGCACCGGTGAGCGCCGACGCGCGGATCGCGTTCATCGAGGATCTGGTCAAGGCGGGCCTGCACACCATCGAGGTCGGCAGCTTTGTGTCGCCGAAAGCCATTCCCCAAATGGCCAATTCGGATCAGGTGCTGCGCGCGGTCGACCGTCATCCCGGTGTCGAGTTTCACGTCCTCGTGCCCAACGAGAAGGGCTATGAGGCGGCGAAAGCCGCGGGCGCGAAGGTGATCGCGGTGTTTGCCTCGGCCTCCGAAGGATTCTCGAAGGCCAACATCAACTGCTCGGTGGCGGAGTCCATCGAGCGCTTCGTTCCGGTCATCGAGCGCGCCAGGACGGACGGCATCAAGGTGCGCGGCTATGTCTCCTGCGTGCTCGGCTGTCCCTATGACGGCGAGGTGAAGCCGTCCGCCGTGGTCGCCGTCACGAAAAAACTGTGGGACCTCGGCTGTTACGAGGTCTCGCTCGGCGACACCATCGGCGTCGGCACGCCGGCGAAGGCGCGGGCGCTGCTGCGCGCCGTGGCGGGCGAGGTGCCGATGACGAATCTCGCCATGCACTTCCATGACACCTACGGGCAGGCGCTGGCCAATCTCTACGCCGGGCTGGAAGAGGGCGTACGGGTGATCGATTCCGCGGCCGGCGGTCTTGGCGGTTGTCCCTATGCGCCGGGCGCGACCGGCAATGTCGCCACTGAAGATGTCGTCTACATGCTGGAAGGCATGGGCATCGCCACCGGCGTGGACATGACGCAACTTGTCGCCGCCACCAACGGCATTGCCGCGGTTCTAAGCAAGCCGCCGGTCAGCCGCGTGGCCTCGGCGCTGAATGCAAGGCGCAAGTAACGTCATTGCGCCAACGGGTCGGCGCAAAGCGCCGCCCGATGATAAACTCCGCGAAGCAATCCAGAGCAGCAAAGAAAGAACCGAATTGCTTCGTCGCTGACGCACGTCGCAATGACAGTCTGAACTCTATCTCACCGACTCCGGCCCCATCACCAGATCCGGCAGCCAGGTTGAGATGCCGGGAACGACGCACAAAAGCACCACGGCGAACATCATCAGCAGCACGAACGGCAGGGTGCCCCAGATGACCTCGCTGAGCGGAATGTCCGGCGCGACGTTGCGGATGACGAAGATGTTCAGTCCAACCGGCGGGTGGATCAGCCCCATCTCCATCACGATGGTCATGACGATGCCGAACCAGATGATGTCGAATCCGGCGGCGCGCAGCGGCGGCAGGATGATCGGAGCCGTCATCAGGATGATCGATACCGGCGGCAGGAAGAAGCCGAGGACGACCACCATGACGAGAATGGCCGCAAGCAGTTCCCACTTCGGCAATTGCATCGCAACGATAGCGTTGGCAGCCGATTGCGAGATCGTCAGGTAGCTCATGACGTAGGAATAGAGCAGCGACATGCCGATGATCATCATCAGCATGGTGGATTCGCGGATCGTCGAGGTCAGGATCGGCGACAGGTCGGAGGGCCGCCACACGCTGTAAATGCCTGCGATCAGCAGCAGCGCCAGCAGGCCGCCGAGCCCGGCTGTCTCCGACGGTGTAGCGTAGCCGCCATAGAGCGCGATCATCACGCCGGTCAGCAGGACGATGAAGGGCAGCACCCGCGGCAGCGCGCTGAAGCGCTGCGCCATGGTGAAGTCGTCATGGGCGAGGATCGCCGAGTCCGCGCCGCTCGCCGCGTAGGCTTTCGCCGCGGCGGCGTATTCCTTGCGGAAACGATAGACCGCATAGACGCCGAACAGCGTCACCAGCAGCAGGCCCGGGCCAATGCCCGCGAGGAACAGACGCCCCAGCGACTTTTCGGCGGCCACCGCGAACAGGATCATGGTGATCGACGGCGGCAGCAGGATGCCCAGCGTGCCGCCGGCGGCGATGATCCCGGCCGCGAAGCCGCCGGAATAGCCGCGCTTGCGCATTTCCGGAATGCCGGCCGAGCCGATCGCCGAGCAGGTCGCCGGCGACGATCCCGCCATCGCAGCGAACAGCGCGCAGGCGAAGACGTTGGCGACGCCGAGCCCACCGGGAACCTTGTGCAGCCAGGCATGCAGCGCCGAATAGAGGTCCTGGCCCGCGCGCGATTTGCCGATGGCCGCGCCCTTGAGGATGAACAGCGGAATCGAGAGCAGGGTGATCGAGGCCATTTCCTCGTAGACGTTCTGCGTCACCGTATCGAGCGATGCGGAGGGCATGTAGATCGCCATGAAAACGAGCGCGACCGCGCCGAGCGCAAACGCGATCGGCATGCCGGAGAACATGACCACCAGCGTCGCGATGCCGTAGCTGATGCCGATGCCAAGAACGGTCATGGTCGCGGCGCCTTCACGACAGCGTTGAGGATCTGCAGCAGGATCTGCACGCACAGCAGCGTCATCCCGGCGGCCATGAGGGCGTAGGGAATCGCCAGCGGCGGACTCCACATCGAATTGGAGACCTGTCCGTCGACCCATGCCTCGTGGGTCAGCGTCCATGATTTCCACGCGAAGAACATGCAGAACGCGAGGCTTGCGATGTCTACCAGAACGAGCCGGATGCGGTTCACCATCGGCGGCAGCGAGCCGACGAACGCTTCGATGCCGATATGGCCGCGCTGGCTTTGCACATAGGCCGCGGTCAGGAAGGTGACGCCGACCAGCAGGAACACCGCCGCTTCGTCCTGCCAGTAGGTGGCGGAGTGAAACAGCGAGCGCGTGAGCACGCTGTAACTGAGGATCAGACAGGCCACGACCAGCGCGATCGAGGACAGGATGACGATGGCGCGGTTGCAGAGCGCCAGCGCGCGCGCAAGCCCGGCGACAAGCGGATGGCCTGTCGCCGGATCGATCAGCTCATGCTGACCCTCGACCGGACCGTGCATCAGGCGGCATCGGCCGCGAGTTTCATCAGCTGGGCGCAGTTTGCGGTCTTGCCCGAATAGTCCTTCCACGCTGTGTCGCGAGCGATGTCGCGCCATTTGCCGACGGTCGCGGCATCGAGGGCGCTGACCTTGGCGCCGGCCTTTTCATAGACTTTGGTGACCTCGACATCGTCGTCCTGCGCGCCCTTGCGGCCGAACGCCTCCATCTCCGCGCCGACGCCGAGGATGATGTCCTGATGATTCTTCGGCAGCTTGTCGAAGATCGCCTTCGACATCATCAGCGGCTCCAGCATGAACCAGTAAGACTGGCCGGCGCCCGAGGTGAGGTTCTTGGCCACTTCCTCCAGCCGGAAGGAGATGAGGCTGGTGGAGGACGTGATGCCGGCGTCGCATGCGCCGGTCTGCATCGCCGCATAGATTTCGTTGGATGGCACCGACAGCACCGCCGCGCCGGCGGTCTGCAGCACCATGTCCATCTCGCGTGAGCCGCCACGTACCTTGAGGCCCTTGGCGTCCTCGGGCGCGACCAGCGGACGCGACCGGCTGGCGACGCCGCCGGCCTGCCACACCCAGGTGATCAGGATGATGCCCTTGTCGGCGAGAAAATCGGTCAGCGCTTTGCCGACCGGCTTGGTCTTCCAGGCGAGGCCCTGATCGTAGCTCGACACCAGGCCGGGCATCAGGCCGATATTGGTTTCCGGCAGTTCGCCGCCGGCATAGGGCAGAGGATAGAGGCTCATGTCGAGCGCGCCCTTGCGCATCGCCGAGAACTGGGCGTTGGTCTTGATCAGAGATGACCCCGGATAGACTTCGGCGACGATATCGCCGCCGCTGCGCTTGTTCACCTCCTGGGCGAACACGCGGGTCAGCCGGTCGCGAAAGTCGCCCTTGTCGATGGTGCCGCCGGGGAATTGATGCGAGATCTTCAGCGTGGTCGCCGCCTGCGCGGAGCGAAAGTGCAGGATCGCGGGCGCGGCGAGCGCGGAGGCAAGGATGTGGCGTCGCGTGATCATATGGAATGTCTCCCTCTGAATCCTCGTTTTTCGACCAGCGTTGAGCGCTGTTGCCACTTACTGTAGCACCTTGATACCGCCATGCTAGGGGAACGGTCGCGGTTATGCAGAACCTCCCTTGCTCCTTTCGTCGGGGGCGAGGCGCATGATTTTGTGCTGGGGATGAACGGATTGCCGGACGCAGCCGTTGCTGCGCCGCACAGCGATGCGGCCGCCATGCGGGTGTTGCGGTGGTCAGGACCGCGCTCGGGCGTCCGCCGGACGGACGGCCCGAGGGTGTCGCAGCCTCTCGTTATTTATTTCTGTCGGGCCTTGCGCGCGGCATAGCGTGCGTCGCGGGCGGCCTTCTGCTGCACCTTCAAATCGGCCTCGGTGGCTTCTTTTTCGGCCTGCAGGCGAAGGGCTTCGGCGGCCGCCTGAACCGCGAGTTCAGCTTCGCGGGCCTTCTGCTCGGCCTTGGTGGCTTCGCGCGCTTGCCTGGCTTCCGCGCGCGCGGCGGCGACGGCCTGACGCTCCGCCGCCCGTCGCATCACTTCGGGCGCGTTGGGACTGGGCTGGCTCTTGAACTTTTCCAGGATGGTCTTTCTGGCATTCTGCGCGGCGCTCTGCCGGTCCCGGAAACTCGGTTCTTTGAAACCCATAGGTCGTCAGCTTTCCTTATCTCATGCCCGTTTAGCCGGGGTGCCGCGTTGTAGCAGGAGTTGCAAAAATGTCCGGCGTTTTTTCACGTCCCGGGCCGATTTTTACCGGAGAAGACGGGGTGGGGGCCGGGGGCGAGGCCGGTCTGTCGGGCGCTCATTTCCCAGCTTTCCCCGAGGATGGAGTTTTGCAAGATTGGTGACACGGCTCCCGGCTGGACCGGGATCGGTCACCGGCCTTATCGGGATGGCGGCGCAGGTTCGGAGCGAGACATGAAGCGATATATCGTATTTCTGGTGATCGGGCCGTTTCTCGGCGGCTTCCTGATCCTGCTCGCCTCGACGCTGGGGGCAGAGTACTGGAGCTCGACGCACCCGCACGATGTGACGAAGCTCCTCGTGCTGTTCTTCAAGTCCCTGCCGTACAACTATCTGTTTGGCTTCCTGCCGGTGATGGCGTTCGCCGCGATCGATGACATCATCAGCCACATCCACCGGGTCGGTCCGGTGGTCAGGATGGTGGTGATCGGGGTGGTCGCGTTCTTCGCGTCGGCGTGGCTCTACAGCTATCAGGCCGGCGATCCGAGCACGAGTGAATTCATTCTGTATGGCTTCGCCGGCCTGATCCCGGCGGTGCTTTCGTCGTGGATCTCGCATCGGCTGATGGACCTGCCGCCTGCTCCATCGCGGCAAGAGCATGCCACCTGACATCGTTTCGGTCAGCGCATGCTGACGAACGCGCCCCATGCGGCGGCGATTCCGGCCGCAATCAGCAGATAGACGGGGTGATCGCAGAAGGTATCGCCATAGCGGCACATCAACGTGCCAAGCTTGCCGATTTCGTTATTTCCCGATGCATAGAACAGTGCCGACAGGGCGGCCAGAAGACCGGCGACATAGAACATCCGATGGTCTTTCCTCGTTGCGATGGTTCGGTGGGTTCGATGCGCCGGCGGCGCATGCCCGACGAAGGCATGGGTCAGTACTTGAAATATGCGCGCCTGCGCCATGGCTGACAGACAGACCGCAGCAGATGGGCCCAGGCCTTGCCAGGCACCTTGCCGCCATAGGCACGGCGCATGAGCCGTGCCGTCTGGCGAAAGCCCACGCGCGCATGGATATTGCGGACAAACGACTTGTCGCCGACCTTTGATCTTATATGGGCGGCGTGATGTTCGAATATCTTGACGGCTTCGGGCG
>JAFKES010000013.1 GCA_017308495.1 Afipia sp.
CGGTTGATGCGGCTCGGCCCGTCGGTCGGCTCCTTGAGGTACTGCTCGCCATAGCCCTGCGACGTCAGGTTCTCCGGCGGCACGCCGAATTGCTGGGTCAGCAGCGCGGCGGTGGCCTCGGCGCGGCGGTCGGACAGCGACAGGTTGTCGATGTCGCTGCCTACCGCGTCGGTGTGGCCCTCGATCAGGAACACCGTCTGCGGGTTGCGCTGGATGGCGCGGTTGATGCCGTCGGCGATCACCTGCAGCTTCATGGCCTGGTCCGGCGGGATCTCCCACGATCCGGTCTCGAAGTTGATGGTGTCGAGATCGATCGACGGCATGCGCTGGCGCACCGAGGGGCTGTAGCGGATTTCGTCGAGCGTGTAGGCGCGCTCGATGCGGTCCACCGGGGGCGCCATCAGCGTGTCGTAGATCAGTTGCGGCGGTGCGCGCTCCGCCTCGACGATGTAGCGATCCTGCGGAATGTGCAGCACCGGCGGCGGCAGCGCGACGAAGTAGCCGCCGATGGCACCGGCCACCATGCCGGCGGCAAGGCCGGCGCCGAAGCCGGGTCCGCCGTGCGACCGGTTGTCGATGATGATCACCTCGCGCCCGTCGGGCCCGCGGCGGGTGCGGCGCAGAAGATTGCCGCGATCATCATTGACGGTGATGATCTGCGTGCCGTCCGGGCGCACGATAACGGTGCGGGTGTCGTTGCCCTGACGGTCGACGCGCACGTCGCGCGCGCCATAACGGAAGCGATCGACATCGTTGTGGCGCACGAACGCCTGTCCGTTCGGATCGCGCACGATGACGCGGCCCGGTTCGGTGATGATGGTGCGGCCGCCTTCCGTGCGTTCCTGGCGCTGTCCGCGGAAGTCATCGATCCGCCCGGCCGGACGCGCGTTCGGACCGGCTGGAATTGGCGCGGCCTGGATCGCGGGCGGCGGCGGCAGCGGGGCGGCGACGGGTGCCTGCGCCGGAGCCACGGGCGTGCCCGGCGGCAGGCCGGGTGGCGGTCCGAGACGCTGGCCGCGCCGGTCGCCGGCCCCCGGTTGGCCCGGTCCGGGTCCAGGTCCAGGTCCAGGTCCAGCGGCGGGGGGTTGGCCTGCGGCAGGCGGCTGACCGGCCGGCGGAGGCGGCGCCATCGCGCCACCCGGTGCCGGGGGACGCGCGGAATCCGGCGCACGCTGCGGGGTCACGTCGCGCACGCCCGGAGCCACCGGCGGGGCGTTTGGCGGCCGTTGCTGGGTCGCAGCCGGAGGTGGCGGGGCCGCTGGCGCAGGAGCTGCGGCCGGTGGCGGAGCCATGCGGGCCGGTGGCTGCTGCGCGGCTGGCGGCGGCGGCGGGGGTGTCGGCTGAGCCGCCGGAGGAGGCACCGGTGCGGCTCTGGGCGCCATCGCCGGGGGCGGCGGCGCGGCACGGGGTGTTGCCGGCGGCGGAGGTGGCGCAGCCCGGGGAGCCGCTGGAGGCGGGGGCGGAGCGGCGCGGGGCGCGACGGGCGGCGGCGGTGGGGCGGCACGCGGTGCAGCGGGCGGCGGCGGAGGCGCAGCACGCGGTGCGGCTGCTGGAGGAGGAGCCGGACGGGCAGCGGGTGGCGGCGGAGGCGCAGCACGTGGCGCAGCTGCGGGAGGAGGCGGGGCCGGCCGGGCGGCGCACGATGGACGACGTTTCGATGGATGAGGGCTGGGCCTGCGCCGGAATCGGCGCGAGGTGGACGGCGGTCATGGCCGTCGTCGTCAGCAGGAGGATCGGAATGGTTTTCATGGAATCCCGTGGATGAGGACAACGTGGAGGAAAGGCAGGCGGACGGAGCCCCGTGACCGTTCGCCAGCCAGACTACGCGTCCCGAGATGAACGCGGCCTGAGTAGGCCATCGCCTCGAGGCGGCAGCAATGTGGCGGAGCGCGACGGAAAACGCACGTCCAGGTTAATTCCATGCAGGCCAATTCCTGCACCGCGCGGTCGCGCCTTGCGAAGGCTAGCCGGCGCATGAAACGCCGCGACATTCAACGCGCGGCGCGCGGCTTTGTTCCGCAGGCGGTGCGGTTCTCTTGCGCACGATGTCGATGGGACGGCGACGGAGATGATCGTGGACGCGACCGTCGCGGCCGCCGTTGTCGCGCAGGGTCGTGAGCCGGGGCGCGGCATCGCTTCAAATTGTCGCATCCGCCGCACCCGGTCGGGTACGTACACGACCGGTTCCGACAACGGCCGGTTCCGACAACGGCCGGGACAAAAGGGCGGTCGCGCCCGTCTCCGACAGGCGTCGTCCGGCCATGACAACGATACGGAAGAAATTGCAATCGCGCCGGGGTCGATCCGGCGCGGGGCATTACACCTGCCGCTCGACCAGCTTCAGCTTGAGGTCGGCAATGGCCTCGGCGGGATTGAGTCCCTTCGGGCAGGCCTTGGCGCAGTTCATGATGGTGTGGCAGCGATACAGCCGGAACGGATCTTCGAGATTGTCGAGGCGTTCGCCGGTGGCCTCGTCGCGCGAATCCTTGACCCAGCGGTCTGCGGCGAGCAGCGCGGCCGGGCCGAGATAGCGGTCGCTGTTCCACCAGTAGCTCGGGCACGAGGTCGAGCAGCAGGCGCACAGGATGCATTCGTAGAGGCCATCGAGCTTGGCGCGGTCCTCCGGCGACTGCCGCCATTCCTTCTGCGGGGTCGCGGTGGTGGTGTGCAGCCACGGCTCGATGAAGGCGTACTGGGCGTAGAAATTGGTGAGGTCGGGCACGAGGTCCTTGACCACCGGCTGGTGCGGCAGCGGCTTGACGTCGATCGGGCCGTCGGCGACCTCGTCCATGGCGCGGGTGCAGGCCAGCGTGTTCTGGCCGTCAATGTTCATGGCGCAGGAGCCGCACACGCCCTCGCGGCAGGAGCGGCGGAAGGTCAGGGTCGGGTCGATGTGGTTCTTGATCCAGATCAGGCCGTCGAGGATCATCGGGCCGCAGTCGCCGGTGTCGACATAATAGGTGTCGGTGTGCGGGTTTTTGCCGTCGTCCGGATTCCAGCGGTAGATGCGATATTCGCGCAGCTTGTCGGGCGCGGCGCCCGCCGGCTTCGGCCATTCCTTGCCGCCGGTGATGGTGGAATTCTTCGGCAGTGTGAACTGAACCATGTGAGTCTTCCTGCGGCTTCCCTGCATCCTGTCCGGGTGCGATGTCATGCATCGCAGAGTCCGAACCGTTACGGCCCCGGATCAGCGGAGCGGCACAGCGTGCCGCGCCGTGTCCGGGCAAGAGGCGATCAATACACCCGCGCCTTGGGCGGGATGTACTGCACGTCGTTGGTCATGGTGTAGTCGTGCACCGGGCGGTAATCGATGGTGGTGGTGCCCTTGCCGTCGATCCACGCCAGCGTGTGCTTCATCCAGTTCTTGTCGTCGCGCTCGGCGAAATCCTCGCGCGCATGCGCGCCGCGGCTCTCGGTGCGGTTGGCGGCGGAGTCCATCGTCACCACCGCCTGCGAAATCAGGTTGTCGTATTCGAGGGTTTCCATCAGGTCCGAATTCCACACCAGCGAGCGGTCGGACACGGCGATGTCGCCGATGCCGCCATACACCTTGTGGATCAGCTCCTGGCCTTCCTTGAGCACGTCGCCGGTGCGGAACACGGCGCAGTTGTTCTGCATCACGTGTTGCATGTTGTCGCGCAGCTTCGCGGTCGGCGTGCCGCCCGAAGCGTAACGGAAATGATCGAGGCGGCCGAGCGCGAGGTCGGCGGAATTCGCCGGCAAATCGGGCTGTGAGCCGTTGGCGGTGAGCTTCTCGGCGCAGCGCAGCGCCGCGGCGCGGCCGAACACCACGAGGTCGATCAGCGAGTTGGAGCCGAGGCGGTTGGCGCCGTGCACCGACACGCAGGCGGCTTCGCCCACCGCCATCAGGCCGGGCACCACCGCGTTGTCGTCGCCGTTCTTCTTGGTGACGACCTCGCCGTGATAATTGGTCGGGATGCCGCCCATGTTGTAGTGCACGGTCGGGATCATCGGGATCGGTTCGCGGGTCACGTCGACGCCGGCGAAGATGCGCGCCGACTCGGAGATGCCGGGCAGGCGCTCGTGCAGGATCTTCGGGTCGAGATGGTCGAGATGAAGGAAGATGTGGTCCTTCTTCTTGCCGACGCCGCGGCCTTCGCGGATCTCGATGGTCATGGCGCGCGACACCACGTCGCGCGAGGCGAGATCCTTGGCGGAGGGGGCGTAGCGCTCCATGAAGCGCTCGCCTTCGGAGTTGACGAGATAGCCGCCTTCGCCGCGCGCGCCCTCGGTGACGAGGCAGCCCGAGCCGTAGATGCCGGTCGGGTGGAACTGGACGAACTCCATGTCCTGCAGCGGCAGGCCGGCGCGCAGCGCCATGCCGCCGCCGTCGCCGGTGCAGGTGTGCGCCGAGGTGCACGAGGCATAGGCGCGGCCGTAGCCGCCGGTGGCGAGGATGGTGGTCTGGGCGCGGAAGCGGTGGATGGTGCCGTCGTCGAGCTTGAGCGCGATCACGCCGCGGCACACGCCCTCATCGTCCATGATGAGATCGATGGCGAAGAACTCGATGAAGAATTCCGCGGAGTGGCGCAGCGCCTGGCCGTACATGGTGTGCAGCATGGCGTGGCCGGTGCGGTCGGCGGCGGCGCAGGTGCGCTGGGCCTGGCCTTTGCCGAAGTCGATGGTCATGCCGCCGAACGGACGCTGGTAGATCTTGCCGTCCTCGGTGCGCGAGAACGGCACGCCCCAGTGTTCGAGCTCGTACACCGCCGCCGGCGCGTGGCGCACCATGTATTCGATCGAGTCCTGATCGCCGAGCCAGTCCGACCCCTTCACGGTGTCGTACATGTGCCAGCGCCAGTCGTCCTTGTGCATGTTTCCGAGGGACGCGGAGATGCCGCCCTGCGCCGCCACGGTGTGCGAGCGGGTCGGGAACACCTTGGTGATGCAGGCGGTGCGCAGGCCGGCTTCGGAGCAGCCGACCGCCGCGCGCAGGCCGGCGCCGCCGGCGCCCACCACCACCACGTCGAAGGTGTGATCTTCAATTGGATAAGCCGCCCCGGTTGTTTTGCCGTTGGTGGCGGGCGCGCTCTGGCCGTTCGACGCCATCGATTAGACTCCCGACGACAGTTTGATGAGGGCGTAGATCGACGCGAGGCCGACCGCCGCCGAGAAGAAATTGTTGGCGATGATCGCGGCGAGCTTGATCTTCTCGCTGGAGACGTAGTCCTCCAGCACCACCTGCATGCCGATCTTCATGTGCCAGACGGCGGCGATGATGAACAGGATCATGATGATGGCGACCAGCGGCGAGCCGAGGATCGCGGCCGCGCCGGCCTGGTTACGGCCGAGCATCGACAGGATGACGATGATCACCGGCACAAACAGCACCACCATGGCGACGGCGGTGAGGCGCTGGCGGAAGAAGTCGGAGGTGCCGCCATGGGCCGCGCCGCGGCCGCGGACGCGGCCGAGCGGGGTGCGCATGGAGGCGGCGGACTTGGTGGTGTCGTCGGCGCTCATCGGCCACCTCCCACGGCATAGGCGATGATCCACACTACGATGGTCAGGGTGATGGATCCGATCAGGGCGGCGCGGGTCAGCCATTCGCGTTCGCTGGGGCCGAAGCCGTAGCCGAGATCCCAGAGGAAATGGCGCATGCCGCCGAGCATGTGGTGCAGCAGCGCCCATGTGTAGCCGAACACGATCAGCCGGCCGATCCAGCTCGAAGTGAAGGCCTGGACATTGGCATAGGCGGCGGGGCCGGAGGCGGTGGCGATCAGCCACCACGCCAGCAGCAGGGTGCCGACATAGAGCGCGACCCCGGTGGCGCGGTGGATGATGGACATCACCATCGTCAGCGTCCAGCGGTAGGTCAGGAAGGGTGAAAGCGGGCGGTCGATCCTGGGAGCCATGGGCGACTTTTAAGGTTGGCGGCAGGCATGGGCTGCCGGCTTTTTGTGCGGGATCGGGTTGATTAGAGACCTTCTATTTACGGAGAAGGTATCAGTCGCGCAATGCAGAACTGAACAAGGAGTGAGCGATAAATCACTGTTTGGTGGGCGCCTCTGTTTTTCTGGTATACCACGGGTTTGCATGCCATCATTCAAGTGGCCTAACCAGTGCCGGTTTCGAGGCTTGAATGAAAATGGATTCAGCGCGAAACCCGTCGAACGGGGCCGCTGCACCCGGCGGCCGACGGATGATCTCATGATCGCAGGATTGAGCGTCCCCGAACTGATCGAACTCGCCGTGCTGCTGGTGGCGACCGGCGCGCTGGCCGGGTTCCTGTCGGGGCTTTTCGGCATCGGCGGCGGCGCGGTGCTGGTGCCGGTGCTGTACGAATGCTTCCGCATCGCCGGGGTGCCGCTGGATGTGCGGATGCCGCTGTGCATCGGCACGTCGCTGGCCATCATCATCCCGACCTCGATCCGGTCGTGGCGGGGCCATGCGCGCCGCGGCAGCGTCGACATGACCGTGCTGAAGCGATGGGCGCTGCCGGTGCTGGTCGGGGTCATCCTCGGCAGCGTGATCGCGCGCTACGCCCCGGAGCGGCTGTTCAAATACGTGTTTGTCGTCGTGGCGTGGTCGGCGGCGGTGCGTATGCTGTTCGGCAAGGACAGCTGGCGGCTCGGTGACGACCTGCCCAAGGGCCCGCTGATGCAGGCCTATGGCGTCGGCATCGGCTTGCTCTCCACCCTGATGGGCATCGGTGGCGGGCTGTTCTCGAACCTGCTGATGACGTTCTACAGCCGGCCGATCCATCAGGCCATCGGCACCTCGGCCGGGCTCGCGGTGCTGATCTCGATTCCCGGCGCGCTCGGCTATGTCTATGCCGGCTGGCCGGCGGCGGCGCGCTTTCCCGAGGTGGCGGCGCTGCAATTGCCGTTCGCGCTCGGCTACATCTCGATCATCGGCGCGTTACTGGTGATGCCGACCAGCCTTCTGGTCGCGCCGCTCGGCGTCCGCGTCGCGCACCTGCTGCCGAAGCGCAAGCTGGAGATCGCGTTCGGCATCTATCTGCTGATCGTGTCGTCGCGCTTCGCCGTCAGCGTGGCGACGGGGCATTGAGCCCGCCGGTAGATCGCCTCTTCGGATGGGTTGTATGGCGCGTGTGCTTCCGGCGCGTTGCCTTTCCGGGAGCCCCGCAGACTGGCCAGCTCATTCGTGATCGTCGGCGTGGAGCATGTGCGGCAACGCGCGCGCTGCTGCACGGTGCAGCGTTCCGGTTCATGGTCATGCGGCGGGGATCAATTGCTGTCTGCGCCGGTCGGAAAAACAAATGTCATCTCGTTGAATTCCCGGGCCGGGAAATTCTGCTGGGCGATGTTCCCGCGTCTGCTGGAGCGGGCTTCCGACTCGGCAATGAAAGACGCAAAGGACGCCGCCTTCACGCAAACCCCGGCTAGAATAAGAATGGCGATGACAACATGATGAGCGCGCATAATCCATCCTCCAGCGGATGTCCTCCTTCCCGAAAGAAAGTGACCGCTCGACCGAACGGCCACGGAAGTCGGGGGATAGAACAATGTTGAAAGATAGCGAGCCGGATAGCTGCCGCGTCATCGGAACCAATGAGAGCGATGGCCTTTGCTCATGAGGTCCCGTCGGGGCAGCGCGAAAGGACGTTGAGCGCGGCCCGGCATCCTGACAGCAACGAGAGGCGCACAGTCGTGCAAGGCTACTGAGCGGGCTGGGAGGCCTCGACCGGGGGCATCGCATTCTGGAGCAGCCGGAGCAGGTCGGCCTGCCTGGTCGTGCCGGTCTTGGCGAAGATATGCTGCAAGTGGGTGCGCACAGTTGGTTCGCCGACGCCAAGCATCTCCGCGGCCTCCTTGCCGCCCAATCCCTCGGCGAGCGCCAGCAGCACGCGCAGTTCGCCTCCGGTCAGCTTGTAAAGCCGCGCGAACGCTTCGCCGGGCATCAGCGTGGTGTGCGCAGGGTCTTTCGTGAACACCGCAACCGATGCTGCAAATGGCGCGACAATGCCCCGGCGTTGACCGCGATCGACCGGCAGAACGGTCGCGACGTAACCGGACCCGCCGACGCTCGGGATTGCGAGCGAATGTCCGCTCATGGCATCGTTGCCGTCGTCGCGCGAGGCCTCGTCGATGGCCTGCGAAAGTGCCGTGCGCGCGCCGGCGTCGGTGGGGAAAATCCGGTTATTGACTATGCGAATGGAATTGCCGGTCTTGATCTGGCGCTCGGCCGCGGCGTTCATGTAGACGACGCGGCCGTCGCGCGCCGTGAGGAAAACGCCGGCCGCAAGCCCGTCGAGTGTCCGCTCCAGCATCTCCGATCGCACGGTTCGAATATCGAGCGCATCGGAAATGGCGAGGGCACGGCAGACATGGGGAGACAGAAGCTTGAAGATGCGGATCTCGCGCTGGGTGTAGTGTGGGGCTTTCCCGTTCCGGGACGCATGCATGGAGGCCATTCGTCCTCCGGTCCGCAGCGCCGGAAACCAGATCAGATCCAGCAGGCCGAATGGCTGCAGCACTTCGCGAAAAAAGCGGCTGTCCAGGAGTTCATGGCGCTCCATGCAGAGGGCGAGAGCGCTGACATCGCCGATATCGGACACGACATCCGCCGCCGCCATCGGACTGGTGGCATAGTGACTTTCCAGCGTTTTCAGGAAGTCCGACGGATATCCAAAAACGAAGAGCTGGTCGTTTTGCACATGGCGCAGGTCATGGACGCAAATTCCGCCCGCAGTGCTTTCGCACAGGCCGGCAATCGTCCGGCAGGTGTCTGGCCATAGCTGCGGGTCGAGGGCGCAGTCATAGATCGCACCGATCACATCGGATAACGTCTGGGCGGAAATCATTGACGCCCCCGGTCCATAACGCGTTCCATCAGGCCCGACCTGCTGAAACGAAATCAAAAAAGCCATGTAGATCGCATGCAGATCGCATGCCGACCGGTTATCCGGCCGGGTCGCGGCGGACGGCGCCAAGAGGCGACCGCCGGCAGCAATACTGCCGCCGGCCCGCCGGCAAGGCAACGCCTTTGCGGACCAATCTATCGCTTGGCCGCCGGAGATCGTCCCGGCTACTTCGCGTAAATATCCTTGTAGCTTTCGCGCAGCACGTTCTTCTGCACCTTGCCCATGGTGTTGCGCGGCAGGTCGTCGACGAACAGCACGCGCTTTGGCATCTTGAATTTCGCCAGCCGGCCGTCGAGGGCGGCGAGCACCGCGGCCTCGTCCAGCGCCGCGCTCCTGTCCTTCACCACCACGGCGGTGACGCCTTCGCCGAAATCGGCATGGGGCACGCCGATCACCGCGCTTTCCGTCACGCCGGCGATGGCGTCGATCTCGTTCTCCACTTCCTTCGGATAGACGTTGAAGCCGCCGGAGATGACGAGGTCCTTGCCGCGGCCGATGATGTGGACATAGCCGCGCGGATCGATCTTGCCGAGGTCGCCGGTGATGAAGAAACCGTCCTTGCGGAATTCGCTCGCGGTCTTCTCCGGCATGCGCCAGTAGCCCTGAAACACGTTGGGCCCCTTGACCTCGATCATGCCGATCGTGTCCCGCGCGAGTTC
>JAFKES010000014.1 GCA_017308495.1 Afipia sp.
GCCCGGAAAATCGCCCCGCTGGCGCGGGGCGAGATGGCGGCGCTGACCATGGCGTCCGCCCCGATGCGGGTGCCCGACCTCGCCTTCGAGGACGGCGACGGCAAGCCGCGCAAGCTGTCGGAGTGGCGCGGGCGCACCGTGCTGGTCAACCTGTGGGCGACGTGGTGCGTGCCGTGCCGCAAGGAAATGCCGGCGCTCGACCGTCTGCAGGGCGAACTCGGCGGGCCGGATTTCGAGGTCGTCGCCATCAACATCGACACCCGCGACCCCGACAAGCCGAAGGCGTTCCTGAAGGAGGCCAACCTGACCCGGCTCGGCTTCTTCGCCGACCCCAAGGCCAAGGTGTTTCAGGACCTGAAAGCCGTCGGCCGCGCCTTGGGCATGCCGACCTCCATGCTCGTTGATGGCGCCGGCTGCGAGATCGCCACCCTCGCCGGCCCCGCCGAATGGGCCAGCGACGACGCGCTCAAGCTCATCAGGGCCGCCACCGCAAAATAGCGCCCGAGGTTTCCCTGCCATCCTCTCTCTTGACGGGCTGGTGTGGGCGCCTATACTTAACTATATGGTTTACTATTCATCCGATGGCCTGAACCGGATTTTTGCCGCCGTTGCCGATCCGACGCGGCGTGCCCTGCTGGCGGAACTTGAGGGCCGCGAAACCGTCACCGTCAGCGAACTGGCGAAGCCGTTCGCGATGTCGCTGCCCGCCGTCATGAAACACCTCGATGTGCTCGGCGACGCCGGGCTGATCGTCCGGACCAAGACCGGACGCACGGTGACGTGCCGGCTGAATGCGGCGCCGATGGAACAGGCCATGGAATGGCTCGGCCGCTACCAGCGGTTCTGGACCACGCAACTTGATCGCCTCGCCGCTTTTGTGGAGACGGACCCATGCTCGCCCAGCCAAGCCTCACCCTCGCCCGCCGGCTCAACGCCCCCATCGCAAGGGTCTTCGAAGCGTGGACGGACCCGGCAAAAATCATCCGGTGGTTCGGGCCCGGCCACACCATAGACGGCAGCATCGCCGCCGACATGGACGTGGCGGTCGGCGGCCGGTTCCGCATCCGTTTCAAAACCGATGACGGCGGGTCGCACGAAGTCGGCGGCGAGTATCTCGAAATCGTGCCGCCGCAGAGGCTGGTGTTCAGCTGGGCATGGCATTCGACGCCTGAGCGCGTATCGCGGGTGACGGTCGCGTTGCGCGCGGAAGGAGACGTCACCTTGCTGACGCTGACCCATGACAGGTTCTTCGACGAAGCGGCGCGCGACGGCCATGCGCGCGGCTGGACCGGAACGCTCGACCGGCTCGAAAGGTTCTTTGCCTAGGCGTCGGCTGTGCGCCCGCACCGCACGGCCCGATCATGCGCCGCCGGAGCGAATGGCGGGCCGCCCTCTGAAAACCACCGAAGGAGAGCAGGATGCAGTATATCGATGGCTTCGTCGTTCCCGTCCCGAAGAGGAAACTGAAAGCCTATACCGCCATGGCCAGGACGGCCTGCAAGGTCTGGCTCGATCATGGCGCGCTGGATTATCGCGAATGCGTCGCCGAAGACGTCAAGCCCGGCAAGGTGACGTCGTTTCCGCAAAGCGTGAAGCTGAAGCCCGGTGAAACCGTGGTGCTGTCCTGGATCACCTACCGGTCGCGCAAGCATCGCGACAAGGTCATGGCGAAGGTGATGAAGGATCCTCGCATCCAGAAAATGATGGACCCGAAGAAAATGCCATTCGACACCAAGCGGATGTTCTTCGGCGGGTTCGACACCATCGTGGCCGCGTGAGCGCCTCATCCGGCCAGCACATCGACGCGCAGGGAGACAGCAGCATGCGGCCTTTCACCACCTGCCTCTGGTTCGACGGCAAAGCGGAAGAAGCCGTGCAATTCTACGCCTCCGTGTTCCCCGACGCGAGGATCGGACACACGGCGCGCTACGGCAGGAACATGCCCGGAAAGGAAGGGTCCGTGATGACCATCGAACTGGAGCTGAACGGCCAGAAATTCCTCGCTCTGAACGCCGGTCCTCACTTCAGGTTCACGCCCGCCATATCCCTGATGGTCAACTGCGAAACCCAGGAGGAGATCGATCGCTACTGGCAGACACTTTCCGAAGGCGGCGAAACGCAACAATGCGGCTGGCTGAAGGACAGGTTCGGCGTCTCGTGGCAGGTCGTTCCGAGCGACCTGCCGCACCTGATGGGGCGCGCGTCGCCCGCGCAATCGCAGAAGATCATGGAGGCGGTCATGACGATGACCAAGCTCGACATCGCGACCTTGAAGCAAGCCCATGACCGCGCGGCCTGAGGTCACACGCACCATGCCTCGCGCCGACGGTCTTTACGCCCTCGCCTTCGATGCCGCATGGCGACATGCCGAGCGGATGACCCTTCCGGCGGAGATCGCCGTGAGGCCACGCGCCGATTGTCCCGGCAACGGTTTGAAAGCTCCCGTCCCGCAGCCTGGTGAGCTGGTCCGGCGGACAGACATCGGCGGGATCAAACCCGCCGAATAGGATCAGACCGAGATATCGAGATTTTCACCCACGCCCGGCGGATTCGCGGCAGGCTGGAGCAGTTGCAGCACCGATTTCTCCGAATCGATATTCTGCTTCATGACGCTGGTTGCAATCTGCTGCTGCGTGTTGGCAGCCTGCATGGCCATCATGCTGCTGACGATGCTCATCACGTCCATGAAACGCACTCTCCCGACTGAACGGCGCGACCCTAGACGGAGAGGATTAACAAACCCTGGCCGATGGACTTTCGCTGCGTCAGCGCGTCGGCACCGGCTTGTCGCCACGGTAGTCGTAGAAGCCGCGCTGCGACTTGCGGCCGAGCCAGCCGGCCTCGACATACTTCACCAGCAGCGGACAGGGACGATATTTGGAATCGGCGAGCCCCTCATGCAGCACCTGCATGATCGACAGGCAGGTATCGAGGCCGATGAAGTCCGCCAGTTCCAGCGGCCCCATCGGATGATGCGCGCCGAGCTTCATCGCGGTGTCGATGGCCTCCACATTGCCGACGCCTTCGTACAGCGTGTAGATCGCCTCGTTGATCATCGGCAGCAGGATGCGGTTGACGATGAACGCCGGGAAATCCTCCGACACGGCGATCTGCTTGCCGAGTTTCGTCACGAAGGCGCGGGCGGCCTCGAACGTGGCGTCGTCGGTGGCGATGCCGCGGATCAGCTCGACCAGTTCCATCACCGGAACCGGATTCATGAAGTGGATGCCAATGAAACGCTCGGGCCGGTCGGTAGACGCGGCCAGCCGGGTGATCGAAATCGAGGAGGTGTTCGACGCCACGATGGCGTCCGGCTTCAGGACGGCGCAGACATCGTGAAAGATCTTGCGCTTGACGTCTTCCTTCTCGACCGCGCTTTCGATCACGAGGTCGCAGGCCGCAAGACCGTCGATGCTGTCGGACGATGTGATACGGGCGAGCGCTTTCCTGTGCGCATCCTCGGTGATGGTCTCTTTCGCCACCTGGCGGGTCAGGTTGCCGTTGATGGTGGCCATCGCGGATTTCAGGCGCTCGGCGGACACGTCGTTGAGCACCACATCGAAACCGGCAAGCGCCGCGACATGCGCAATGCCGTTGCCCATCTGGCCCGAACCAATCACACCCACCGTCTTGATCGTCACCATCGTCGCACGGTCTTCCCAACAAGCGGAGAGCGGCGGATGGGCCGCATCGTCCCTGATACACGTCGAACCCCGGCGAACGCATTGCGCACCCGCCAGGCCGGACGACCAGAATAGGCATGATCCTGAAAAGAGGGAACCGGTTTTAGGCAAGCCCCGGCCCGGTTGCCGGCGAATGGTAAATCCCGGCATGGCACAATGCCATGCCGGGACAATCGCATTACAGCGCGGCGGTCAGCTCGGGAACCGCCTGATACAGGTCGGCCACCAGCCCGTAATCCGCCACCTGGAAGATCGGCGCCTCTTCATCCTTGTTGATCGCCACGATCACCTTGGAATCCTTCATGCCGGCGAGATGCTGGATCGCGCCGGAAATGCCGATGGCGATATACAGTTCGGGCGCGACCACCTTGCCGGTCTGACCGACCTGCCAGTCGTTCGGCGCATAGCCCGCGTCCACCGCCGCGCGCGAAGCGCCGACACCGGCGCCGAGCTTGTCCGCCAGCGGCTCGATGTACTTGGTGAAGTTCTCGCGGCTCTGCATGGCGCGGCCACCGGAGACGATGATCTTGGCCGAGGTCAGTTCGGGGCGGTCGCTCTTGGCGACCTCCTCGCCGACGAAGCTCGACAGCGCCGGATCGGCCGCCGCAGCCGCGTTCTCCACCGCCGCGCCACCGCCGTCACCGGTCGCGCCGAAGCTCGACGTGCGCACGGTAATGACCTTCTTGGCGTCCTTCGACTTCACGGTCTGGACCGCGTTGCCGGCATAGATCGGACGCTCGAAGGTGTCGGACGCGACCACCTTGGTGATCTCCGAGACCTGCATCACGTCGAGCAGCGCGGCGACGCGCGGCATCACGTTCTTGAAGCGCGAGGTCGCGGGCGCCACGAACGCATCGTAGGAACCGCCCAGCGACACGATCAGCGCGGCCAGCGGCTCGGCCAGATCGTGGGCATAGGCCGCGTTGTCGGCCAGCAGCACCTTGCGCACGCCCTTGAGCTTGGCGGCGGCTTCGGCCGCGCCCTTGGCACCCTCGCCTGCGACGAGAACATCGACCTCGCCGCCCAGCGCTGCCGCCGCGGTGAGAGCCTTGTTGGTGGCATCCTTGATCGATGCGTTGTCGTGTTCGGCAATCAGCAACGTGGCCATCAGAGCGCCCCCACTTCCTTGAGTTTCGACACCAGTTCGGCGACGTCCTTGACCTTGACGCCGGCCTTGCGGCCCGGCGGCTCGGTGGTCTTGAGCACTTCGAGACGCGGCGCGAGATCGACGCCGAAGCTGTCGGCGGCCTTCTCGTCAATCGGCTTCTTCTTCGCCTTCATGATGTTGGGCAGCGACGCATAGCGCGGCTCGTTGAGGCGCAGGTCGGTGGTGACGATCGCCGGGCCCTTCACCTTCACGGTCTGCAGGCCGCCGTCAACTTCGCGCGTCACCTTGAAGTCCGATCCATCGACTTCGAGCTTGGAGGCGAAGGTCGCCTGCGACCAGCCGAGCAGCGCCGCCAGCATCTGGCCGGTCTGGTTGCTGTCGTCGTCGATGGCCTGCTTGCCGAGAATGACCAGGCCGGGCTTCTCGTCTTCGACCACTTTCTTCAAAATCTTCGCCACCGCGAGCGGCTCGACGGCGGCATCGGTCTTGACCAGGATGCCGCGGTCCGCGCCCATGGCGAGACCGGTGCGGATGGTCTCCGATGCCTGCGCGGGACCGATCGACACCACCACCACCTCGGTCGCCTTGCCCGCCTCTTTCAGGCGCAACGCTTCCTCGACCGCGATTTCGTCGAACGGATTCATCGACATCTTGACGTTGGCGAGCTCGACGCCCGTCCCGTCGCTCTTGACGCGAATTTTGACGTTGTAGTCAACGACGCGCTTAACCGGCACCAGAACCTTCATCGGTTCCCCTTCGTCCTGAAATGGTTGAACACATCCACATTAAAGCGGCTGGCGGCGGAACCTAATAGTCCCGTCAACCGCGGTCAACGCGCGAAAAATGGAAAACGGGGAAGGTCGGCCCGGGGTCGCCGCTCAGCGGTTCTGGCCCGGCACCCAGAGCACGTCGCCGGCCCCCTTGCCGTTCACCCAGCGGCTCGCCACGAACAGAAAATCCGACAAGCGATTGAGATATCGCACGGTTGCGGCGTTGACCGGCTCGTCCGGCTGGGATGCCAGCTCCACCGCAAGGCGTTCGGCCCTGCGACAAATGGTGCGTGCCTGATGCAGGTGCGCCGCGGCCGGTGTTCCGCCTGGCAAAATAAACGAGGTCAGCGGGGCAAGATCGGCGTTCAGCGCATCGATATCCCCCTCCAGGCGCTCGACCTGGGACTCCACAAGCCGCAGCCGCTCGGCCTTGCCGGCGCGCTGGGGAACGGCGAGGTCGGCGCCGAGATCGAACAGATCGTTCTGCACCCGCCCGAGCATGGCATCGATGTGCGGGCTGCCGGCCAGATGCAGCCGCGCCACGCCGACGGCCGCGTTGGTTTCGTCGACGGTGCCGTAAGCGCTGACGCGCAGGTCGTATTTCGGCCGCCGCTCGCCGCTGCCGAGCGCCGTGGTGCCGTCGTCGCCGGTGCGGGTGTAGATCCGGTTGAGAGTGACCATGGCGGCGATCCCTTGTGACTGGTGAATCCGTTGGGGGAAATCCTTGGGGAAACCCCCCGGTCAGCTCCGTCCCATCACCCAGATCGCCAGCATGGCGATGACGATGGCGACGAACTGGAGCAGCACGCGCAGCCGCATCAGCCGCTGCGACGTGTTCGGCGATCCGCCCCGCATCATGTTGAACAGGCCCAGGAACAGCACGATGGTGACCGCCGCCAGGGCAATGGGAAGCAGAAAAGTGGCAAGGACAGGTAACATGGCAGGGTACATAACACCCCGGACGACGCCACGCCATGCCGTGCGGAAAATCGCTGGAGAGGCGATCGCCCGGCCACGGCCGGACATGACTTTAAGGCTCCCGCGCGGTAAGTCATGCCGTCGGGATCGGGGTGAGACGTGAGGCGGGCTCTCAAGGCGTTCAGGATTGCGCTCGAAGCGTTCTACAGGTTCCTGTCCGATGACGGCTGGGCCATCGCCAGCCATATCGCCCTGTCGGCGCTGATGGCGCTGTTCCCGTTCCTGATCGTCATCACTGCCCTTGCCGGCGTGTTCGGCTCACGGCATCTGGCCGATCAGGCCGCCGAGCTGCTGCTGGAGACCTGGCCGTCCCAGGTGGCGGACCCGCTCGCCGGCGAGATTCACAACGTGCTGACCCAGCCCCATGGCGGCGTGCTCACCCTCGGCGCGGTGCTCGCGCTCTATTTCGCCTCGAACGGCATCGAGAGCCTGCGCGTCGGTCTCAACCGCGCCTACGGCGTCGTCGAGCAGCGCAGCTGGTATCTGCTGCGGCTCGAATCGATCGGCTACACCATGGTGGCGGCGGTGACCGCGCTGGCGATGGCCTTCCTGATCGTGCTCGGCCCGCTCCTGATCGCCACCGCCCGGCGCTATGTGCCGCTGCTGGTCGCGTCCAACGAGGAATTGCTGACTTTCCTGCGCTACGGCGTCACCGTGGCCGCACTCACCGTCGCGCTGGTGATCCTGCACAAATGGCTGCCCGCGGGCACGCGCCGGCTGCGCGACATCTGGCCCGGCATCGCTGTCACCATGCTCGGCTCACTGGCCTCCGGCGCGGTGTTCGGAAAATATCTCGAGCGCTTCGCCAGCAATTACGTCACCACCTATGCCGGCCTCGCCTCGGCGATGATCGCGCTGGTGTTCCTGTATTTCATCGCGGCGATTTTCGTCTATGGCGGCGAGATCAACGCCGCCATCCTCAGGGCAAGACATCAACAGCCGGACGCAGCCGCTGCTAGCCCCGCGTCACCTCAAGCAGCGCCGCCGCCAGCGCACGCGGGCTGACCGGCTTGGTCAGGAACGCGTCGGCGCCTGCGGCACGCGCCGCGCCCTCGTCTTCCGCACGACCCGACACCCCGATAATGGCCACACGTCCCGCGGCCCCACCGAGCGCGCGCACCCGCCGGATCGCCTCGACGCCATCGATCCCCGGCAGCACCATATCCATCAACACGGCATCGAACGCGCCCTGCGCGATCCGCTCCGGCGCGCCTTCGCCACGCCCGATGAATTCCGCCCGATGGCCAAGTTCGGTGAGGATGGCGCTGAGCACAACGCGGCCGAACGGATTGTCCTCGACGCTGAGAATGCGCAGGCCGTGAGCATGCGCGTCGTCCTCATCGCCGGCCGCGCCAGCGGGGGCGCCGATGGCCGGCGCCTGCCCGAGCACGACGGTGAGGGTGAACGTGGTGCCGCCACCGCTGCG
>JAFKES010000015.1 GCA_017308495.1 Afipia sp.
CTATGGAAACCCATGTGCCCGGCCAGCCTGCAGGTGCAGGCGAGGCGGTCGCAGCCGTGAGAACCGGTCCCGTAGCTCAGCCGGATAGAGCGACGGTTTCCTAAACCGTAGGTCGGAAGTTCGAGTCTTCCCGGGATCGCCAGTCTCCATCCGCAGATACAGATGCCTCATGATACCGCTCCCTTGCGCGGGGCCGCGCAAGCTGGCCCGCCATGGGGTTTCGATCGCGCTGGAATTTGATCCGCTTCAAAGCGGCGGGCGGCCTGCCTTGTAGAATTTCAAGAATTTGGATGCTTGCCGGACGGGCCGCCGCTGCGGGGTCATGCCGGTCCGCTTGCCGGGAGGCCTCTTCATGTCGGCCACGCTCGACCACCTGTTCGACCGCAACGTTGCCTGGGCGAACCGCAAGACCCGGGAGGACCCCCACTATTTCCACCGCATGGCCGAGCAGCAGACTCCGCATTACCTGTGGATCGGCTGCTCCGACAGCCGGGTGACCGCCAACAGCGTGCTCGGCCTCGATCCGGGCGAGATTTTCGTCCACCGCAATATCGCCAATGTCGTTCACACCAGCGACATGAACATCCTGTCGGTGCTGGAATTCGCGGTGGACCAGCTCAAGATTGAGCACGTCATCGTCTGCGGGCATTACGGATGCAGCGGCGTCAGCCGCGCCATCGCCGGCGAGCGCGGCGCGATGCTCGATCACTGGCTGCTGCCGATCTCGATGTTCTACCGCAAGCATCGCGCGACCTTCGACGCGATCGCAGATCCGACCGAGCGCATCAACCGCATGTGCGAGATCAATGTCGAGATGCAGGTGCGCCGGCTCGCCGCGACTCCGATCGTGGAGAACGCCTGGGCGCGGGGGCAGTCGCTCCATCTGCACGGCTGCATCTACGCCATCGACGACGGGTTGATGCGCGACCTCGGCCCGCATCTGTCGTCGGTCGAGATGCGCGAACGATTGCCGTCCATCGACCAGCGGGTGTTTCAGCCGGTCGAGGCGCAGAGCTCCATGCGTCAACAGGCGATCGCGGCGTTCGGCGCGATCGATCCCGCGGCGCTGGAGGCGCCGGCCTGTTGCACGCGGGATCACGATCTGGGCGGATGAGGTGCGTCGCTCGGTATGATGAATTGTTGACAATATCATACTGCGCATGCGAGCGTTCTTCCGGGCAGGATGAGCGTGTGGGGGCGTACAGATTTCACGGATCGGATCGGCATGTCGCGGAGCGGCGGCGCAGGCTCGCCCCTTGCGGGGGGATGGCGCGTGCCGCGCGTGGTCGCTCGTGGGCCTTGCGGTGACGGGATGGGTCGCCGTGGCCTCGGATGCGATGGCGCAAAACGCCGCCGCGCCCGAGGATGCCACGTCGCTGCCCACGGTGAACGTGGTGGCGCCGCGCGCGCAGCCCAGCCGTGACCGACCGCGCACGGTGCAGGCGGCCCCCGCGTCCGCGCCGGATGAAACCGCCGCGGCGCCGGTGAGCGCTGCGAGCGAGCACAACGTCCCGGGCGCGGAGGTCAATGCGCGGCCGCTGTCGCGCCCCGCCGAGGCGCTGGAGGTAGTGCCCGGCCTGATGGTCACGCAGCACAGCGGCGACGGCAAGGCCAACCAGTATTTTCTGCGCGGCTTCAATCTCGACCATGGCACCGATTTCGCCATCACCGTGGACGGCATGCCGGTGAACATGCGCACCCATGGCCACGGCCAGGGCTACGCCGATCTCAACTTCCTGATCCCGGAGCTGATTTCGTCGATCAACGTGCGCAAGGGGCCGTATTTTGCCAGCGAAGGCGATTTCTCCTCGGTCGGCGTCGCCCACATCGGTCTGATCGACACCATCGAAAAATCCATGGCGCTGATGAGCGTCGGTAGCTTCGGCTATGTCAGGGGCCTCGGCATCACTTCGACCAAGGTGGGCAACGGCAATCTGCTCGTCGCCGGCGAGGTCAATGCCTATAACGGGCCGTGGGAGAATCCCGACAATCTGCGCAAGCTGAACGCCGTGGTGCGTTATTCGGAAGGCGCCGCCGCCAACGGCTTTTCGCTGACCGGTATGGCCTATTCCAACCGCTGGAATTCCACCGACCAGATTCCGTTGCGCGCCATCACCTCCGGGCTGGTCGGCCGCTATGGCGCGCTCGATTCCACCGACGGAGGCCGCTCGGACCGCTTCTCCATTTCGGGGCAATGGGCGCGGAGCGATCACGACGGATCGTCGAAGATCAATTTCTACGCGATCAAGAGTTCGCTCGATCTCTACAACAACTTCACCTTCTTCCTCAGCGATCCGGTGTACGGCGATCAGTTTCACCAGCATGACGACCGCGTCGTCGCCGGCCTCAATGCGTCGCACACTTTCAACAGCACCTTCGCCGGCCTGCCGATGCAGACGGAAATCGGTGTCCAGAGTCGCTACGACGACATCGACGTGTCGCTGTCCAACACCTACCGGCGGCAATTTCTCTCCGGCACGCGCTATGACAAGGTGAAGGAGGGCAGTGTCGGCCTCTATGTCCAGAATACCCTCCACTGGACCGATTGGCTGCGCTCCACGGTCGGCTATCGCGGCGACTTCTACACCGCGAGCGTGAACTCTTTTCTGACGCCCGCCAATTCCGGCAATGCGACCGCGTCGATCGGCAGCCCGAAATTCGGGCTCGTGGTCGGTCCGTTCAACAAGACCGAATTCTTCTTCAACGCGGGCGAGGGCTTCCACAGCAACGATGCGCGCGGCGTCACCATCCGGGTGTCGCCGACCGATCCCGATACGGCGGTGGACGCTTCGCCGTTTCTCGTCAAGACGCGCGGGGCGGAGATCGGCATCCGGACGCGACTCATTCCTCATCTGGAGAGTTCGCTCGCGGTCTTCCTGCTGGATTCCGCCTCCGAGATTCTGTTCGTCGGCGACGCCGGCGATACCGAACCGAGCCGGCCGAGCCGCCGTTACGGCGTCGAATGGTCCAATCATTACCGGCCCTATTCGTGGCTCAGTCTGGACGGCGATCTCGCCGTCACCCATGCGCGCTTTCGCGGGACGGACTTCGCGCAGGCCGCGGCCTACGCGGAGCTGGCGGGTTATCCCGAGGCCCAGATCGGCAACGCGCCGGGCAACCGCATCCCGGGCGCGCCGAACGTGATCGCCTCTGCAGGAATCAGGATCGGCGAAAAGACCGGCTGGTTCGGCGCGCTGCGCTATCGCTATTTCGGGACGCGGCCGCTCACCGAGGACGGCGCTTTCGTGTCGCCGGCGACTGGTGTGCTGAACGGGCAGGTCGGCTACAATTTCGCCAACGGATGGCGCATTCAGCTTGACGCGTTCAATATGACCGACAGCAAATCGGACCAGATCACCTATGCCTATGGCTCGCTGCTGAAGACCGACGCGCTGTTCGGGAGATGCAATTCGGCGAGCCCGCCTCCAGCCGCGGTTTGCGAGACCGGGGTGATGGACCGTGTCCTGCATCCCGTCGAGCCGTTCGCGGTGCGCCTCACCATCGCCGGCCGGTTCTGACAAGACCCTTTGCAACCGCGGGCCACCGGGTAAGATCGGAACCGCAAACGAAAGCTCGGTGTGCATGTTCGGGATTCTGGGGCTTGGCTTTCTGCTCGGAATGCAGCACGCGCTTGAGGCCGACCACATCGCGGCGGTGTCCAGCATCGCCGCGCGGCGGACGAATTCCGGCGACATCATCCGCCACGGGCTGACCTGGGGGCTGGGCCACACCATCACCCTGTTCGTGTTCGCTGGCGTGGCGATCGTGCTCGGCCACGCCATCCCGGAGCATCTGGCGCGGCCGCTGGAGACCGCGGTCGGCATCATGCTGGTCGGCCTTGGTGCCCATGTGCTGTGGCGGCTGTGGCGCGACCGTGTCCATTTTCACCGCCACCGTCATGGCGACAGCACCGAGCACCTCCATCTCCACAGTCACGCCATGGATGCCATGCCCCATGTCCGCAGCCCTCACGCCCATGGCCACGGCTTCCGCTGGCGCTCGCTGCTGGTGGGGCTGATGCACGGCATGGCCGGCTCCGGCGCGCTGCTGGTGCTGGCGGCGACGCAGGTGACGCAGCCGGTCTACGGTGTGCTTTATGTCCTGCTGTTCGGTATCGGGTCGATGTTGGGCATGGGGGCGCTGTCGGGCGTGATCGCCGTGCCGCTGGTAATGTCCGCGCGCCGGCTGACATGGGCCAACCGCATTATCCAGGTCGCTGTCGGTGTGGTCACGATCGTCATCGGGGTGACCACGATCTATACCACGGCCCTCGCCTGAGGGCCGGCTTGCGACGGCGCGACGCGCAGGGCTGGTCTGCGCAAGCGCCGCGGACAAGCGAACTTGATCGGCCCGGCGTGGACGGGGCGAGGTCGTCACCCTATCTCTCAAAGTGCGCGCGGCAAGTGATCGTCGGTCGCTGTTTGCGGTGCGCCATTTACAAGTCGCGAAGGTCTTGTCGCGATCATGGATACGAGAGCCATTTTATCGACGCCCGGCGGCGCCGGACAGGCCAAACGGACGACCGCTTTTGTGTTCGCAGGCGGCGGCTCCTTCGGCGCCATTCAGGTCGGGATGATGCAGGCGCTAGCCGCCCATGGCGTGCGCCCCGATTTTGTGGTCGGCTCCAGCGTCGGCGCCATGAACGGCGCCTATTACGCCGGTGCGCCGACCCTCGATGGCGTCAAGGCGCTCGCGGCCATCTGGCGCGGCCTGCGGCGGCAGGACGTGTTCCCGGTATCGGTGCATGCCTTCATCGGCTTCCTGTGGCACCGGGATTTCCTGATCCCTCATGACGGCATCCGCAGGCTGATCGACGATCATCTGCCCTATCGCAATCTGGAAGATGCCGTCATTCCCATCCACATCGTCACCACCGACATCGTCACGGGCGATACCGTCGTGCTGTCGCACGGCTCCGCCACTGAGGCCATCGTGGCGAGCACCGCGATCCCGGGGGCGTTCGCGCCGCTGAAGCACGGCGGGCGCTATCTCGCGGACGGCGCGATCTCCAGCAACACGCCGATCCGGGTCGCCATCGAGAAGGGCGCGCAGCGCCTGGTCATTCTGCCGACGGGCTTCGCTTGTGCGGGACAGGCCCCGCCGGTCGGGGCTGTGGCGACCGCGCTGCATGCGCTGACCCTGCTGATCTCGCGGCAGATGACGGCGGAGCTGGAATATCTCGAACAGGCCGTCGATTATTGTGTGGTGCCGCCGCTGTGCCCGCTGGTGGGATCGCCTTACGATTTCACCCGCAGCGACGAGCACATCACCCGCGCGATTCGTAGCACGGAAGCCTGGATCGCCCGGGGAGGCCTCGAGACCGGCGGTATCCCCGGCGAACTGCGCCCTCACAGCCATTGACCATGCCGCCACCTGCTGCTTAGCAACACGGTGGATTGCGGTGATCGCGCCGTCACATGACGGGCTTAAGGCTGGGATCAGCCCGGCACGTCCGGCGGCGGCGACCCGGTGTAGGGTCGGTACGCCGTCGGGTGGCGTGCGCGCGGGCGACGGCGTAGGGTCGGGGTGGCGCCTGTAACCGTCCCAACCGTTGCGCCGCCCGGTCTTTCGAGGTCTCCATGCAAATTCTCGCGCTGATGTTCTCGCCGCGCTACGTTGTTCTCTCGCTGTGCATCGCGCTGAGCGTGCTGCTGCTCGTCGCGCTGGCGTTCGATCCAGAGGACGGAATCCTGCTCGCGATTCCGCTGGCGCTGTTCGGCGCGTTGTCCGTGCTCGGCATCTACGATCTGATGCAGAAGAGCCACGCGATCCTGCGCAACTATCCGATCTCCGCCCATCTGCGTTTCCTGCTGGAGGACATCCGGCCGGAGATGCGGCAGTATTTCTTCGAGAGCGAGAAAGACGGCAAGCCGTTCAGCCGCGACACCCGCGCGGTTGTCTATCAGCGCGCCAAGATGGTGCTCGACAAGCGGCCGTTCGGCACCCAGGAAGACGTCTACGCCGAAGGTTACGAGTGGATGCACCATTCCGTCGCGCCGAAGCCGCGGGCGGACGAGCACTTCCGCATCACCATTGGCGGGCCGGATTGCGACAAGCCCTATTCCGCCTCGGTGCTCAACATTTCCGCCATGAGCTTCGGCGCGCTGAGTCCCAACGCGGTGCGGGCGCTCAACGCCGGCGCGCGCAAGGGCAATTTCGCCCACGACACCGGCGAGGGCGGCGTCAGTCCCTATCATCGCGAAAACGGCGGTGATCTGATCTGGGAAATCGGATCGGGTTATTTCGGCTGCCGCAATCCCGACGGCACCTTCAATCCGGAGCTGTTCGCCAAGGTCGCCGCCGACGACCAGATCAAGATGGTCGAACTGAAAATCAGCCAGGGCGCCAAGCCCGGCCATGGCGGGGTGCTGCCGGCGGCGAAAGTGTCGGCCGAGATCTCGCGCATTCGCGGCGTCGCCATGGGCGAGGACTGCATTTCGCCGGCCTATCACCGGGCGTTTTCCACGCCGATGGAGATGATGCAGTTCATCGGCGAGATGCGCCGGCTGTCGGGCGGCAAGCCCGCCGGCTTCAAGCTCTGCATCGGCCATCGCTGGGAATTCCTTGCGATCTGCAAAGCGATGGTCGAGACCGGCATTTATCCGGATTTCATCGTGGTCGACGGCAGCGAGGGCGGCACCGGCGCGGCCCCCGCGGAGTTCATGGACCATCTCGGCATGCCGATGCGTGAAGGCGTCAACTTCGTCCACAACGCGCTGATCGGCATCAATGCGCGCGATCGCGTCCGCGTCGGTGCCTCGGGCAAGATCGCGACCGGCTTCGATCTTGCCCGCGCCATGGCGCTCGGCGCCGACTGGTGCAATTCCGCGCGCGGCTTCATGTTCGCGCTCGGCTGCATCCAGTCGCTGAGCTGCCATACCGACCTGTGCCCGACCGGCGTGGCGACGCAGGATCCTACCCGCAGCCGCGCGCTGGTGGTGCCGGACAAGACCCTGCGGGTCGCCAATTATCACCGCGCCACGCTGCATGCGCTGGCGGAGCTGATCGCGGCCGCCGGCCTCGGCCATCCGCAGGACATTCGCCCGATCCACTTCTCGCGCCGCATTTCGGAAACCGACGTGCTGTCGTTCGCGCGGCTTTATCCGCAGTTGCGGCCGGGCGAATTGCTGGATGGCGATGTCAGGGATCGGCGCTTCGCGCGCGCCTGGGCGCTGGCGCAGGCAGACTCGTTCGCGCCGGTCGCGGCCGCGCTCGATGCGATGGAGGCGCGGGCGTGAATTCGCGCGGGACGATAGGCGGCTGATGGCTGCCGCGTTCTAGAATTCCGCGCGCAGGCGGCCCGAGAATACCGACACCGGTCCGCGATCGGCGTTGTAGGCCGGGTTGGCGATGAACTGGTAGTCCGCCGTCGCCGTGATCTGCCGGGTCAGCGGCAGGGCGTAATAGGCCTCCAGGATTTTCTCCTGGCGGTAATTGAGCCGGCCGTCGCCGATCAGCACGCCGAGGCCGCCGGCGGCGATGAAGTCGCGATGGTCGCGCGACAGGGCGTTGAACGCGCCGCCGATGCCGATGGTATCGTCGGGTCGTCCCCAGAGCCGGCCCTTGAGCGAGGTGCCGAACGACAGGCTGGCGTCGATGTCGGTGAAGGCCATGATCTCGGTCTTGCCGTCGTTCCAACTCCAGCGGCCGAACACGCCGATGTCGTCTGTCACCGCTTGCTCGATGTTGAAGACGTAGCCGTATTTGATGCGGCCTTCGCGGGTGCGGCTGATGTCGAGGTTGAGCGCGGGATTGTCCAGCACCGCGCGGTAGCTGCCGGAATAGGCGCTGTTGAGCCAGGCGATGGTGCGGAGCTTGCCCGGCTGCGCGAACAGCGAATAGCGGGTCTCCAGTTCGACCACGTAGCCGCCGCGCTGGAACAGCTTCATGTCGAAATTGTTGGCGTTCGATTCCGC
>JAFKES010000016.1 GCA_017308495.1 Afipia sp.
AAATCAATTGCGCCAAACGAATGTTAGATTGTTATTTCGGAGTTCCGTTACGTATGATAAGGAATAAAAAAAAGCCGAACAATTCGGATCGGGCTCGTAAGGCCGCGACCGGTGTGATGGCAAATATGGGAGAGGGGACGTATGAAGCCACCTCTATTTGACTATGTTCGTGCGACGTCGGTCTCGCAGGCGCTGGATGCCCTTGTGGACAATGGAGATGACGCCCGCCTGATTGCCGGCGGCCAAAGCATCGTCTCGATGCTGAATTTCCGGATGATCACGCCGTCGGTGTTGATCGATATAGCCAATATTTCCGAGCTTCGCGGAATTTCATTAGCGAACGGAAAAATCAGAATTGGTGCGATGTCGCGTCACAGCGACGTCATGCGCGATACGGCTGTTTTGAACCATCTTCCTCTTGTCACCGAGGCTTATGCGCATGTCGCGCATCACGCAATCCGCAACCGGGGGACCATCGGGGGAAATGTTTGCCACCATGACCTCGCGTCAGAACTACCCCTGGTCCTGACATTGCTCGATGCAGAGTTTGTTGTTGTCGGACGCGCGGGGGAGCGGCGCATTCCTGCGGCCGATTTTTTCGTCGACGCCTACGAAACGGCTGTGGACGACAAGGAGTTGTTGGCAGCAATCGAAGTTCCCAAGCAGGGTCCCGACGAGCGCTTCGCGTTTGAGGAATTCGCGATCCGCGTGGGAGACTATCCAATCGCTGGCGCAGGCGTGAGGTTTCGCACGAACGGCTCCACACTTTCGGACGTGCGCATCGGCTTTATCGGAACGGGGATCATCCGGAAACGGAATTCAGCGGCAGAGAGCCTCCTCACCGGTGCATCTCCCACACGAGAAATACTCGATCGCGTAGTCGAAGTCGCCCGTGCCACGGTTGAACCGTCGAGCGACCTTCACGCGACCGCTGAAGACAAGATCGATTTAATCGGAGTGCTGTTGCGTCGCGCGCTCGAGCGCGCGCTCGGCACCCAACTGTGACAGATGCGATCAGGAGCACGACATGTCCGGAAAAGTGGATGTGAAGCTAACGATCAACGGCGCCTGCTATACAGGACGTGTTGAGCCACGCACTTTGCTGGTTGACTTCATTCGCGAGGAGGCTGGGCTGACAGGCACCCATGTCGGCTGTGCTCAGGGCGTTTGCGGAGCCTGTACCGTTCTTGTCGGAGGTCAGGCGGCACGCTCGTGTTTATTGCTGGTGGTCCAGTGCGAAGGAGAGGAAATCGAGACTGTCGAAGGCCTTGGAACGATGGAACAGCTCTCTGTCGTCCAGCATGCATTCTGGGAAAAACACGGATTGCAGTGCGGGTTCTGTACACCGGGCATGTTGATGACGATCGAGGACCTGTTGCGGAACAACCCTTCTCCCGATCGTGAAGAAATCAGAGAGGCGATTTCGGGCAATCTTTGTCGATGCACGGGATACCAGACCATCGTGGATTCAGTCGAGCGAGCGGTCGAGTTGCGCAAAGCCTCTGGATTGGAAGCCGCACAATGAGCACCTCGAACAAGAAGCACATTCCCGATTCGCGTCAGCGCGAGATGCCAGGTCAGGTTCTGACCCAGATCGGCCGCAACATGAAGCGGGTGGAAGATCCCCGTCTTCTCGTTGGTAACGGCCAGTACATTGACGACATCGTTCTGAACAAGATGCTGCACGGCGCCGTGCTCGGTAGCCCTTATGCGCATGCGAGAATTGTCTCGATCGACACATCCGCTGCGAAGGCCCTGCCCGGGGTGCATAAGGTCATGACCGGCAAGGATGTTGCGGCAGCAACGGGCGCTTTGCCATGCTTCTCAAACCCGCCGGTTGAACAGCGCTGCGTGGCCATTGATCGCGTCCGCCATGTGGGCGAGCCTGTTGCGATCGTTGCCGCTGACACGCGGGCGATCGCAGAAGACGCCGCCGCCCTGATCAAGGTGGAATATGAGGAACTGCCGGTCGCAGCCGATCCGGTCGCCGCGCTCGACCTTCGGGGGGCCGGTGTTCTTCATCCCGAGCGGGGCGATACAAATATCGCCCAGCAGCGGGTATTTACGTTTGGCGATGTTGAGGCGGATTTTGCCTCGGCAGCCAAGATCATCAGGCGCAAGTTGCGTTGGTCGCGCTCCGGCGCTCAGCCGCTGGAAACGTGCGGCGCCGTGGCCGACTTCAATCGCGGGACGGGCAAGTTCACGGTTTATGCGAACACCTCGATGTACAATTATGTGGGATGGCTCTGGGCCGTCTCACTGGGCGTTCCCGCCCACAAATTGAACATCGTTCCGGTCGCCGCCGGTGGATCGTTCGGCTCGAAGCTTTTCCTTCACAAGGTGCCCATTATTGCAGCGACATTGTCTCGCGCGACTGGCCGGCCGGTTAAGTACGTCGAGGATCGTTCGGAAAACATGCTGGCCTGTGATCATCACGGGAGCGACCGAATTTACGATTGCTCGCTGGCGCTCGACAAGGACGGACACATGATCTCGATGAAATTCGAGGTTATTGACGACTATGGCGCTTACTTCCAGTTCGGGATCGGACATCACGGCAATGCGCTGTGTCAGGTCACCGGCCCTTATAAAATCAGGTCGGTCGAATCCAAGATTACCGCGGTTTTGACCAACAAGTGTCAGCAGGGCGCTTATCGCGGATTCGGTTCGGAAGTCGCAAATTTTGTTCTTGAGCGAATGGTCGATGCGGCCGTCGCTGAATTGGGTGCCGATCCGATTGAATTCCGCAAGAAGAACTTCATCAAGCGTGCGGAATTTCCCTACTTTATCCCGACCGGAAATCTCTATGACAGCGGCGATTACCATGCCGTTATCGATAAGGCTTCCGAGATGCTCGACCTGGCCGCATGGCGTCAAAAGCAGGCCCAGGCGCGCAAGGAAGGACGCTATATCGGCATTGGCATCGCGACGTGTCAGGAGCGAAGTGTATTTTCAGCGACCGAATTCTGGTCGCTGAACAAGGATCCCGGCTTTGCGCTCACGTCGTCGCCCGAAGGCGTCTCGGTCAAGATCGACGCGACCGGGAAAGTGGTGGTCAAGCTGATGGCGCCATTCTGGGGGAATAGCCCGGAGACAGTCGCGACGCAGATTCTTGCCGAAAAACTGCAGATGGATCCCGCCGATATTTCCATCGCCTATGCCGATACAGATTCCGGACTGGCGGGCACCGGCCCCGGTGGTAGCCGCTATACGGTGATGATCGCCGGAGCTCTGGTGGGAGCGGCAGACCTTTTGAAACAGAAGCTATTCCGTATTGGCGCGCATCTTTTACAATCGACCGCCGAAAATATGGAGTTGCGTGATGGCAAGATAGCGGTCAAAGGGACCGCGAGCGAGATAAGCCTCGCTGATGTTGCCATGCAGGCGCATTTCTTCCGCTTATCTTTCCCGGACAAGCCTGAATACGATACCGGGCTCGATGCGAGCTATACTTACGACCACCCGCTGACCACGTTGCCGAGTGGCGATGGCAAGGACCTCGGCATCTTCTATCCGATCATGGGGCACATGTGCCACATGCCGGTTATCGAAGTCGATATCGGAACGGGGCGCATCAAGTTTCTCGATTACGTCGCGGTCCATGATTGCGGCACCTTGGTCAATCCGATGACGCTGGCTGGCCATGTGCGAGGCGGCACGGCGCAGGGCATTGGAACCGCGCTTTATGAACGTTACGATTACGACAATGAGGGACAACTCTTGAACGGGAGTTATTCCGGATACATCATGCCATCGGTTTACGAGGTGCCGGCAAACCTGCGTGTCGGTCATGTCGAGACGCCCTCACCGTTCACCGAATACGGGATCAAGGGCGGAGGTGAAGGCGGCCGAATGGGAGCGCCACCGGCGATTGCCGCCGCGATCGAAGATGCCTTGCGGCCTCTTGGCATAGAGATCGATATGCTTCCAGTGCCTCCACCCAAGCTCCGCCGACTGATCCGTGAAGCCCAAGCCCGATAAATTGTCGACGACGTTAGCGCGGCGTCAGTGACATCCTGACTGCCGCCGTCGATGGGCTGAAGGGCTTGGCGAAATTGCAGGCGTCGCGAAACGTCCTGCCCCGAACGGACCGTTTGCGCGGACCTATCGAAACCGTTTCGATCGACGCGCTCTCAGGGGGGGGGCGACGGTCACTCTCGTCGAACGCGCGGATATCGTTCATCCCACGCGTTCACCACGGCCCATGCAGCACCGCGAGATGTGATGGTCGCCAGTCGGCCTATCAAGGCTAGGGCTCCATGGTTCGGATATGCGATGCGGATCCACGAGGCCTGCATTTGCAAACCCGTATCCGCCACGGAACGAAGCTTGAAACGATCGCGCAAATCTTGGCTGTAGGCTCGCGCCATTTCCGCACCCGTCGCTGTCGCGACCGAGGGCTCGCATTGTTCGCGCGTTTTGTGAATCCCACACTGAATCGGAAATCAACGAACACGCTCGAGCACGCCCGCCAGTCCGAAGCACTGCGCCTCAATCCGCCCTGATCAGCCTCGCCGCTCCATTTGACAAAAAGCAGGAGCCCGACCGGAGGTTGGCGACCGCTCGGTCTGGAACGGGAATTTCGGCCACAGAGACTGACAGCGCCACATCTTCGAAATCCGTCGCCGAACGCCGACGGAGACGTGGTCCGGCTAAAAACCACCTCGAAAATTCCGCGGAAAACGGCGCATTCGTACGGCCGACGGACGTCAGGCTTGCTCAGAGTGGGTGGTGGGCGCCAATCTGACGCGGGACAAAGCCGGAAGGTCTATTCCCTCACCTCACGGCCCGGTGCGGGAAAGAATGGACAAAACGTACACTTCTCAAGGGTGTTTTTTGGGATGGTGGGCGCGACAGGGATCGAACCTGTGACCCCCTCGATGTCAACGAGGTGCTCTCCCGCTGAGCTACGCGCCCTGAAGACCATTTATCTCGGGATGCGTCCCTATATCGGCTTGGACCGCCGCAGGCAAGGACGGGACGTCATTTTCGCGGACAAATCTGGCCCCGGCCGAACAGCCTTAGGCGGCCAGCATCTTGTTCACTTCGCTGACCAATTCCCGCAGATGGACGGGCTTGGACAGCACCTTGGCGTTTTTCGGCGCTTCCGAGTCCGAATTCAGCGCCACCGCGGCGAATCCGGTGATGAACATGATCTTGATGTCCGGATCGAGTTCCGAGGCGCGACGGGCCAACTCGATCCCGTCCATCTCCGGCATCACGATGTCGGTTAGAAGCATTTCAAAAGGCTCTTCCCGCAGCCTCTGATAGGCTGACAGCCCGTTATCGTAGGACGAGACCCGGAAGCCGGCATTCTCCAGCGCCTTGACCAGAAAGCGGCGCATATCGTTATCGTCTTCGGCAAGGAGAATTTTGTGCTGCATGGTGCTGGTGTCGAATTCCGTGAAGGGAAAAGTTCGCTGCTCTCTATGTGCCCTATGGATGGTAAATTTCGGGTGAAGGCGAACTTCCTCTTGGCAGATCAATTGGGTTTACCGACAATGAAGCCGCAGAAAACGCGGATTTTCGGGTCGGAATATGGCGCCCGACCAGGTGAATCGATCGCGGCGGATCGGGCGCGGCAGGTCGGAGGCGACAAGCAGGGACGGCGAGGACAGGAACGGCCATGATGCAGTTCGACAATGAGTTGTCGCCGCCGTTCGAGATCGTCGAGCCGCCGGTGTGGCGCGCCCCGATCATCTTCAACTCCCCGCATTCGGGATCGGTCTATCCCCGCGCGTTTCTCGCGGCCTCCCGCATCGACGAGGCGACGCTGCGGCGCTCGGAAGACTCATTCATGGACGAGATCGTCGCGGACCTCGCCGAGCGGGGCTTTCCCATCGTGCGGGTGCATTTTCCCCGCTCTTATGTGGACGTCAACCGGGAGCCCTACGAACTCGATCCGCGCATGTTCAACGGCCGGCTGCCGAGTTTCGCCAATACCCGTTCCATGCGGGTCGCGGGCGGGCTGGGCACCATTCCCCGCATCGTCGGCGACGGTCAGGACATCTATTTCAACAGGCTCGAGGTGGAAGACGCGCTGAGCCGGATCGAAACGCTCTACAAGCCCTATCACCGCGCGTTGCGCCGCCTGATCAACAGGGCCCACCAGACCTTCGGGACGGTGATTCTGGTCGATTGCCACTCGATGCCCTCGGTCGGCATCACGCGCGACGAACCCAGGCGACCGGATCTCGTGATCGGCGACCGCTACGGGACCAGTTGCGCCAGCCTGCTGGCGGACGTCGTCGAACAGACGTTCAGGGCGCAGGGTTACACGGTCGGGCGGAATAAACCCTATGCCGGCGGCTTCATCACCGAACATTACGGCAATCCTGCCAGCGGACTGCATACCATCCAGCTCGAACTGAACCGCGCGGTCTATATGGACGAGCGCCGCCGCGAGCGCGGCCCGCGTTTCCGCAGGGTGGCGGACGACTTCACAGTTCTGGCCGAAGCCCTCGCCGCCATCCCGCTCGACATGCTGGGACCCTTTCAGGCCGCCGCGGAATAATCGCCCTCGCCCCTTCCCGGCCTCGGGAATCCCCGCCGACGTCGCGCCTCGTACCGGGACGGGTCGCTCACTGTGGCCAAGGCAAAAAAAGGGGCCACTTGTAGATGACAAGTGGCCCAAGTCTAGGGAGGAAACGCCCAAGGAGGGCAGCGACAGCGCGAGGCGCTATCGCACCGCAACAATATGCATTCGCAACGCACTCGGCGCAAGTTTTTTTAACGATTTCCCCATGCGCACGAAGCATGGCTAATTTTCGGTCAAATTGTCGCGGGAAGGAATTTTACAAATAAATACAACTATATATCCAAAGCAATGGCCGCCGCAGCACGTAAAAAACGCATGGGTTTCTGTAAACAAATGAACATAAATTCATAATTACTGAAATCTCAACTCATTTTTTGTCTGAGTCTCGTTTCTCCATCAAAGAAATGAACCGCCCGGGAGGGCGTCTTCTCACTCCCGACGCCGCTTTGCGATCGGCCGAGGACGGCATCCTCCGCACAATCTCTTAGTAGGGCCTTCACCGAAGACGATTTACACTGGGAACAACGCGCAGCCCCAGAGGATCCCTCGTGACGGTCATTGACTTCACCGCTTTCATCGGCCGGATGGCGACCGCCTCCGGCGAGACCATTCTTCCTTTTTTTCGCACCACCCTCGGCATCGAGAACAAAAACGCCGGTCACGACCTCGACCCCGTGACCGAAGCCGACCGTGCGGCCGAAGCGGTGATGCGGCGGATGATCAAGGACAACTTCCCCCAACACGGCATCGTCGGTGAGGAGTTCGGCGCAGAGCGCGCGGATGCCGAGTATGTCTGGGTGCTCGATCCCATCGATGGCACCAAGTCCTTCATCGCGGGGTTTCCGATCTGGGGCACTCTGATCGCACTGATGCACAATGGCTCGCCGGCGTTCGGCATGATGCATCAGCCTTATATCGGCGAACGATTCAGCGGCGACGGCGGCGCGGCGCGCTATGAGGGCGCGTCCGGAAAGCGAAAGCTCACGGTGCGGCGCTGCGCCTCCCTGGCGGAGGCGACGTTGTACACCACGAGCCCGCGCCTGATGAAAGCGCCGGACCGGGCCCAGTTCGAGCGCATCGAATCCGATGTGCGGCTGTCGCGCTACGGCGGCGACTGCTACGCTTATTGCATGCTGGCTGCGGGCCATCTCGATCTCATCATCGAGACCGAATTGAAGCCCTACGACGTCGCAGCCCTGATCCCGATCGTCAACGGCGCCGGCGGCGTCATGACGACATGGGAAGGCAAGCCGGCGCACGCTGGCGGGCGCATCGTCGCAGCGGGTGACAAGCGCGTGCATG
>JAFKES010000017.1 GCA_017308495.1 Afipia sp.
TTACCGTAATTTCGGTATCATGGCGCACATCGACGCCGGCAAGACGACGACGACTGAGCGCATCCTCTATTACACCGGCAAGAGCCACAAAATCGGCGAAGTGCACGAAGGTGCCGCGACGATGGACTGGATGACGCAGGAGCAGGAGCGGGGCATCACCATCACCTCGGCCGCGACCACCGCGTTCTGGGATGGCAAGCGCCTGAATATCATCGACACCCCCGGCCACGTCGATTTCACCATCGAAGTCGAGCGTTCGCTGCGCGTGCTCGACGGCGCCGTTTGCGTGCTCGACTCGAACCAGGGCGTCGAGCCGCAGACCGAGACCGTGTGGCGCCAGGGCGACAAGTACAAGGTGCCGCGCATCGTCTTCTGCAACAAGATGGATAAGACCGGCGCCGACTTCTACAAGTGCCTGTCCGACATCGTCGATCGTCTCGGCGCGCGCCCGGTCGCGATCCAGCTTCCGATCGGCTCCGAGAGCAACTTCAAGGGCATGATTGACCTCGTCCGCATGCAGGCGCTGGTCTACAATCAGGACTCGCTGGGCTCGATGTACGACGTCGAGGCGATCCCTGCCGATCTCGCCGACAAGGCCAAGGAATATCGCGAAAAGCTGGTTGAAGCCGCTGTCGAACTCGACGACGACGCTCTGGCTGCGTTCCTCGATGGCGTCGAGCCGGACGAGGCGACGCTGAAGCGGCTGATCCGCAAGGCGGTTCTCACCGGCGCGTTCTATCCGGTTCTGTGCGGCACCGCGTTCAAGAACAAGGGCGTGCAGCCGCTGCTTGACGCCGTTGTCGCCTACCTGCCGTCGCCGCTCGATGTGCCCGCGATCAAGGGCGTCGACGAGGACGGCAACGAGGTCCTGCGCAAGGCGGACGACAAGGAGCCGCTCGCGCTGCTCGCGTTCAAGATCATGGACGATCCGTTCGTCGGCACCATCACCTTCTGTCGCATCTATTCGGGTGTTCTGATCAGCGGCACCGGCGTCGTGAACTCGACGCGCGAGAAGAAGGAACGTATCGGCCGCATGCTGCTGATGCATGCGAACAACCGCGAAGACATCAAGGAAGCCTATGCCGGCGACATCGTCGCTCTGGCCGGCCTCAAGGAAGCCCGCACCGGCGATACGCTGTGCGACCCGGATCATCCGGTCATCCTTGAAAAGATGGAATTCCCGGAGCCGGTGATCGAAATCGCGATCGAGCCGAAGTCGAAGGCCGACCAGGAGAAGCTCGGCGTCGCGCTGGCGAAGCTCGCTGCCGAGGATCCCTCGTTCCGCGTGTCGACCGACCACGAGTCCGGCCAGACCATCCTCAAGGGCATGGGCGAACTCCACCTCGACATCAAGGTCGATATTCTCAAGCGCACCTACAAGGTCGACGCCAACATCGGCGCGCCGCAGGTGGCGTTCCGCGAGAAGATCACCAAGGCGGCGGAAGTCGACTACACCCACAAGAAGCAGACCGGCGGCACGGGCCAGTTCGCGCGCGTCAAGTTCATCGTTGAGCCGACCGAGCCGGGCGCGGGCTTCCAGTTCGAGTCCAAGATCGTCGGCGGTGCGGTGCCGAAGGAATACATCCCCGGCGTCGAAAAGGGCCTCAACAGCGTGCTGACATCGGGCGTCGTCGCCGGCTTCCCGGTGGTGGACGTCAAGGTGCAGCTCATCGACGGCGCCTATCACGACGTCGACTCGTCGGCGCTGGCCTTCGAAATCGCTTCGCGCGCGGCCTTCCGCGACGCGCTGCAGAAGGGCAAGTCGGTCCTGCTCGAGCCGATCATGAAGGTCGAGGTGGTGACACCGGAAGACTACACCGGCTCGGTGATCGGCGATCTCAACTCTCGTCGTGGTCAGATCCAGGGCCAGGACATGCGCGGCAACGCCAATGTCATCAACGCGATGGTGCCGCTCATGAACATGTTCGGTTACGTGAACAACCTGCGCTCGATGAGCCAGGGCCGCGCGACCTTCACGATGCAGTTCGACCACTACGCGGAAGCGCCGGCCAACGTGTCGGCGGAAGTCCAGAAAAAGTTTGCTTGATTTCTTTGACGAAAGTCAAAGTTGAACGGAGAACGTCATGGCTAAAGCTAAATTCGAACGTACCAAACCGCACTGCAACATCGGCACCATCGGTCACGTCGACCATGGCAAGACCTCGCTGACCGCGGCGATCACCAAGGTTCTGGCGGAAGCCGGCGGCGCGACGTTCACGGCTTACGATCAGATCGACAAGGCGCCGGAAGAGAAGGCGCGCGGCATCACCATCTCGACCGCTCACGTCGAGTATGAGACCCCGAACCGCCACTACGCGCACGTCGACTGCCCCGGCCACGCCGACTACGTGAAGAACATGATCACCGGCGCGGCCCAGATGGACGGCGCGATCCTCGTCGTGTCGGCCGCCGACGGCCCGATGCCGCAGACCCGCGAGCACATCCTGCTCGCCCGTCAGGTCGGCGTGCCCGCGCTGGTCGTGTTCATGAACAAGTGCGACATGGTCGACGATCCGGAACTGCTCGAACTCGTCGAGATGGAAATCCGCGAGCTGCTCTCGAAGTACGACTTCCCGGGCGACGACATTCCGATCATCAAGGGCTCGGCGCTCGCCGCTCTTGAGAACAAGGATCCGAAGCTCGGCCACGATGCCATCCTCGAGCTGATGAAGGCGGTCGACGCCTACATTCCGCAGCCGGAGCGTCCGGTTGACCTGCCGTTCCTGATGCCGGTGGAAGACGTGTTCTCGATCTCGGGCCGCGGCACCGTGGTGACCGGTCGCGTCGAGCGCGGCATCGTCAAGGTCGGCGAGGAAATCGAAATCGTCGGTCTGAAGGCCACTCAGAAGACCACCGTCACCGGCGTCGAAATGTTCCGCAAGCTGCTCGATCAGGGCCAGGCCGGCGACAACATCGGCGCGCTGCTGCGCGGCACCAAGCGCGAGGACGTCGAGCGCGGCCAGGTTCTCTGCAAGCCGGGTTCGGTCAAGCCGCACACCAAGTTCAAGGCTGAGGCGTACATCCTCACCAAGGAAGAGGGCGGCCGCCACACCCCGTTCTTCACCAACTACCGTCCGCAGTTCTACTTCCGCACGACCGACGTGACGGGCGTGGTTCATCTGCCGGAAGGCACCGAGATGGTGATGCCGGGCGACAACATCGCGATGGAAGTGCACCTGATCGTGCCGATCGCGATGGAAGAGAAGCTGCGCTTCGCGATCCGTGAAGGCGGCCGCACCGTCGGCGCCGGCGTCGTCGCCAGCATCATCGAGTAAGAAGCCAATAGCGAATGGGGAGTGGCGGGTAGAGAAGTCTATTCGCTACTCGCTACTCACCACTCACTAAAGAAAGACCAGGCAATGAACGGCCAGAATATTCGCATCCGGCTCAAGGCGTTCGACCATCGGATTCTCGATACGTCGACCCGCGAGATCGTGAACACGGCGAAGCGCACCGGTGCGCAGGTTCGCGGACCCATTCCGCTGCCGACCCGCATCGAGAAGTTCACCGTGAACCGTTCGCCGCACGTCGACAAGAAGAGCCGCGAGCAGTTCGAGATGCGCACCCACAAGCGCCTCCTCGATATCGTCGATCCGACCCCGCAGACCGTGGACGCGCTGATGAAGCTCGACCTCGCTGCCGGTGTCGATGTCGAGATCAAGCTCTGAGAATTTTGGTTTAAGTCCGCTGTTTGCGGACAGAAAGAACAGGAAGCACGCCGATGCGCTCCGGAGTGATCGCACAAAAGGTCGGGATGACGCGGGTCTTTACGGAGACCGGCGAACATATCCCTGTGACCGTGCTCAAGTTGGGCAATTGCCAGGTGATTGGCCATCGCACCACCGAGAAGAACGGCTACGTCGCGTTGCAGCTCGGCTCGGGCGCACGCAAGTCGGTTTACATGCCGAAAGCCGAGCGCGGCCAGTTCGCCGTCGCCAAGGTGGAGCCGAAGCGGAAGGTCGCGGAATTCCGCGTCTCCGAGGATGCGCTGATCCCGGTCGGCGCGGAAATCCAGGCGGATCATTTCGTCGTGGGCCAGTTCGTCGACGTCACCGGCACCTCGGTCGGTAAAGGCTTCGCCGGCGGCATGAAGCGCTGGAACTTCGGCGGCCTGCGCGCCACTCACGGCGTCTCGGTCTCGCACCGCTCGATCGGTTCGACCGGCGGCCGTCAGGATCCCGGCAAGACCTTCAAGAACAAGAAGATGCCCGGCCATATGGGCGTCGATCGCATCACCACGCTGAACCTGCGCGTCGTCCAGACCGACGTCGAGCGCGGTCTGGTCCTCGTCGAAGGCGCCGTTCCCGGCTCCAAGGGCGGCTGGATCACGGTTCGCGATGCGGTGAAGAAGCCGCTGCCGAAGGAAGCCGCCAAGCCCGGCAAGTTCAAGCTTGCGGGCGAGCAGGCGGCTCCGGCCGCGGAAGCAACCGCCGAGCAGGAGGGTGCGTGATGGAATTGAATGTCACAACCCTTGACGGCAAGTCGGCCGGCTCGGTGAAGCTGTCGGACGAGATTTTCGGTCTCGAGCCGCGCGTGGATCTGATCCAGCGCGTCGTCAACTGGCAGCTCGCCAAGCGTCAGGCCGGCACTCACAAGACCAAGGGCCGCGCGGAAGTCTGGCGCACCGGCAAGAAGATGTACAAGCAGAAGGGCACCGGCGGTGCTCGTCACGGATCGGCCCGCGTGCCGCAGTTCCGCGGTGGCGGTCGTGCCTTCGGCCCGGTGGTGCGCTCGCACGCCTACGACCTGCCGAAGAAGATCCGTGCGCTCGGGCTCAAGCATGCTTTGTCGGCAAAGGCCAAGGACGGCGGTCTCGTCGTTCTCGACAATGCCGAATTGACCGATGGCAAGACCAAGGCGCTGCTCGGCCACTTCTCGAGCCTCGAGATCACCAACGCGCTGATCATCGACGGCGCCGAGGTCAACACCGGGTTCGCCGCGGCGGCCCGCAACATTCCGCACATCGACGTGCTGCCGGTTCAGGGCATCAACGTCTATGACATTCTGCGCCGTCAGAAGCTTGTTCTGACCAAGGCGGCAGTGGATGCGTTGGAGGCGCGCTTCAAATGAGCACTCATGATCCGCGCCATTACGACATCATCGTGGCTCCGGTCGTGACCGAAAAGGCCACCGTGGCCTCCGAGCACAACAAGGTTGTGTTCAAGGTGGCGGCCAAGGCGACAAAGCCGCAGATCAAGGACGCGATTGAGAAGCTGTTCGACGTCAAGGTGAAGAGCGTCAACACGCTGGTCCGCAAGGGTAAGACCAAGGTCTTCCGCGGCCACCTCGGTTCTCAGTCGGACACCAAGCGCGCTGTCGTGACCCTCGAAGAGGGCCACCGCATCGACGTGACCACCGGGCTGTAAGGCGAACGACGATGGCATTGAAAACATTCAACCCCACGACGCCGGGCCAGCGCCAGCTGGTGATGGTCGATCGTTCGGCGCTCTACAAGGGCAAGCCGGTCAAGACGCTGACCGAGGGCAAGTCGTCCAAGGGCGGCCGCGGCAACACCGGCCGTATCACCGTGCGCTTCCGCGGCGGTGGCCACAAGCAGGCCTACCGTCTGGTCGATTTCAAGCGCACCAAGGTCGACGTTCCGGCCACGGTGGAGCGCCTTGAGTACGATCCGAACCGCACCGCGTTCATCGCGTTGATCAAGTACGCCGACGGCGAGCAGGCCTACATCCTGGCGCCGCAGCGCTTGGCTGTTGGCGACACCGTGGTCGCGGGCAACTATGTCGACGTCAAGCCCGGCAACGTCATGCCGCTGGGCAATATGCCGGTCGGCACCATCGTCCACAATGTGGAGATGAAGATCGGCAAGGGCGGCCAGATGGCGCGTTCGGCGGGCACTTATGCCCAGATCGTCGGCCGCGACCACGACTACGTTATTCTGCGCCTCAACTCCGGCGAGCAGCGCATGGTTCATGGCCGCTGCACCGCCACCATCGGCGCGGTGTCGAACCCGGACCATATGAACACCTCGATCGGCAAGGCCGGCCGCAAGCGCTGGATGGGCCGTCGCCCGCACAATCGCGGCGTGGTCATGAACCCGATCGACCATCCGCACGGCGGCGGTGAAGGCCGCACCTCGGGCGGCCGTCACCCGGTCACCCCGTGGGGCAAGCCGACCAAGGGCAAGAAGACCCGCACCAACAAGTCGACCAACAAGTTCATTCTCATCAGCCGCCACAAGCGGAAGAAGTAAGGATCGCCGGACATGGTTCGTTCAGTCTGGAAAGGCCCGTTCGTCGAAGGCTCTCTGCTCAAGAAGGCAGATGCCGCGCGGGCAAGCGGCCGTCACGACGTTATCAAGATCTGGAGCCGCCGCTCGACGATCCTCCCGCAGTTCGTGGGACTCACCTTCGGCGTCTACAACGGACAGAAGCATGTTCCGGTCGCGGTGAACGAGGAAATGGTCGGCCACAAGTTCGGCGAGTTTTCGCCGACGCGGACCTTTCACGGTCATGCTGGCGACAAGAAAGCCAAGAAATAAGGGCTTGAGGACTTAGTCATGAGCAAACCAAAGCGCGAACGGGCTCTGCCGGATAACGAAGCGAAGGCGGTTGCCCGCATGCTTCGCGTCTCGCCGCAGAAGCTCAATCTTGTTGCGCAGCTGATCCGCGGCAAGAAGGCGTCGTCGGCGCTGGCCGACCTGCAGTTCTCGCGCAAGCGGATCGCGGGCGATGTCAAGAAGTGCCTGGAGTCGGCGATCGCGAACGCCGAGAACAACCATGACCTCGATGTCGACGCGCTCGTCGTCGCCGAGGCGCATGTCGGCAACGGCATCGTGATGAAGCGTTTCGCACCGCGCGGCCGTGGCCGTTCGGGTCGTATTTACAAACCGTTCTCGCAGCTGACGATCGTGGTTCGTCAGGTCGAGGCGGAGGCGAGCGCTTAATCGGGCGCGGGAGAGAACGATGGGTCAGAAGATCAATCCGATCGGGCTGCGTCTGGGCATTAACCGGACCTGGGATTCCCGATGGTTCGCAGGCAAGAACGAGTATGCGAAGCTCCTCCACGAGGATATCCGCATCCGTGAAATGCTGATGAAGGAACTGAAGCAGGCTGCGGTGGCGCGCATCGTGATCGAGCGCCCGCACAAGAAGTGCCGCGTGTCGATCCATTCGGCCCGTCCCGGCGTCGTGATTGGCAAGAAGGGCGCCGACATCGACAAGCTGAAGAAGAAGGTCGCGGAGATCACCGATTCCGACGTCGTCATCAACATCATTGAAATCCGCAAGCCGGAGCTCGATGCGACCCTGGTGGCGGAATCGATCGCGCAGCAGCTCGAGCGCCGCGTTGCGTTCCGCCGTGCCATGAAGCGCGCCGTGCAGTCGGCGATGCGTCTCGGCGCCGAAGGCATCCGCATCAACTGCTCGGGCCGTCTCGGCGGCGCGGAAATCGCTCGCATGGAGTGGTATCGCGAAGGCCGCGTGCCGCTGCACACCCTGCGCGCCGATGTCGATTACGGCGTCGCCACCGCGTTCACCACGTTCGGAACCTGCGGCGTCAAGGTCTGGATCTTCAAGGGCGAAATCCTCGAGCACGATCCGATGGCCCAGGACAAGCGTATGGCCGAAGGCGACAGCGGGCGTCCGTCCCGCCGCGACGCGGCCTGATAGATAGTCAAGAAAAGGTTTGAGGGCGTAAGCCATGATGCAACCAAAGAAGACAAAGTTCCGCAAGGCGCATAAGGGCCGTATTCACGGCGTCGCCTCGTCGGGCGCGACGTTGTCTTTCGGCCAGTTCGGCCTGAAGGCGATGGCGCCGGAGCGCATCA
>JAFKES010000018.1 GCA_017308495.1 Afipia sp.
GTCTCGCTGGCGCGGCCATCGCCCTCATTCTCCACCTCGCGCCCAATCCCTATGTCGCCCTCGAAATCGCGTTCTGGCTGCTCGGCTCGCTGCGCGACCGCAGCATGGAGCACGTCTGGCTGGCGGCGCCGTTCATGATCGCGAGCTGGCTGGTGCTGGCGCTCAACGCGGGCGCGTTCCGCGCCCTCACCCTCGGCGAGGACGCCGCCGCCTCCCTTGGCGTCAATGTCGAGCGCACCCGCGTGCTGGTGGTGATCGGGGTCGCGCTCGGGGTCGGAGCCGCTGTGTCGGTGGCGGGCGCGATCTCGTTCGTCGGCCTCGTCGCGCCGCATCTGGTGCGCCGGTTCTACGGATCGGACCCGGCCCGGGTGCTGCTGCCGGCGGCGCTGGCGGGCGCCGCGCTGCTGATGGCCGCCGATATCGCGGTGCGCCTCGTGCCCGGCGCGGTGGAAATCAAGATCGGCGTCGTCACCGCGCTGATCGGCGTGCCGTTCTTCCTGGCGATGATCTTTCACGAGCGCCGCGCGCTGGAGGACAGCACGCAATGAAGCCGAACGAAGCGCCGCGTCTGGTCGCCAACGGCATCACGGTCACGCGCGGATCGCGGCGGATCGTGGATGCAGCCGACCTGACGCTGAACGCCGGCGAGTTCACCGTGCTCGCCGGGCCGAACGGCGCCGGCAAGACCACGCTGGCCCGGGCGATGGCGGGCCTGATCGCGGCTGACGGCGCCGTCACCTTCGACGGCCGCGATCTGCATGCGCTATCGCCCCGTGCGCGGGCGCTGGCGATGGCCTATCTGCCGCAGGGCCACGAATTCCACTGGCCGATGCGAGTCGACGGCATCGTGGCGCTGGGCCGCGAGCCCCATGCCGATCCGTTCTCGCGGCAGTCCGCCACCGACCGCGCCGCCATCACGCGGGCGATGGAGGCGACCGCGGTGACCGCCTTCGCCGCCCGGTCGATTTCGACCCTGTCCGGCGGCGAGCGCGCCCGCGTCGCCATCGCCCGGGCGCTCGCCACCGAAGCCGCAGTGCTGATCGCCGACGAGCCGACCGCCGCGCTCGACCAGCGCCATCAACTTGTGGTCATGGACCTGCTCAGGCGCACCGCCCATGCCGGCACTGCGGTTCTCGCCATCATCCATGACCTCACGCTGGCGATGCGCTTCGCCGACCGCGTGGTGGTGATGGCCGACGGCCGCATCGTCGCCAACGACGACCCGACGCTGGCGCTGACGCCGGAGCGGATCGCCGAAATCTTCGGCGTCGCGGTCAACCGCGTCGAAACCCCGGACGGACCGCTGCTGCTGCCATCGCGCGCGCTATGACGCTCATGCCCCGAGCATCCAGGTCCACAGCTTCGCCAGCCGGGCCTGGGTGGCGACGCGGCGTGTCGGAGGCACCACCGGCTCCGGTTCGTCCTCGGGCAGACGCAGGCCGACCACGTCGACGCGGCTGCCGCCGATATGGCGCGCCACCAGCACGATCGAATCAAGCGGCAGGGTGGCGCCGGCCCGCGGCACCTGGTCGAGATGGACGTCGAAATAGTCCGCCAGCGTCAGGTGCGCCTCGGCGGGATCGACGGTGATGCCATAGGCCTCCGCGACATCGCGCAGCACCACGTCGCCCGCCATCATGAAATCACCGAGCAGATGCGGATCGGGCGCGGGTGCGGCGGGCATGTCGACGAAGAAGCGGTCGAGCGACCCGGCCTTCTCGGGCGGGGCCAGCAGATAGAGGTAATCGCCCTTCACCACCGGCGCGGCCTCGGCCGGCGACAGGATCTTTTCGTCGCGGATCACCAGGGTCGGCTTCGACCACGACGGAATGAGGCCGCGCTTGAGAAACAGGCTGTTGGCGCGCACCGGATAGCCGATCAGCTGCTGTTCGAGCTGGCCGGGCAGATCGAGCTCGATGCGGCGCGGTCCGCGCTCCGTCCGCGGCAGCGCCACGTGCAGCCACCGCGCGGCCGAGGCCAGGGTCCAGCCCTGCAGCAGCAGCGAGATGATGACCACCACGAACGCGACGTCGAAATAGACGTAGGCGTTGGGCAGGTTCACCAGCATGGGGATCGAGGCGAGGAAGATCGCCACCGCCCCGCGCAGCCCGACCCAGGCCACGAAGGTCTTCTCGCGCCAGTTGAACGGAAACGGCGCGAGACAGAGGAACACCGCCACCGGCCGCGCCACCAGCATCAGCACCAGCGCCACCACGACGCCGGGCCACAGCGTGCTCAGCGTCCGTTCGGGCGCGACCAGAAGGCCGAGCAGCACGAACATCACGATCTGCGCCAGCCAGGTGGCGGCATCGAGGAAGGCCACCACGGAATTGTGCGCCCGCGTCGGCCGATTGCCGATCAGCATGCCGGCCAGATAAACCGCGAGAAATCCCGAGGAATGGCCGATCTGCGCCACGCCGAAGATCACCAGCGCCGCGGTGGTGACGAACGGCGCGTGCAGCCCCTGCGGGAGAGAGACGCGATTGAGCGCCAGCACCACGAGCCAGCCGCCGACCACGCCGATCAGCCCGCCGATCACCATCTCGCGGATGAACTGCCACGCCACATGCCATGCCGAGCTTTCGCCGATGGAGAGCAGCTCCACCAGCATCAGCGTCAGGAAGATCGCGAACGGATCGTTGGTGCCGGATTCGACCTCCAGCGTGGCCCCGACGCGGGGACGCAGGCGCAGGCCCTGGGCGTTGACCAGCAGGAACACCGCGGCGGCGTCGGTGGAGGCCACCACCGCGCCGACCAGCAGGGCCTGCGGCCAGTTGAGATCGAGGGCGTACCAGGCCACCGGCGCGGTGATCAGCGCCGTCAGCAGCACGCCGAGGGTCGCCAGCACCATGGACGGCGCCAGCACCGTGCGGATGGTCTGGAAGCGCGTCTTGAGGCCGCCGTCGAACAGAATCAGCGCCAGCGCGATCGAGCCGACGAGATAGGTGGTCTGGACGTCGCTGAACTGCAAATGGCCCGGGCCGCTCTCGCCCGCGGCCATGCCGATGAAGAGGAACACCAGCAGCAGGGGGGCGCCGAAACGCAGCGCCAGCAGGCTCGACAGGATGCCCGCCATGACCAGGACCGAGCCGAGCAGGATTCCGATGCTGACCGTGTCCAGTGAAGCCATCAGCCGTGTCGACCCATCCGCTTGCGCACCCCGGGAAATACCTGCATTTGCATGAATATCGTCGCGACGGCGCGTCGCCAACCATTTTGTTGACGGCAACACAAATGCGCCGGATTTGCTGGTGCTAAGTCGCCGGCCGGCGCATTTCGCCGCAGCCTTGCCCCCGCGAATCTGGAAAACTGCGATCCGCGGCGCCACGCCCGCCGGAGCCGCGCGCAGGTTGTCCCTGCCGACGTCCGCAACGAGAGCCGACAATGGAATGGAATGATCTCCACGACATGCTGACCAGCGCCGGCCGCTCGGTCAGCGCCTACATCTCCTCGCCGTGGTTCACCTTCCAGGCCGCCGCCGTCGTCGTCATCGCCGGCATCTCGCTGATGGCGGCGAATTTTCTGCGCGCACGCTTCGACACCTCGTCGAGGACCATGGGGCTGCCCGCGCCGCTGCGCGTCATGATCCGGGTGCTGAGGAGCCAGTTCGGCACCATCCTCTTCGTGCTGCTGACGGCCATTACCCGCGCCGTCCTCATCAAGTCCGGGGCCCTGAACCGCGGCTACCTGCTCTCCACCGCGATCAGCCTCGCCACCGCCTGGATCGTTATCCGCCTCGCCACCAGCCTGATCCGCAACGAATTCGTGGTGCGCGCGGTGTCGATCGCGGCGTGGATCGTGGCGGCGCTCAGCATCATCGGCAAGCTCGACGAGGCGGCCGACGCCCTCAACTCGGTGTCGATCGTGATCGGCACGCTGCGCGTCAGCCCGCTCCTGGTGCTCAAGGTCACGGTCTCCCTCGGCATCGCGCTGTGGCTGGTGGACATCTTTGGCAACTTCCTCGAAACGCGGATCGTGCGCACCCGCGACCTCACCCCCTCGGTGCAGGTGCTGCTGATCAAGATGATGCGGCTGTCGCTGATGGTGGTGGCGGTGCTGATCGCCATGAGCGCCGCCGGCATCGACCTGTCCGCCTTCGCGCTGTTCTCCGGCGCGGTCGGCGTCGGCCTCGGCTTCGGCCTGCAGAAGATCGTCGCCAATTTCATCAGCGGCGTGATCCTGCTCGCCGACAAGTCGGTGAAGCCCGGCGACCTCATCACCATCGGCGACAGCTCGGGCAAGATTTCATCGATGAACACGCGCTACATCTCGGTGGCCGCCGGCGACGGCCGCGAGATCCTGATCCCCAACGAGGACCTCATCACCCAGCGCGTGGTGAACTGGACCTACACCAACAAGAACATGCTGGTGAAGGTCAATTTCGCCACCAATTACGACGCCGATCCGGCCCTCGTCTGCAAGCTCGCCATGGACATCGCCACGAAAACGCCGAGCGTCGCCACCTTCAAGCCGCCGAACTGCCTGCTGACGGAATTCGCCGAGACCGGCATGAAGTTCTCGCTGACGTTCTGGATCGCCGACCTCGATGCCGGCATGGACAATGTCCGCAGCGAGGTGATGCTGAAACTGTGGGCAGCGTTCCGCGACCAAGGCATCCGCGTGCCCTATCCGGTGCGCGAGATCCGCGTCCGTGGCGGCGCGCTGCCGGTGGAAAGCATCACCGAAGTGTCGTCGGGCTAGTGTGGTGGTTCGCAAGTCCGCATCATGTCCGCAATGCTTTCATTTGCGGGCTTGCGAACCGAAACCACACTAGAATTATAACTGCTAGTGTCCTTTTGAATCCGAAGTTCGCTAAGGAGCAAGCTGCGAAATGATGCGAACTTCGGATTCAGGACACTAGCCCATGCGCTTTGCGGCCGAACTGGTGCCGGGCACGCTGGTGCGGCGCTACAAGCGTTTCCTCGCCGATGTCGTGCTCGACGACGGCACGGCGCTGACCGCCCATGTCGCCAATCCAGGGGCGATGACCGGCCTGCAGGCCGAGGGCGCGCGGGTGTGGCTGTCGAAGTCGCCGAACGCCGCGCGCAAGCTGCCGTTCTCCTGGGAACTGGTGGAAGCCGATTTCGGCAACGGGCACGAGCTCGTCGGCGTCAACACCATGCACCCCAATCCGGTGGTGGCTGCGGCGCTGGCCGCCGGAACCATCCCCGAACTGGCGGGCTACGCCACCATCCGCCGCGAAGTGAAGTATGGCCGCATCGTCAACGGCAAGGGCTCGCGGGTGGATTTCCTGCTGGAGGCCCCGGCGCAGCCGCCGTGCTATGTCGAGGTCAAGAATGTCCACCTGATGCGACGGCCGGGCGTGGCCGAGTTCCCGGATTCGGTGACCGCGCGCGGCGCCAGGCATCTCGAGGAACTGGCGGGCATCGTTGCCGCGGGCGGGCGGGCAGCAATGCTGTTCGTGATCCAGATCGGCTCGGCGACGTCGTTCACCCTCGCCCGCGATATCGACCCCGCTTACGCCCGCGCCTTCGACGCCGCGCGAACCGCCGGGGTCGAGGCGCTGGCCTGGACCTGCAAGGTGACCCGCGAGGGCATCACCCTGGATCGCCCGGTGCCGATCGCGCCGTAGAGATTTCTGATCGGACGATGCCACGGCGAAAACCGGATTTCCACGCGGAAACAAGGGCCGACCCCAGCGGGAAGCAGCCCGGCTTGCACCGCTGGCCACATCCATTAAATTAGATGTTAGATACGGACGATTGTCCTCTTCCCTTCAGCCAGATGAAGCCATGACCTACGTCGAAGCCACCGATGCCGCCTTGCGCAAGACCGGCCAGATCAAGCTGCACGGCCCCGCCGCCTTCGCCGGCATGCGCAAGGCCGGCGCGCTGGTGGCGCAGTGCCTCGACGCGCTGACGCCGCTGGTGCAGCCCGGGATTGCGACCTCGCAGATCGACGATTTCGTCCGCACCTTCGCCTTTGATCACAAGGCCTATCCGGCGACGCTGATGTATCGCGGCTATCGCTATTCCACCTGCACCTCCATCAACCACGTGGTCTGCCACGGCATGCCGGGCGACCGCCCGCTGAAGGAAGGCGACATCCTCAACGTGGACGTGACCTACATCGTCGACGGCTGGTACGGCGATTCCAGCCGCATGTACGCGGTGGGCGAGATCTCGCGTCGCGCCGAGCGACTGATCGACGTGACCTATGAGGCGATGATGCGCGGCATCGCCGCGGTCAAGCCCGGCGCCACCACCGGCGACATCGGCCACGCCATCCAGAGCTTCGTCGAGCCGCAGCAGATGAGCGTGGTGCGCGATTTCTGCGGCCACGGGCTCGGCCGCATCTTCCATGACGAGCCTAACATCATCCATGTCGGCCGCCCCGGCGAGGGCGTGGTGCTGAAACCCGGTATGCTGTTCACCATCGAGCCGATGATCAATCTCGGCAAGCCGCATGTGAAGATCCTGTCCGATGGCTGGACCGCGGTGACCCGCGACCGCTCGCTCTCGGCGCAGTTCGAGCATTCGGTGGGCGTGACCCAGGACGGCGTGGAGATCTTCACGCTCTCTCCCGGCAAGCTCGACAAGCCGCCCTACAAGGCCGCCTCGTAGTTGCTGGTTTGCAAGTGCGCATGTGAGAGTTTTCCGGCGCCGATGTGAAATCTTTCACATGACCAACCGGATAAAGCCGGTTGCAAATACCGCCGGGCACGGCATGCTTGTTCCGTTTCGCCGAAACAGGCGCGCCGATGTCCTCGCCACCCAAAGAGCCTTTCGATCCACCCGGCTTTGCCGAAGCGCCGCACTATCACGGCCATCGCGAACGCTTGCGCGAGCGATTCCGGGACGCCGGCGCCGATGCGCTCAGCGACTATGAACTGCTCGAGCTGGTGCTGTTTCGCGCGCTGCCGCGACGCGACGTCAAGCCGCTGGCGAAAGCCCTGATCGGCCGGTTCGGCTCGTTTGCCGAGGTGGTTCACGCCCCTGAATTGCGCCTGAAGGAAGTCAGCGGCCTCGGCGAGGCGGCCATCACCGAGATCAAGCTGATCGCGGCGACCGCGAGCCGGGTGGCGAAGGGACGCATCGACCGGCAGAAGACGGTGCTGTCGTCATGGTCGTCGGTGATCGACTATTGTCGCGCCGCCATGGCCTTCGCCGACAAGGAGCAGTTCCGCATCCTGTTCCTCGACAAGCGCAACCATTTGATCGCCGACGAACTGCAGCAGGTCGGCACCATCGACCACACCCCGGTCTATCCGCGCGAGGTGGTGAAGCGCGCGCTGGAGCTGTCCGCCACCGCGATCATTCTGGTGCACAACCATCCCTCCGGCGATCCGACGCCGTCGACCGCCGATATCCAGATGACCAAATCGATCATGTCGATTTCGAGCCCGCTCGGCATCGCGGTGCACGACCACATCATCGTCGGCAAGAACGGCCACGCCAGCCTGAAAGGGCTGCGGCTGATTTAGAGATAAACGCTGCATACACAGCCGTCATGGCTGGGCCATTGCCTTTCGAGGAACGGTCGCGTCCACTCGGCTGGGGTCCCGACCATGACCGGATCAAAATCCGCGCAATGAGAATTACTGCCGCATCAGGATCATCGGATCGGCGCTGTCGGGCACGCGCCGCCATTGCGCGTTGTCGTCGGCCTCGAAGCGCCAGATATCTCCTTTGGCCGATTGCAGCAGCAGTTCGCCGCGCTCGATGCGCCACAGCACCGGCGCGAACGCCGCCACCGCCGGATCGCAGCGCGGCTTGAGATACACCGCGAAATTGGCCCAGTCGCCGATCAACTGGTCGGTGGATTTCGACAACGCCCGCGCCGCCGCGAGATTTTGCAGAAGATAGATGCCCTCGCCCTCGCGGCGACCCTCGAAGATGCCGCTCTCGACCTCGGTGACGTCGATCACCGGCTGACCTTTCGCGTCCTGCAGGCGGACGATATCGAGTCCCTTCACGCTCCAAGCCGCAATCGCTTTGGTGAACGGCAGCGCATCGCCGCAGCCCTTGTCGAGTTCGAGCTTCATGCCCTGCGCCGCCGGATCAGCCTTGAGAGTGATCACGCAGGTCTTGTCGCGGCCGGCGGTGGACAGTTCCCACTGGCCGATCATGTCGCCCGTGAGCGAGCGCGCATCCTGCGCCCGCGCAAGCGGGCCGGCCGCCGCCACGGCGAGCGCCCATGCCATCACCGCGGCGGCGCGCATGGTCAGCGGCCCTTCACCGGGGTCTCGGCGACCGGGGTCAGCGGCGGCTTGCCGTCGAACCAGGCCTTGATGTTGTCCACCACCAGCTGATCCATCGCGGTGCGCGTCGTCACCGAGGCGGAGGCGATGTGCGGCAGCAGCACCACGTTCGGCAACGCCCGCAGCTCCTCCGGAATGTGCGGCTCGTTGGCGAACACGTCGAGACCGGCGGCCTGGATGGTGCCGTCCTTCAGCGCCGCGATCAGCGCCGGCTCATCCACCACCGAACCGCGCGCGACATTGATGACGATGCCGCGCGGTCCGAGCGCCTTCAGCACTTCCGCATTGATGATCTTCGCGGTCGAAGGGCCGCCCGGCGTGATCAGGATCAAGGTATCGACGTCCTTCGCCATCTCCATCAGGCTCGGATAGTGCTGGTAGCTGACGCCCTTGGCCGGATTGCGCGAATGATAAACCACCGGCACCAGCGACGCCTCGAGCCGGCGGGCGATGGCCTGACCGATGCGGCCCATGCCGACCATGCCGACCTTGCGGTCGCGCAGCGACGCCCGGCTCAGCGGAAAGCCCTGCGTGGCCCATTTTCCAGCCCGCGCGAAAGCCTCGGCCTTGATGAAATCGCGCGCTGTGGCGATCAACAGGCCGAGGGCCACGTCGGCCACCTCCTCCGTCAGCACGTCCGGCGTATTGGTGACGACGATGCCATGCGCGGCGGCGTATTTGGCGTCGACATGGTCGTAGCCGACGCCGAAGGTCGACACGATTTCGAGCTTCGGAAAGCGGGCCAGCATCGCCGCGTCGGCCGCCACGAGGCCGGTGACCGCCATGCCGCGAATGCGCGCGGCCACGTCCGGCGCGAGGCGGCCCAGGTCATGCTGGTTGGCAAATTTATGCAGCGCGAATTTATCGGGAAAGCCGCCTTCGATCACCGGCTTGGCCGGGCCGTAGATCAGCAGGTCGATTTTATCCTGTGAAGCGTTTGCAGCCATCAGTCGTCCTTTCCCAACGCGCTTTCGTGCCAGCGTCGTAGCACGAGATACGACGCCAGCGAGAGAGCCAAATAAATCACAATTCCCGCCACCGCCAACAGCAACAGCGCCGCGAACATGCGCGGAATGTTCAGCCGGTAGCCGGATTCTGCGATGCGGTAGGCGAGCCCGGAGCCCGCCCCCGCCGAACCGGCGGCGATTTCCGCCACCACCGCGCCAATCAGCGACAATCCGCCGGCGATCCGCAGGCCGCCAAGGATGTGCGGCAGGGCCGCGGGTCCTTGCAGGCGGACCAGCGTCTGCCAGCGCGAGGCGCCGTAGAGGGCGAACAGGCCAGCCAGATTGCGGTCAACCGATTTCAAACCGAGCGCGGTGTTCGACAGCACCGGAAAGAATGCCACGATAAAGGCGCACACCACCACCGCTACTGGCTGCGGCAGATAGATCAGCAGCAGAGGGGCGATCGCGATCACCGGCGTGACCTGCAAGATCACCGCATAGGGCAACAGCGCATATTCCAGCCATGCCGAGCGGCTGAACAGTAGCGCCAGCGCGATGCCACCGATGGCGGCGGCGACGAAACCCTGCACCGTGGTGGCGAGCGTCACCCACAGCGACGAGGACAGCACCGGCCAGTCCTCAATCAGGGTCGTAAACACGACGCTCGGCGCCGGCAGCACGTAGACGGGGATGGCGTTGAGCCGCACCACGGTTTCCCACAGCGCGACGCCGGCGGCGAGCGTCGCCAGCGGCAGGACGATCTTCACGGCCCGCGCGAGGTCTGTGCCCGCGCCCGGCGTCATCGTTCCGCCTCCCCGTCACTCGCCTGCGCCAGCGCGGCCGAAACCTCCCGGCAATAGCTGGCGTATTCCAGCGAGGTGCGAAAATCCTCGCCACGCGGCTCGGCCGACGCAATCCGGAACTCGCGCGCGACGCGGCCCGGACGCGCGGTCATCACCAACACGCGTTGCGACAGATACACCGACTCGAACACAGAGTGAGTCACGAACACGATGGTCTTCCCCAGGCCGCGCCACAGCTCCAGCAGATCGTTGTTGAGCCGAAAGCGGGTGATCTCGTCGAGGGCGGCGAACGGCTCGTCCATCAGCAGGATATCGGGATCGGTCACCAGCGCGCGGGCCAGTGATACCCGCATCTTCATGCCGCCGGACAATTCGCGCGGGTAGGCGCCCGCGAACGCCAGAAGTCCGACTCGCGCCAGCGCCTGATCGACCCGCGCGGTGGCGTCCGCGCCCGTCACGGCGGCAAGATCAAGGGGAAGCCGGACGTTGCCGCGCACCGTGGCCCACGGCATCAAGGTCGGCTCCTGGAACACGAAGCCGATGGCGTGTCGCGAACGCGCCCCTGCGTCCGCCGTCGCAACGGTAACACGGCCGCCGGAGGGCGCGGCAAGCCCGGCGATGAGGCGCAGCGCCGTGGACTTGCCGCAGCCGGACGGCCCGAGCAACGAAACGAATTCGCCGCGACTAACCTCCAGCGTCAGCGGACCGAGCGCGGCGACGCCATTGTCATGGACCTTGGTGTCGTAGACTTTAGTGACGTCGCGCAGCGCGATCGCCGCCTCGTCCGGCGCATCGCCCTGCATCTCGGCGGGTTTGGAACGGGACATGCCAGGCATCCGCCGCCGTCAATTCTTCGGCCGCAGCTCGACGCCGACGGCCTTGTTGACGAAGCGTAGCGTATAGGCGCGGCGATAGTCGACGTCGCGTTTCACCACGCCCGCGCGCACCATCTTGTCGAAGAAATCCGTCATGCGAGCATCGCTCATCGCGCCGACGCCGTCCTTGAGCGCGTCGCCCGAGTCGACGATGCCGTACTGTTTCATCTTCGCCACCGAATAGGCCAGAAGATCGTCGGTCATCTCGGGATTGGCCTTCTTGATGAGATCGTTGGCGGCGCGGTTGTCGCCATAGAGATAATTGTACCAGCCGACGATGGAAGCATCGACAAAGCGCTGCACCAGGTCGGGATTCTTGTCCACGACAGCGCTGCGGGTTTCGATCAGGGTCGAATAGCTGCTGAAGCCGTAATCCGCGAGCAGGACGACGGTCGGCGTGAATTTCGCCTGCCGCTCGATGGCGAACGGCTCGGAGGTGACGTAACCCTGCATGGCGCTGTTCCTGTCGGCGAGGAACGGCTGCGGATTGGAGGTGTAGGGCTTGACCCTGCTCTCGCTAAATCCGAACTCCGACTTCAGCCACTGGAAATAGGTCGGCATGCCTTCCTTGGAGACAAACAGCGTCAGCGGCTTGAGATCCGCGAGGGTGGCAACTTTCGATTCCGGATGGGCGAGAAAAACCTGCGGCTCCTTCTGGAAGATCGCCGCCACCGCGACCACCGGCACCTTGTTCGCCGCCGCGTCGAAGGTCTGCAGCGAATTCGCGCTCATGAAGAAATCGAGCCGACCAGCGATCAGCTGGATGCGGTTGTTGACGTTGGGGCCGCCCGGAACGATGGTGACATCGAGGCCGTAACTCTTGTAGGTGCCATCTGCCACCGCCTGATAGAACCCGCCGTGTTCGCCCTGCGCCACCCAATTGGTGCCGAACGATACCTTGTCCAGCTCCATCGCATCGGCCGTCACGCACGGCATCGCCGCCCACGCCAGCATGCATGCCGTCACCAGCCGAATCGAAAACCTCAACCGCACCATTGGACTCCGCGGATCGTTTTGCCCCATGATGGGCGCAGGGCAAGCTACCCTGCAAATCACATCAAAGAAACGCCTGTTCACGGACGCCGCCGCGCGATGATGACGATTCCCCCGCATGACTGGAGCGCGATCCGCTGGCCGGAGGTGAGCGAGGCCACGGCACGGAACACGGCGCGGAGCTGGATCGCGGTGCTGCCGCTGGCAGCCACCGAGCAGCACGGGCCGCACCTGCCGCTGGAAACCGACGTGCTGATCGCGCAGGCCTATCTGGCGCGCGTGCGCGCGATCCTGCCGTCCGACCTGCCCGCCACGTTCCTGCCCTTGGAGCCGGTCGGCATCTCCACCGAACACATCGCCTATCCCGGTACGCAGACCCTGTCGACACGCGACGCTCTCGACCGATGGATGGCGCTCGGAGAGAGCGTGGCGGCGCGCGGCGTGCGCAAGCTCGTGATCGTCAGCAGCCATGGTGGCAACAGCGCGGCCATGGCGCTGATCGCGCAGGACCTGCGCGCGCGGCACGACATGCTGGCGGTGACCACGAGCTGGAGCCGCTTTGGCGCGCCGGACGGCCTGTTCGCGGCGGATGAACTGCGCTTCGGCATCCACGGCGGCGCAGTCGAGACCTCGATCATGCTGGCGGCGTTCCCGGACACCGTGCGGCGCGATCATATCGCCGATTTCGACTCCGCCGACCGGCCCATGACGCGGGAGTTCCGCTGGCTGTCGGCGGCCCGCCCCGCACCGTTCGCCTGGGCGGCGCAGGATCTCAATCCCGCCGGGGTGGTCGGCGACGCGACCAAGGCCAGCGCCGACAAGGGCCGCGCCCTGATCGAACACGGCGCGCGCGCCTTTGTCGAACTGCTCACCGACATGCACCGCTTCGACCTGGCGCGGCTCGCGAATCGGCCCCTGGCGCGGCCCTGATTATCGCTCATCGCGCAATTTCCCCGGGGCCGCGGATTTTTTTCGACAGGCATCGAACCGATCGGACCTGACGCTCCACCAATGGTTATGCGGCCCACACGGCCCGCCCCAACAAGGATGGAGAGTTTCATGTCGATCAAGTCCCGCATTGCCGCCGTTGCCATCGCCGCCCTGACCGCGACCGCAGGCGTCGCCGCCACCACCCAGCAGGCCGAAGCCGGCCACAGGGGCGTGGGCATCGGGATCGGTCTCGCCGCCGGCGCACTGATGGGCGCCGCCATCGCCAGCAACGGCTACGCCGCGCCGGTCTATGGCTACGGCTATCGCCGCTGCGGTTATGTCCGCCAGTTCGATGTCTACGGCAACTATATCGGCCGTGTGCGCACCTGCGCCTACTGAAGTCCGCCCGCGCTGACGTTCGGCGCGACGCCTCATCCACGCCGCGCCGATACGAGACCCGCCCGGTTGTCCCCCGGGCGGGTCGATTTTTGCCTGCCGCTACGTTGCATGCCGACGGCCGGATGGCGTGCCGGATGTCCTTGAGGCCACGACAGGAAGCGGACGCGCGCCGCCAACCGCCGTCATCCCCCTGTCATGGCTTGTTGGCATGGATCGCCGCACGATTTTCCGACACCTGTCAAAAATGCACTTGCGAGGCATTTGCATCTAGGATTAAGTGACGATCGCAACGTTCCGGTTGCTCCGGCCGGAGTCCTGCCGTCCTTTGATCCAATCTCACTGCGAATCAGCACACCCATGACCCGCGTATTGAGTTTCCAGGCCGGCATGAACGGCATCATCGCCGGCGCTCTGCTATGGGCGCTGCCATCCGGATCGGCGCTGGCGGCCGACAAGCCTCCCGCGCCGCGTCGCGACATCCCGGCGGCCGTCGCCGGCTTCGACTGGAGCGGCGTCTATATCGGGGCGCACATGGGCTATGGCGGCGGCCGCGCCACCACCACCCTGTTCGATCCCGCCGCCACCCCCGGCGCGCACGACTTCGGCAGCATCAACGGCGGCGTGCAGGCGGGGTACAACGTGGTGCTGCCGTCGCGCCTGCTGCTGGGCGTCGAAGCCGATATCACCTTCCCGGGCTATCTCGATGCCAATCCGGTGCGGTCGTTCGCGCACGGCGCGGGCTTCGACGTCACCGAAAAGATGGACTATGCCGGTTCGCTGCGCGCCCGCATCGGCTACGCCGCGCCGGCCTGGATGATCTACGCCACCGGCGGCGTCGCCTTCGAAGGAACGCGCTTCGTCACCGCCCTGCCCTCTGGCTTCAATAGCAACAGCCTGCGGCTGCGGGCCGGCTGGGCGGCGGGCGCGGGCATCGAATACGCCATCGCGCCAGAGTGGAGCGCGCGGCTCGAATATCTCTATCGCGACTTCGGAACCGCCGATGTCGCGCTGCCGACAGGCGCGCGCTATGCTACCCGCCATGACTTCCAAACTTTGCGGATTGGCCTCAACCGCAGGATCGACTGGCCCGGCACGCCCAGGCCCGCGTCCGTGGCAGGCGACGACGGCGCGAGCATCTGGGAGGTGCACGGCCAGATCACCTATCTGCCGCAGGGCTACCCACGCTTCGCCGCGCCCTATTCCGGCCCCAACAGCCTGACGCCGGCGCCGCAGGCGCAGGCGACCTGGAGCAGCAGCCTCTATCTCAACGCACGGCTGTGGGACGGCGGCGAGATCTATTTCAATCCCGAACTCCTCCAGGGCTTCGGGCTGAGCGACACCTACGGCGTGGCGGGATTTCCCAACGGTGAGGCGCAGAAATCGAACTTCTCCTATCCGCGCTTCAATCCGTCGCGGTTTTACCTGCGCCAGACGTTCGGGTTCGGCGGCGAACAGGAGACGCTGGAGAGCGGCCCCAGCCAGCTCGGACAGAAGGTCGACGTCTCGCGCCTGACCGTGCAGGCCGGAAAATTCGCCATACTCGACGTATTCGACGGCAACGCCTATGCCAAGGACACTCGCAAGGACTTCATGAACTGGTCGATCTGGGCTCCGGGCGCGTTCGACTACGCCGCCGACCGGCTCGGGCTCACCTATGGCGTCAGCGCCGAGCTGAACCAGAAGGCGTGGGCGCTGCGCGCCGGCTATTTCCTGGCGGGTGCGGAATCGAACGCCAACAATTTCGACATGAAGCTGTTCCAGCGCGGCGGCTACGTGGTCGAACTGGAGACCCGCTATTCGCTGTTCGCGCAGCCGGGCAAGCTCCGCACCATCGCCTGGCTCAACAGCGCCTATTCCGGCAGCTACCG
>JAFKES010000019.1 GCA_017308495.1 Afipia sp.
GACGTGTGGGCGGGCTGCATTTCAAGATAGATCGAAAATCGCTCGTTGGATGCGACATTGCGCAATAATCCAGCACTACAACTCCTGTCCGGGAGATCGTGCATTTCTGCCGTGACGCCAATCACGCCCACACCCCTGGCTCGAAAATTGACGGCAACAGCGCCAAACAGCCGCTGTATGCTTTCGCTATCAGCCCCTTCAACAACAGCAATAGGGTTTGTCATGATCTTGCTCTTCGATAAGGCGAAGATGGGAAAATATGAGCTCAAACAATCCAATCTTCAAGATACGCCCAGTGCGTCAAGGCCGCGCCGGGATCAACGCCACCCAGTTGACAAGCCGCGCGGGTAAGCGGCGGTCAGCCGCGCACCCGCACTCACCACCAGACGCATGTCCACATCGGCCCACTTCAGAAGCCGCAACATCTCCCGCGCCAGCACGGTTCCTGAAGCGCCGCTGACACCGACGATCATGCGCCGTCTCATTGCGCCCTCTTCCGTCAACCGGGAAAAAGCTCGTCCCACCGTTCGCCGACCCTCTGCCGCGTGGCGGAATCCATTTTCAGCATGACGCCCCACTCGCGCGTAGTCTCCGTGCCGATCTTGCGGGTGGCGTCGAAACCAGCCTTGCCGCCCAGTCCTTCCAGCGGCGAGGCAAAGTCGAGTTGATCGATCGGCGTGCGTTCCACCACCATCAGGTCGCGCGCCGGGTCCATGCGCGTGGCGAGCGCCCACATCACGTCCGGCCATGAGCGAATGTCGATGTCATCGTCCACGACGATCAACATCTTGGTCATGGAAAATTGAGGCAGCAGTGACCAGAAACCCATCATCACGCGCCGCGCCTGACCGGCATATTTCTTCGTGATGGAAATCACCGCGATGCGGTAGGAGCAGGCTTCCGGGGGCAGCCAGATATCGACGATCTCCGGTATCTGCTGGCGCAGCAGCGGCTTGAACACCTCCAGCAGCGCAGCGCCGATCACCGAGGGCTCGTCCGGCGCGCGGCCGGTGAAGGTGGTGAGATAGCTTGCGCCATCGCGGATGCGCAGGCGCTTCAGCCGGAAGACGGGATAATGCTCCGGCGCGTTGTAGTAGCCGGTATGGTCTCCGAACGGCCCCTCCTGCGCGGTCTCGTCGGGCAAGACCGTTCCCTCCAGCACGATTTCCGCGCTGGCCGGTACATGCAGGGGAATGACTCCGCACGGCGCCAATGCCACGCGCCGGCCGCCGACCAGACCGGCCAACGCAAGCTCGCTCACACCTTCAGGGGCAGGCATCACCGCGGCCAGCAGCGTCGCCGGATCGGCTCCGATCACCACGGCCACCGGCATTTCCTCTCCCCGCTCCCGCCACAGCCGATGATGGGCCGCACCGCCGCGCATCGGCAGCCAGCGCAAAATGGCGCGATCGCGGTCGATCAGCTGCATGCGGTAGACGCCGAGATTGTAGCTGGCGGGATCATCCTGCCCCGGCGGGCGGGTGATGACGACCGGCCAGGTGATCAGCGGTCCTGCATCACCGGGCCAGCAGGTCTGCACCGGCAGTAGCGAAAAGTCCGGATCGGCGTTTCTCCATTCCCGCGATGCGCCGACGATCTTCGGCCTCGCCAGCAGCGCGCCGCGCGCCGCAGGCAGCATCTGTCGTGCCTCACGCAGAGTCTGGGGCGGCTGCGGCGATCGCATCCAGGCCAGGAGAGCACCAAGTTCCCCAAGGCCATCCATGCTCGTGCCGAGCCCCTCAGCTACACGCCGGACCGTACCGAAAAGATTCGTCACTACCGGCAACCCGGCGGGGGCTCCGCAGGTATCCAATGGCCGGAAAATTCTCAGAACGGGCCCCCCGGCAGCGATGACCCTGCGGTGAATTTCGGTGAGCTCCAGCCGCATGGAAACCGGGGCCTCGATCGTGGCGAGTTCGTCCTTTGCCTCGATGTAGGTCAGGAACGAGCGGAGATCAGGAAAAAGGGGAAGGCTGCGCTGATACATTGAAATGAGTCCGGCGGGCCATGCGCCCGCCACGCAACGATGCCATGGCCAGCGGCGCGGTTCTTTGCGTTTGCGCAAGGATGGTCGCGGCATTCTTTGGCTTCGCCGGGCGCAGCGGCCTTCCGGAACAACCCGCATTGGGACGGAAGCCGTTGCCATCTCTTTCCAGCAGGTCGCAGCATCGCGGTGAACCGGACAGCCCAAGCCGTTTCTCGCGCTTTAGCCGGCGCCGCCCCGTCGCATTTGCGGGCGATTCGCAACCGGATCGACGCCCGGGACACCACTGTCACCGGTTTCACCCCTCTTTGATCCAGAGCAAATCTCTCGCGGGGGGAGCTGCCTATCGTGACGCATCGACGGCAGGCTGGAGGGCAGAAATGTCGACGCAAAACGACGCAATCAGTCTGCCAGCTTTTGCCCGTCTTCTGCCGTCATTCACGGGCCTGCCGCTCGGGCCGCTGCTGACACTGTCGCTGCGCTCGCTGGCGCGGCGGCGGCCCGGCCTGTTCGAACGATTGGGCGAGCATAGCAGCGCGCATTATCTGATCGACCCGACCGACCTGCCCTTCGCCTTCGGCGTGGTACCCGACGGAACGGCATCCGTCGTCCGCGTCTTCAGCAAGAGCAGCAACTCGCCCAGCGATGTCACCATCCGCGGCCCGCTCCTGATGCTGCTCGGCATTCTTGATGGCACGCTCGACGGCGATGCCTTGTTTTTCCACCGCACTGTTTCGGTCAGCGGCCGCACCGAGGCGGTGGTGGCGCTGCGCAACGCCATCGAGGACGCCGAGCTTCGCCCCTCCGATCTGCTCGGCCTGCGCGGCACGCTGGCTCGCTTCGCCGATGCCGGCATTCTCGGGGGCTTGAGCGCGGTTCGCCATTTTTCCGCGAGCGCACCGGCGCGCGAGGAGGGTCGAACATGAGCGGCCGTATGGAACTGGTCTGTCCCGCCGGAACGCCGGCAACGCTGCGCGCAGCCGTACAGGCGGGCGCCGACGCCATCTATTGCGGCTTCCGCGACGAGACCAACGCCCGCAATTTTCCCGGCCTCAACTTCTCGCCGCAGGAGATGGCCGAAGGAATCCGTTTCGCCCACGATCACGGCAGCAAGGTGCTGGTCGCCATCAATACCTTCGCGCATGCCGGAGCCATGGAGCCGTGGCGAAAAGCTGCCGACACGGCGGCAGAATGCGGCGCCGACGCCGTGATCGCCGCCGATATTGCCGTGCTCGACCATATGGCGAGCCAGCATCCCGCCACGCACCTGCACCTATCGGTGCAAGCCGCAGCAGCTACACCGGAGGCGATCGGCTTTTATACGAAGGCATTCGGCGTGCGCCGCGTGGTGCTGCCGCGCGTGCTGTCGGTGCAGGAGATCGCCGCGCTGAACCGCGCCATCGACGTGGAGACGGAAGCCTTCGTCTTCGGCGGATTGTGCGTGATGACAGAGGGCCGCTGTCATCTGTCCTCCTACGCCTCCGGCCGGTCACCCAACCTCAACGGCGTTTGTTCGCCGCCCGAAATGGTGAGCTATGACGAGGATGCTGGCGGTACCGCCGCGCGCCTCGCCGGCTTCACCATCGACCGTTACAAGCCCGGCCAGCCGACTGGCTATCCCACCTTGTGCAAGGGTAGGTTCAAGGCCGGCGACAAAGCCGGCCATCTGTTCGAGGATCCTGTCAGCCTCAATGCCGGCAGCATGATCGTCGCGCTCAAGACGGCTGGCGTCACCGCGCTGAAGATCGAAGGACGCCAGCGCGGCAAGGGCTACGTCACCGAAGTGGTGCGCGCCTTCAAGCGCGCCGTGGACGCCGCCGAGCGAGGCTTCGATCCTACCGAGATCGACAATATCCTGGCCAGCATGTCCGAGGGCGGCAGGCAGACCACCGGCGCCTACCGCAAGACGTGGCGATAGAGAGATTTGGAGATAGGCCATGCCACAGATCGGCCTGACGCTCGGACCACTGTTTTTCCATTGGCCGGCGGAGCGGCTGCGGGATTTCTACAATCGCATCGCCGACGAAGCACCGGTGGACCGCGTCCATATCGGCGAAGTGGTGTGCGGCAAGCGCATGCCGTTTTCGCAACCCGTCTGGCCTGAGATCATCGAACGGCTGGAGCGCGGCGGCAAGGAGGTGGCGCTGTCGACGCTCGCAGCGCCGGCCACAACGCGCGAGCGCCGCTCGATCGAGGACCTGTGCACGGACGAAAGGCTCGTAGAGGTCAACGACGTCACCGCACTGCCCGCCCGCGGTGGCAAGCCGTTCGTGGTCGGGCCCTTCGTCAACGTCTATAACGAGGCCACCGCGCGCTTCCTCATTCGCCACGGCGCGACCACCATCTGTCCGCCGGTTGAGATTTCCCTCAAAACCGCAGGCACGATCGCGAACGCCTGCCCCGAGACCACATTCGAGGTTTTTGCATTCGGCCGGCTTCCGCTTGCGCTGTCCGGGCGCTGCTATCATGCGCGACTGAACGGGCTGCACAAGGATTCGTGCCAGTTCACCTGCGAGCAGGACCCCGACGGCCTTGCCGTCGACACGCTCGACGACCAGCCGTTCCTGGCGATCAACGGCATCCAGACGCTGTCGTCCCAAGTGCATGCGGTGCTGACGGACCCGGCGGACCTCGCAGCACTTGGCATCAGGCGATTGCGGCTTTCTCCGCATGGCTGCGACATGGTGGAAGTGGCGCAAACCTACCGGGCGCTTCTCGACGGGCGGCAGGATCCGGAAGGTGCGCGCGTCGCGCTCACCCGCCTCGGCCTGCCGGGCGATCTGGTGGACGGCTACGCCCGAGGCCGAGCCGGATCGCAGCCGGTTGTCCCGGCATAGCGTATGCCCCCGGGAAGGGGCACCGGTTTGCGCTTCGCAACTCTTCGGGTTGGACCAAGATCGAACAACGGCATCCCCCGCTTGTCGATCACGCTGTTTTCGCAAGATACACGGGTGACCTGTCCAACTTGGCAATCAGCAGCCATCAAGTTGAACGCCCATCACTACCGGACCAGGCTGCACTCAACTGCTATCGACACCCCTGCATGGGCGACAAAGCACGATCGCAGTTCATCTTCGACCATCTGCTCTACAACGCCGCGACGGTCAGTCCGTGCATTGGGTCACGCGACATCAAGCCGCCGCCATCTCCGCCTGTCGCCTGGGAAACGGCCGGAACGCGATCAGCACCAGCATGGCCGCCAGCCCCATGCCCCAAGAGCCGACATACATCATCACGTAGCTACCGAAACGGTCGTAGATCAGACCGCCGAGCAGTGGCCCGGTTGACATGCCGAGGCTTCCGGCCATCGCCGTTCCACCGATGATCGTGCCCATCATCTTCAGCGGAAAATTCTCGCGGATGACAACGGCATAGAGCGGCATGGTGCCGGCATAGATGAAGCCGACCACCACCGCCACAGCATAAAAGCCGTCGAGATGGTTGACGAAGGCTTAGGCATGCACGCCGAAGGCCTGCGCCAGCAATCCGAGGACCAGCACACGCTGCGCACCGAAGCGATCTCCAGCCAGGCCAAATCCGATGCGAGTTCCATCACCCGAGTTCGTATACACCGTCCATTTTTTCGATGCTGGCTGACCGAAACATCTCACTCTGCATTTCGCATCACCACGACGCGCCTCGTCGTGGAAGCGAGCAGCGGATTTAGTTTATATCAGAGGTCGCGGCCGCGGCGGCGAATTCAATCGAAGAAGAAACGTGGATATGTCACATTTGTCTATTTGGACGCCGCGCCGACGGATACGCTGGAAGTTAGACGCCTCCCTGATAACAATTCAAAAGATGGCCGATATTGTGCGGGCCATGTTAAGGACGCTTCGAATTTGACTTGCAGTGAGTAACAGAAACCTCGACCCCGTCCGGATTCTCCAGAATTTGCAGCGAAACCGTTTCGCCATAGCGATACAGCCCAAGATCGACCTTGGCCCCGCCCACCTCAAGATTGCGCAGAACAAGCATGTCGAAGAACGCCGGCAGAATCGGATCGATCAGGCGAATGCGATTTTGCGTCGGCTCGAACTGAAGCCCAAGGCACGCCTGCAACATGGCGAAAGAAGCGCCGCTGGCCCACGCTTGAGGCGCACAGGCGACAGGATAAAGCGTCGGCGCCTGGCTTCTCTGTCGCCGGAAGCCGCAGAACAATTCCGGCAGACGGCACAGGTCCATGTACGATGCCGCGGCAGTGATCGCTCCAAACACGCTGCATGCCGCCGCCTTGCGTCCATAACGCGCCATGCCGATCGCAATGATCGAATTATCGTGAGGCCAGATCGATCCGTTGTGATAGGACATCGGATTGTAGCGGCTTTCGCCGGCAGCCACCGTTCTCACTCCCCAACCCGAGAAGAAAGCGGGGGACAGCAGGTGATTGATCACGCGCTCCGCGCGCGCTGGCGAGGCCAGGCCGCCGAAAAGAACGTGCCCAGCATTCGATGTGCGAACTTCGCAGGGCTCCCCCGCCCCGTCTAGCGCGATCGCATAAGTTCCAATGTTCTCGCACCAGAATTCTTTCTCAAAACGTTCAGCAAGAATATCCGCTTCGCGTTCCAGCCGATTGGCCTGGGCGACTTCGTCAATACTGCGCGCCACCTTGGCAATCGATCGCTTGGCAGCATAGACATAGGCCTGAACTTCGCATAGCGCGATCGATCCTTCGGCAAGGCGGCCGTCGGAATGAAACACGGAGTCATGCGAGTCCTTCCACCCCTGGTTGGCCAACCCCTCGGTATTGTCCCGGGAATGGCGAAGAAATCCACTTCGATCCTGCGAGGAATGCTGGTTAATCCAAGCCAGAGCCGCTTCAATATTCGGCCATATCGACCTGATCGTCTCAAGATCGCCAGTCCGCGCGGCATATTCTCCCGCCAGCAAGACAAACAACGGTGTCGCATCGACGCTACCGTAATATTGTCCAAACGGCACCTCATGTAGCCGCGCCATCTCCCCGCTTCGCATCTCATGCAGAATCTTGCCGGGCTCGGCATCATTGGCAAGATCAACCGTAGTGGCCTGAAATGCCGCCAGACGCGTCAGCACACCCCGCGCCAGACGGGGCATGCACCACAACATCTGCAGGGCGGTTATGATTCCATCGCGGCCGAAGGTCGTCGAGTACCAAGGAATGCCCGCGTAAGGATATGCACCTTCCGGCGTCTCGGTCGTCAGCATCGCGATATCGCAGAGCGATCGGGCAAGTATCTGATTGAAAACGTCGCTCGACGTGCCGATTCCGATTGCTTCCGCCATCCTTTTCCGGCGCGCGCGGCACATCAGCGCGAAACCCTTGAAAAAGGACGGCGACTTTTCTCCAAACGTCGCGTTGCATCTTACCGCCAGAAAGATGGATTTCCGCTCGTAGGCCGCCAGCGACAGAACGTATTGCGCTCGGCTTTGCGAGATCCCGTCGGGTGGCGGATCGAAATGGAGAGACGTGCTGCGCTCGACGGCGTCCAGTCCCATATAGGCAAGAGCGACGCCGCTCACATCGATCTTTTCCGGCCGATGGGTTCCACGCCGCCTGCGCCGCATCCCGCGAACCTCGAAGATATCCGCAAAATCACTCGCGAAATCGAGCGAAAGATTCAGCGAGACAGGCTGCGCGCCATGATTGCGGATATGAATGCGCGTATAAAAACTATCGCCCCAGACAAAGCTTGTCCGGACGATATGTACGGTATCTTTCGGCAGGACCAGCCGATCCTGAACATAGATATCGGGATTGGTGAG